>JAVMKJ010000196.1:0-58552 GCA_031732855.1 Candidatus Competibacter sp.
TGGGCGGCCACCGGGAACTGATTCGCGACGGCGAGACCGGGTTTCTGTTTCCGGCCGGCGATGCCGCGGCGCTGGCGGCGACGCTGGATCGCGTGCTGGCCCAGCGCGCCGACTGGCCACAAATGCTGGAACGGGCACGCTGGTTCGTGGAGCAGGAACGCACCTGGACGAACAGCGTTGCCCGCTACGCCGAAGTCTATGCCCGGGCGCTCGGCGGGGCGCGTCTGCCTGCCGCGGCGGCGTTGGAATAGGGTTGCCATGAAAGTACCGGACTTTCATCGTTGGGGGTGTCGATCCCATCGACATGATCGTTGGGTGGATAACCCTGATTGAGTCGCGTAAGTCTTGCGGGCTGAGAATATAGTCGGTTTTGAGGGGCTGAGGGTAAAGCGCGCCGATGCACGATCTGCTGTTTCTGGTCCACCGCATTCCCTATCCGCCCAACAAGGGCGACAAGGTGCGTTCCTTTCACCTGCTGCGCCATCTGGCCGGGCATTACCGGGTCTGGCTGGGAACCTTCGTGGACGATCCGGATGACTGGCGGCAGGTCGATCAGGTCCGCCGTTTCTGCGCCGAGGTCTACTATGCCCCGCTGGAGCCGGGTCGCGCCAGATGGTGGAGTTTGCGCGGCCTGGCGACTGGCGAGCCGTTGACCCTGCCGTATTATCGCCATGCTGGCCTGCGGGCCTGGGTGGATCGGGTGGTGGCGACGCAACGAATCAAACGGGTGCTGGTGTTTTCCTCGGCGATGGCACAGTACGTGCTGAATCCCCCGCATGATCGCTTGCGGCGGGTGATGGACTTCGTCGATGTCGATTCCGCCAAGTGGGCGATGTACGCCGATAGCAAGCCATGGCCGTTGAGCTGGATTTATCGCCGGGAAAGCCGGCGCCTGTTGACGTTCGAGCGGGCGGTGGCGCGGGAATTCGCCGCCAGCGTGTTCGTGACCGCCGAGGAAGCGGCGCTGTTCCGCCGGCTGGCGCCGGAGGTTCCGGCCGACCGGGTGATCGCCGTGGCGAATGGCGTCGATACCGACTATTTTAATCCAGATCGGGAGTACCCAAATCCCTATCCGGCCGAGGAGCGGGTGCTCGTGTTCACCGGCGCCATGGACTACTGGGCGAATGTCGAGGCGGTGGACTGGTTTGCCCGCGCGGTGTTTCCGGCCATCCAGCGCGCCGCGCCGGACAGCCGGTTTTATATCGTCGGGGCGCGGCCGACGGCGGCGGTGCGGCAGTTGGCGAGTTTGCCCGGCGTCCGCGTCACCGGCACCGTGCCGGATGTGCGGCCTTATCTCGCTCATGCCTTGGTTGCGGTCGCGCCGCTGCGGATCGCCCGGGGGGTGCAGAACAAGGTGCTGGAGGCGATGGCGATGGGTAAAGCGGTGCTGGCGACCCAGGCGGCGCTGGAGGGAATTGGGCCGTCCCAAGCGTTTGCCTCCCCCACCCCCGCCCTCCCCCGCGAGGGGGGAGGGGATAAGGCGGCGGAGTGGGGGGCAGTTTGGGTGGCCGATGATCCAACGGAACTGGCGCGACAGGCGCTGGCGCTGTTGGCGGACTTGGCGGGAGCACAACAGGGGGGCTGCGGAAATCGCGAGTGGGTGCTGCGCCATTATGACTGGGATGGCAACCTGAGCCGGATGCTGCTTGTATTGGACTAAGAACCTGTACAAAAACTCCCCTCTCCCTCCGGGAGAGGGGTTGGGGGTGAGGGCGTTTTTTCAACGACTTAGCTCACCAGAGGCTGTACAAGAACGCCTCTAATTTTGAGCTGGAGCGAACTCATCGGGAGATGATTGATGAGTAAGCTCAAGCTTCGTCCATGGGACGTGATGGAACTCTGGATGCGGCGCTTGAGGACGGCGATCCGGCGCTTATTGCTGCTGCTCTCGATGACATCACGTGTGCTAAAGATGAACGCCTTGCAAGGCGGCTGGAATTGCGAGAGGTTGGGCAATGATCGGCTTGCTAACCGGGATAGCAACTGAACCGAAAACGGTAAGCAACCCTGGAGAAACAAAATGACAGCGATCACCTACGAACAAGATTACTATGGATGGACGCAACAAACCGCCCAACTAATCCGGCACGGGAATTTCACCGATATCGACCTGGAACATTTGGCGGAGGAATTAGAGGACATGGGCGCCAACAAGGAACGGGAGCTGGAAAATCGCCTCGGCATTCTCCTGGCGCATCTGCTCAAATGGCGCTATCAACCAGAACGGCGTGGTAGTAGTTGGCGATTGACTATCAAGGAACAGCGCCAGCGAATTCTCCGCATCCTCCGCAAGAATCCCAGTCTCAAAGCTCATTTGGACGAAACCTGCCGCGATGCCTACAGTGATGCGATCCTGATCGCCGCCCGGGAAACCGGTTTGCCGGAAACTCTGTTTCCCGAGGAAAATCCCTTGAGCTGGGAACAAACCATCAGTGATTTTTGGCCAGAATAGAAAAATCACAACAGTTGCTGACCGAGAGTCAGTACGCCAGTCGGCCTGAAGGTTTCAAATAGGGCGACTCTGGAGATTTGATAATGGCGTTTACTGCCCAACAATTCGCCGAGCGAATGCCGGACGCCCGTGAGGGGGAGCATTACGGGAACAGGAATAGGCGGAGCGGGAACGCCACCGGGCCGAGCAGGCGGAGCAACGGGCCGACCGTTTGGCGCAACGCTTGCGGGAGTTGGGAGTCGATCTGGACGAAGAATAGATGCCTCTCTTTGAATAGATGCCAGAAAACCAACAGGCGCTGGATGAAATATAATGCTCTGCAGGTGATTTGTGATTATTGCGTTCGTGTTCGCTTATTTCGCTTATCTGTGCTGATGTTGCTTTGACAACTCCAGCTTCATTCGCAGTTAATCATTTGCTGGTTTGTCGACGCCCCACGCCGAAACGCTGGATTCGTTGCTTGTGAAACCCGATGCCTGTCCAAGCTTGATAGTATTTTCAAATCTGTTCCCGCATTCCGGTACTCCTGGTGCCGGTCTTTTTATTCGCGAACGGCTGTTTCGAGTCGGTAAAGCTTTGCCGATCACCGTGGTGGTCCCAATTCCGTGGTTTCCGCTCCAAAGCCTGATACGGGTTTTCCGGCCTCATTTTCGGCCGAAGGCGCCGCACCTTGAGGTGCAGGAAGGAGTTGAGATCATCTTGCCTCGATTCTTCTCGATTCCCGGTCTGTTCAAGGCATGGGATGGTTTCTTCATGGCGCTCGGCAGCCTGCTTATCCTCCGGCGGTTGCGGCGTCAAGGCCGGGCCGATATCATCGACGCCCATTTTGCCTACCCCAATGGTTATGCCGCCGTTCTACTGGGAGGGTGGCTGGGCGTTCCGGTCACGATTACCTTGCGCGGGACTGAAGTATCCCTGTCCGTCGATCCAGCCCGTCGCTGGCGTATCCTCAAAGCCTTGGAGGGGGCCGCGACCGTATTTTCCGTATCGGATTCCCTGCGCCGCCACGCGATTGCACTCGGCGCGGATTCCAGGAAGATAAGAGTAGTAGGCAATGGCGTCGATCTGGCCCGGTTTTATGCCGAAGATCGCAACGTGGCCCGCGCGCGCTTGAATTTGCCCGAACGGGCGCCGATTCTTATCTCGGTAGGGGGGCTGGTCGAGCGCAAGGGATTTCATCGGGTGATCGAGTGCTTGCCGCAACTGCTGGATCACTATCCGGAACTGCGTTATCTGATTGTAGGCGGACCCAGTCCCGAAGGGGATATCAGCGCCGAGCTGCGCCAGCAAGTCAAGGACTTGGGATTGCAGGATCGCGTTCATTTTCTGGGGTCATTGCCGCCGGCGGAATTGCGCTGGCCGCTGTCAGCAGCCGATGCGTTCGTGCTCGCGACTCGCAACGAGGGCTGGGCCAACGTTTTCCTTGAGGCCATGGCCTGCGGTCTGCCGGTAGTTACGACCGATGTGGGAGGCAATGCCGAGGTCATCTGCCGGCCCGATCTCGGTATCATCGTTCCTTTCGGCGAATCCGCCGCACTGGCGGCGGCGCTGACCGCAGCCCTGAATCGGCGCTGGGATCGGGAGGCTATCGTGCGGTATGCAAGGGAAAATACCTGGGAGCAGCGAGTCGAGACATTGCTGGCGGAGTTTCGCGCCTTGGCGGTGAATTCGAACAGTTCGGCATCGGACGGATCGACGGTAGAGGATGAATCATGAGCGGCTGGTATACAGGTTTCTTGTCCGGTTGGCTGTTCCCCCTGCACGAAGCGCTCAAGCGACACGACTCGGTCTCCAGACTGCGCGCCTTGGAGTGCAGCCAGTGGTGGTCGCCTGATGAGTTGGAACGTCATCGGCTCGAATCCCTGCGCGCGTTCCTAACACATGCAGGTGCCCAGGTTCCCTATTATCGCCGCCTGTTCGGCGAAGCGGGATTCGATCCGGGCGCGGTGTCCAGCCTGAAGGATTTGCAGCGCCTGCCGTTTCTCACCAAGCCCCTGATTCGGGCCAATACCGAAGCGCTCAAGGCGGAGGATGCGGGGCCGCTGAAGCGCTACAACACCGGCGGTTCCAGCGGGGAGCCCTTGATCTTTTTCATGGGCCGGGACCGTATCAGCCATGACGTCGCCGCGAAGTGGCGCGCGACCCGCTGGTGGGGGGTGGACATCGGCGATCCGGAGATCGTCGTGTGGGGTTCGCCCATCGAGTTGGGAACCCAAGATCGGCTCCGGGCCATTCGGGATGCCGTATTGCGTACCTACCTGCTGCCGGCCTTCGAGATGTCGGAGGCCAATCTGGACCGATTCGTGGCCGAGATTCGGCGCCGGCGACCGTGCATGTTGTTCGGTTATCCCTCCGCGCTGTCGCTGATCGCCCGCCATGCCGAACGGCACGGTCAGTGCATGAATGATCTTGGCGTTGCGGTGGCTTTCGTGACGTCGGAACGGCTCTACGAGGACCAGCGGGAAACCATCGCGCGGATTTTCGGTTGCCAAGTCGCCAATGGCTATGGCGCTCGCGATGCGGGGTTCATCGCGCATCAGTGTCCGTCGGGTGGAATGCATCTTTCGGCTGAGGATATCGTCGTCGAATTGATTGACCATAACGGCCAGCCGGTCCAAGCCGGAGAGGCCGGGGAAATCGTGGTCACTCACCTGGCCACGGGCGATTTTCCGCTGGTGCGCTATCGAACGGGCGATATCGCGGTGATGGATGATCGCCCCTGTCCCTGTGGGCGGGGGTTGCCGATGTTGAAGGAAATCCAGGGCCGGGCCACGGATTTTTTGGTGGCCGCTGATGGGACGATCATGCATGGACTCGCGCTCATTTATGTGGTGCGCGATCTGCCGGGGATCGAGCAGTTTAAAATCATCCAGGAGAGCCGCGAGCTTACCCGCGTGCTGCTGGTGCCAGGATCCGGCTGGGATCCGAGCGTCGTGCATCCCGTGGAAGAGGCCTTTAAGGCAAGGCTGGGCCAATCAGTGCGAGTCGAAGTAATGACGGTGGCTGAGATCCAGCCGGAGAAGTCGGGCAAGTTTCGTTATGTGGTCAGCCGCGTGGTGGGCTGTTCGTCCGGCTTTGGATAACGGTGGTGCGAAGCGAGGAATAGCGTATGAGTGCGGAACAGAACCATGATGCTGGCGAATGGGATTCTAGCTCTGATCCGAACTTCTATCGCTATTACGAACAGCAGAGTTTGTCCCCAGCCACGCTCGAAAGGTTCGCAACCGTCCGCGACAAGGTGTTAAGTCTGCTTGGGGATCGCGATAACCCATCCGCCAAGGTGCTGGATGTCGTGGATATTGGCTGCGGGGCGGGAACCCAGTGCCGGATATGGGCGGAACGAGGCCATAAAGTCTGCGGCGTCGATATCAACGAGCCGCTGATTGAGTTGGCACGGCGCCGCGCTCGGGAGGCCGGTCTTGCCATCCGTTTTGAAACTGGTTCGGCGACGCAACTACCCTTCCCAGATGAATCAATGGATGTTTGCCTGCTGCCTGAGCTATTGGAGCACGTTGAGGATTGGCGGTCGTGTTTGCGCGAGGCCGCTCGGGTATTAAAGCTTGGCGGCGTGCTGTACCTGAGCACGACGAACGTTCTTTGCCCGAAGCAGGAAGAGTTCAATTTGCCTCTGTATAGCTGGTACCCGAGTTTCCTGAAACGTAGATATGAGCGATTGGCGATGACCACGAGGCCAGAATTCGCGAATTTTGCCCGATATCCGGCTGTTCATTGGTTCAGCTTCTACGGACTTTCATCTTTCTTGGCGGGATATAAGATTCGCTCTTATGACCGCTTCGATATGCTGAATACATACAAGATGGGAGTTATGCCACGTTTTGCTGTCTCAATAATCCGCGCGATCCCACCGCTACGGTTTTTGGGGCACATTTTTTCGACTAACACTATAATATTTGGGGTGAAAAAATGCGCATAGTCTCTTCTTGTTCGTCATACATATTCTTTTAATTCTCTCCGATGGAGCATGAGTGCAAACCGCAATCGCTAGTCAGTCCCTTACAGATGCAGAAATTTCATGAGAGATATTTTTGTAACTCTATTGATTTTGGGACCTTTGCTATTTGCTTTTACCCGCCCCTGGCTTGGGGTGGCACTGTATGTATTCGTGAGCGTCGGCGTTCCCCACCAGATGACTTGGGGATTTGCCACAACATTGCCGTTCGCCCAAGTCGTCGCCATCGTTACGCTCTTGGCTCTGATATTTTCGCGCGAACCCAAACGATTTCCCATCACCGGGCTTACCGTTACGATGCTGGCTTTTTTTGCCTGGATGACGGTCACCACGCTATTTGCACTTGAACCCCAGCCTTCATGGGAAAAGTGGTATTTGGTATTTAAGATCATGTTCATGGTGTTTGTTGCCTTGGTAATTGTCCAGGAAAAGAAACATATTGAATGGTTAATGGCTGCTCTTGTGCTGACCGTAGGATTTTATGCGGTGAAAGGGGGGATATGGACTCTTTTGGGTGGAGGGGGGCGCGTTTATGGTCCACCTGGCGGTTTTATTAGCGAAAATAATAGCTTCGCCTTGGCGGTCGTAATGACTATCCCGCTTGTCTATTACTTTTACTTGCGTGTAAACGACCGCTGGATCAAGCGAGGTTTGCTCCTGATGATGGTGCTGTGCTCGGCGTCCGCGCTGGGGTCGTTTTCCCGTGGCGCGTTGCTGGCCATCTCGGCGATGGCCGTTATGCTGTGGTGGAAGAGCAAGCAGAAAATGGCATTGGCTGTGGGTATAGTATTGCTGATTCCTTTGCTATTATTGGTCATGCCGGAGCAGTGGGGAGAGCGTATGAGTACCATACAGACTTACGAGCAGGATAACTCAGCGATGACCCGTCTTATGGCTTGGGAGACGATGTTTTCTATCGCCAAGCACCGATTCTTAGGGGGTGGCTTTAGTATTGCTTCGGAATGGATTTATAAGATGTATTCTCCCTATCCCGATATGGGTTCTCCTGTCGCGCATTCGATCTATTTTGCGGTGCTTGGCGAACATGGTTTCATCGGTTTGGGCCTTTTTCTGATGATCGGATGGATTAGTTTGCGCACCGCCGATGGAATCGTTAACGCGACCCAGTCCATTCCCGATTTGCGCTGGGCCAACGAACTGGCACGGATGATCAAGGTGAGCCTTGTTGGCTTTGCCGTGGGAGGAGCGTTCTTGAGCATGCAGTATTTTGAGATGCCCTATTTCCTGTTGGTCGCGCTGACCGCGATGCGCATCCTGGTCGAGCGCGAGGCGAAACCTGCGTTAGTTTGGAAAGAGCAGGGCCCGAAGACGATCCAAACGGGCGTGGTCGGAACAACCAGCAGTACCGCGCGGTTTGAGCGAACCCTTGGTAGAGGGTGACGCCGCCGCATGTCATGCAGTCGCCTCTCCATCGTATATCATTACCTATCGTTTTGTGCTCCTTCCTGCAAGAGGGCAAGAAAATCAAATCATTGCACCAGGCGGATTCCATGTCGCTGCGTTGGTTGAATAGGACGCTTACCTTGCTATCTGGTCGCGCGCTCTCCATTCTGATCTACCATCGCGTTGTACCGATCCCGGATCCGTTGTTCCCGCATGAGGTTACCGCGCCGGACTTTGACACGCAGATGCGGGCGCTCGTGGCGACTTTCCGGGTGTTGCCGCTGGCGGAAGCGGTCGAGCGATTGTGCAACCGTTCGCTGCCCGCGCGGGCGGCCTGTGTGACCTTCGACGATGGCTACCGCGATAACCTGGAAGTGGCCTTGCCGATTCTCAGGAAAAATGGCGTGCCTGCCACGGTCTTTATCGCGACCGATTTCCTCGACGGCGGGCGCATGTGGAACGATACCGTGATCGAGGCGGTGCGACGGTTCCAGGGTACCGAACTTGATTTGCAACATCTTGGGCTCGGCCGTTGGCCGATGACCATGATTGAAGACCGACTGACGACGATTGCCGCACTACTGCCCCAACTCAAGTATCGGCAGTTCGAAACACGTGCGTGGCTGGCGGATGAGATTGCAAATGTCGCCGGCGCCGATCTGCCTAACGATTTGATGCTGACCTCCGACCAGATTCGGGTGCTGCATCGTGAAGGAGTCGAGATCGGTGCCCATACGCGGTCGCACCCGATTCTCGCCAACTTGGAAGACGAGCAGGCGTGCGAGCAGATCGTGTCCAGCAAACACTATCTGGAAGAGTTGTTGGACGCACCTGTGCGTCTTTTTGCGTATCCAAACGGCAAACCCGGTCAGGATTACCGCCGGGAACACGTGCGGATGGTGCGGGAAGCAGGATTCATGGCGGCGGTTTCGACCGCAACAGGCGTGGCCACGGGGGGAGCCGACATCCATCAACTGCCCAGGTTCACGCCTTGGGATAAGCGGCCATGGCGCTTCACCGCCAGGCTTGCCCTTAATCTATGGCATACCCAGTTGCAGGTGGCATGACAGACCTTGCTCGCGAAGGTGGCGGCGAAATCGCTTCACCAAAGCCATTAGTGTCGGTCATCATGCCAGCGTATAACGCTGAGCGGTATGTGCTTGAGGCGATTCGCAGCGTACTCGATCAGAGCTATGAGCCCATTGAAGTTCTGCTGGTCGACGATGGTTCAAGAGACGGTACGGTCGATTTAGTCCGGCGTGAGGCGCCATCGGTGCGGATCATTCAGCAGGAGAACGGCGGTGCGGCGAAGGCGAGAAATACCGGTTTGCGTTATGCCCGTGGTGAGTTGATTGGCTTTCTGGATGCCGATGATGGCTGGTTTCCCGGCAAGCTGGCGGCGCAGGTGGATTATTTACAGCGACATCCAGAAGTGGGGCTGGTTTTTCACCATTGGTTGGTCTGGAAACCCGATGAAACCGGGGCTTACACCAAGCAACAGTTGCCTTCGCCGGTGCCGGGCGAAATCGATCCATCTTGCTCCGGATGGATTTATCCACAGTTATTGCTTGATTGCATCGTCCACACATCCACGGTGATGATGCGACGCCAAGTATTCCAGGATACCGGTTATTTTGATCAGACGCTGGTTAACGGAGAGGATTATGATTATTGGCTTCGAGTGTCGCGCAAGTATGAAATTCATAAATTGACCGGCGTTTATTCTTTTTACCGCGAGGCGGCGGGCAGTCTCACCAAAACACCTAAATCAGAGAACTACGGGTATCGTGTTGTAAAGGGGGCGATGAATCAATGGGGCTTGTCATCGCCGGATGGTTCCACTTTTATCCCAGAGAATTTGGCTCGTAAGCGGTTGGGTGAACTCGCTTTTGGTTATGGATACCAGCACTATCGATCAGGTTCGCTCCGTTTGGCAACACAAGCTTTTATTATATCTCTGCGGCATTATTCGCTGAATGTTAAGGCTATAATATTTATTTTGATTATTAAATTTCGATTTTGGATTCTCCGATTCTGTTCAAGCGGTCATTGAATTGTGATGTTCGGTATAGCTGTTTCGACTAACGCATGCAGATTGCGCCTACAGTTAATAAACGTTTAGTGGTTTACCGCTTTAGAGGCTCCAAAGCCGGAAACAAGCTGACTAGAAGGAGCTTGAGCAATGCTGCCGCATTCTCTCGCCGTTTGCCGAAACGAAACGAACGCAGATGCAAACGGGTGGCCTCGCCCAACTGCCGGTGCTTGCGGCAACGATAAGCCCAAGAAAACAACACTTCGGCTATGTTCTGCTCGATCAGCCGTATTTGTTTCCTTTCCAGTGCCGGATAGGCTCGTATGATCCGGTAAGCCGCCAGCAGGTTCGGTGCATTATCCGCTGCCGAATCTGCCTGCTCGAAAGAAATATTTTCACTATGAAGCTGGTAGCGAATCTGTGGCCGATTCAGGCAGGCGAAACGGTGGGTACGTGACAAACGCATCCAGAATTCGTAGTCCTCAGCGATCCGGAGCGCTTCGTTCATCAGTTCCCGTGCCGCGCCGGCTCGCAGCACAACAGTGGAAAGATTGAAATAGCAGCCGTACTGCAAAAGGTGGGTGAAAAAGTTGGGCGCGAACACCCGCAGGTTCCCGTCCTGATGCACGGTGGGAGCGCACCCGAGCTTGCGCACGAAGTTCGGCCCCATGTAATCGACGGGCTGACCGTTCCGTTCGTACAAAGCCGGTCCAAATACTACACTTACCTCGGGAAACGACTCGAATGCGCACTGACAGTCGGCCAGATGATGCGGGAGAAAGCAGTCGTCCGAATCCAGTAGCGCGATAGAATCGCCATCGGCCACCAGTATTCCAGTATTCCGGGCGCCGGCCGGCCCTTTTTTCCGTGTATTCGGCACGATGCGAACAGGTTGATTGGCATATTCTTCGACCAGCCAATCTGCGGTGCCATCGGTCGAGCCATCATCGACGACAATGACTTCGACCTCGACCTCCTGTTGGTCCAGCACCGACGATATTGCCTGGCCGATTTTGTGGCGGCGGTTGAAGGTAGGGATAACCACTGAAATCATCTTGTCTGCCAGGATTCTTTTTTTCGAGATAGCCAGACCGCGATGGTGTCTGGTCGTTGTAGCCCCAGTTGATCGAGGAATTCAGCTTACTTTGGATATTTCATAAATTTCTACCCGTATCTGGCAGGTCGCTGTGAGTATTGGGGGAGTCTCATAAATTCGAAAATTTGAAGATCAGCGCCTCCGAATGATCTATTGGATCATGGTCCCGAAAAAAGCATGTGTTACCAGATATTTCAAGCTTCATTCCAAAATCGTCGGCGATTGTACTCATCTGAAAATGAAAAACAGGATTTATATGCCATGAAACCTCATTTTCTGCGAACCACTCAAAATATCCTGTATTTCTTAGCAGACGAATGGATCGTTTGGATAGGGGATTCGGAGTGGCCACAATGAAACCACCTCTTGAGATTCTATTCAATTCACGACAAAATTGACGAGTATTCTCAAGATGCTCAATAACATCTACAGATATGGCATAATCAAATTCTTTATCATTAGAGTTGTCCATAAATAATTTTACTTTAACATTCAGCATGTTATAATGCGTCTTGATTTTAAATTTTCATTTATTTCAATAAGTTAAAACAGAAAATTTTTTGATCTTACGTGTTTCAGCGTTTCTCTTGGAGAAAATTACTGATGCCCCTTCCTTCGATGAATATTTACGGAAGCCCTCAAAGAGGACCGCCAATTAAAATTTTTAATTGGTATCGGTCGTGATCAGTTCGAAAAACTTTTGAATGAATTTACCTCTTGTCTAAAAGAAGATAAGCATAAAAATCGTAAAGGAAAGTCAAAAAAACATCGCCAAAGAAAAGTGGGTTGTGGACGGAAATCAGCACTCGTTTCTCCAGAAAACCAGTTGGCTTTTATCTTATTCTACCTCAAAAATTATCCGACTTATGATGTGCTCGCTTTCACTTTTAACATCAGTCGTGGTTGCGCATTCGAGTCAGTACAACGACTATTACCTATTTTGAAACAAACTCAAAAAAATCTGAAAGTTTTACCTAAACGCACGACGGATGATCCTCAAGAACTTTTACAACTTATTGAAAGTGTTGATCGTATCTTGATCGATGCCACCGAAAGACCGGTTCAGCGTCCCCAAAAAAAAGCCCAACAAGAAAAGCATTATAGTGGAAAAAAAGGCTTCCATACCGTCAAGAATACTACGATCTCGGACACGGATAAGCGGCTATTGATCATCGGTAAAACCGTCCCTGGAAGTCAGCATGATTACACCTTGTTTAAAGAGGAATTTGACCCGAAAACCGATTGGTTTGGATCAACCAAGACCTCTGTTGATCTTGGTTATCAAGGCATCAAGACTGATTATCTATCGCCTGAAAATATCGATATTCCTCATAAAAAGCCACGGAAGTCAAAAAAGAATCCTGATCCTCAGCTAACCCGCAAGCAAAAGCGAGAGAATCGCCAGATCGGGCGGGTGCGTGTACTCGTCGAACATGCCATCGGGGGTATGAAATTTTTTCGTGTCTTGACCATTCGTCTGAGAAACCGTTTGAAGCATTTGGCCGATGATTTTATTTTTGCGACCGCCGGCCTCTGGAACCTGAAAAATTCATTTATTGTTCAATAAGTTATGAGATTTTATTGATGGACTACTCTATTATAACCGATACCTTCATTAAAGTTCATCTGGCGAAAGTTAGGTATGTGTGTAAACGGTTCAATGTCGGAGTAGGCAACTTTGAGGCCTAGCTTTTCAATGATTCGCCCCGGATTCTCATTTCCACACCCAATGTCAGCTACAGATTCGATCCCTGCCTTTGGAAGGAGCCGAATGACCTGTTCCCAAGTTCCAGGTACAGTTCGCGCTTCGATGCATCGCGCGTTAAAGATAGAAAGCCCGACTCCTTTAATTGCTCTTTCAGTTAGATGTGAACTTGGTTCGTAAATACCTATTTCTTGAAGATATTTAGCAGACATGTCGTAGTATTTCGAATAGAACGAGGCGGTCACCAGCCGCCGGCCGGTCAGTCGCACGCGCCAGGGCAGGAGTTCAGCGAGCGCATTCATGGGTCAGTTTTTCTCCGGTGGCTGCGGGCTGTGATCGTAAAGCACGGTATCGATTATTTCCACCACTGACTGTGAAATGGCTGTGCGGGTATGCTGGCGTAGCCACGCTTCATGTGTGGTTGCATCGTCCTCTGGAGCAGAACTCTGCATCAAGAGCTTATCAAGAGCCTGTTCGAGCTCGGCGGTTTCATCTGGTCGAACAATCAATCCAGCATGAAGCTGACGAACAATACTCGTCGCCTCGCCCTCTATACCGTACAGCAGGATGGGCCTTCTCGCTGCGATGTAGTCGTAGAGTTTGCCGGGGACATACCTTCCGAACAGACCCGTATAGACAAGCAGCAGCGAATCGCTCTCGACCATATACCGGTTGGCTACGTTCTTCGGGACTTGGTCGAGCAGCTCGAACGACTCACGATGCTCCGAGGCAGCTATTCGATCGGCAACCCATCGGTCCTTGGCGCCGATGATCCGGATCAATAGTCGGTGGGCAATGTCGGGGCGTCGCGAAAAGACAGCATCAAGCTGGTCGAGAAATCCGCGAACATCAATGTGACCGCCGAATACGCCCACGTATGAGATCAGGAATCGGCCGTCGTGCCGGGCTTGTCGTCTCGTGTGCGTGCCTATCTCGAGACCAGAAAAGTCGCTTGGCTCCCAGCCGTTCGGCACGATATGACACTTCAGGCGGTTAACCTCAGGATACGCAAGCATCTGGTTTTCGAGTTGGCTGGTGGTCGTGAAAAAGATTGCAGAAGCGTGATCAACGCACCGCCGCTCCCAGTCGTGATCGGACTTGCCGATGGGGAAGATGCCAAACGGCCACTCTGTCCACTCATCGCGGTAGTCGAGCACCATGGGGACCTTCAGGGTCTTGGAGAGCGATAATGCTGCGACGAAGCTATTGAACAGCGGACCTGACGCAAAGACGGCGGACGGGGCGTCTCGCAAAAACGTGTCTAGACCAACATCAATCATGCTCAACGCGTGCTGGAGAGATTCTCCCTGAATCCGAGGAAACCATCGAAAACTGGGTTCACGCTCGGGACCCAACACCCGGATCACTTTGACATTTGCCGACAGAGAGCTAAGTAGGTAATCGCTGGCACCGCTTGGCACCGCATTGGTTTCGCGGGTGATAATGGTGGCCCTCCAGCCTGAAGCGCATGCGTACTGGATAATAGAGAGCGGCCGGTAGACACCGCCAGTGATGGTCGGTGGGAAGTCCGATACGAGGACAGCAAGATGCCGGCCAGTACTCCTGCTCGTCACTTTTCGCCGAACGCGGGCTTGCTTGGCGGCTACTGCGGCCCACTGGGTGTAGGCGGAGAGGGTAGCCTGCAGCGTCGTGAGCTTTTCGCTGAACACTCGAATAAGCGCTACCGTTGAGACCAATGAATCAACCATTCGCGCTGCTGCCTTAATAGAACCTAACATGCCATGACTTATGATGGGCTGGAGACAGATCGATGCTGATGGATTATGTTGGCAAGCATCGATATTGCTCCAGATAGCTCATGCGCAACTTTTGCTGGTTGTACACTGATACAGCGACATAATGCCCTCTCGCGCCCATTCTGCGCCTCGTTTCAGGTTGGAGCCCGGAAAGCGCGCAACTCCCTTTCGATGGAGGATAGTAAATCCAACCGCCTACGCGAATGTATCTCCCCCTCTGCAGGGCCAGTCAAGGCCCGAACACCTTGTTCTTACCACCATTCTCCTTGTGGACATATTCGATATCTGTCGCAAACCGTTTGACAACCTGCGGCGTATTATTCGTGCTGCCGTCATACACAACCACTATCCGGGCAGAGCGGACGCTTTGCGCAAGATTGCCTCAGGAACAAAGTTTGTCTGTTGAATGTTGAGATTACGACGGTTACCGTCCGCAATAGAGTTTAACTTCATGGGTATTTGTTCTAAAGCTTTGCTGATCTGCATCGATCATTCGGCTCGTCCGTAAATTAGCCATGCCATTTGCCTAACCAAATTTCGAATGTTCGATAACACTTTCATCTTCAACGAATACGTCGGCAAAGTGACTTGTGCGGACGCCACTGCCTGGTATTGCGTCAGATATTGGCGCTTCAGGAGGATGAGATCATAGGTCTTTACCGCTACCTCCCGGCCTCGTTTGCCGATCGCTGCAAGCGTATCGCGATTCGTTTTCTGCAAGACATGGGTCAATGCGCCAGGCTTGCTCATATCGATAAAGATGCCTTCCTTGACGATAGAACGTTGGTTGACATGGTTCGTACAGATAACCGGGAGTCCCATTGCCATGGCTTCAATATAGACAATGCCGAAGGTTTCGAACAGGGAACCGAGGACGAAGACGTCGGCGGTTGCATAGGCGTTCGGTAACTCGTCATGCGGTAGCGTTATGAAAATGATCCGGTCACCCATGAGTCGTTTGCCAAGCTCCTTGATTTCCGGTGTATCCTTGCTTTCCTGGCCCACAATCAGCAGGTAGACATCCTTCAGGGCGGCAACTTCCTTAATAACATAATCCATCCGCTTATGCCAGTAACAGATCGTTCCTACACTGATTACCACGAAGGCATCTTGGGGTATCCCATGAAGCGCCCGAAAATCGGATTCGACCTGTGGATTAAACCGCTTTAAATCCACACCATGAGGAATCATGAACGCCTTTTTTTTCGCGCTGTAGCGCAAATTGTGTTCGGTGTGTTCCTGGACGAAATCGCAATGCGGCAAGTCCCATGCTGGAATGGCGCCACCATTAGAGAATACGATCTTCGGCGTATCCTTGAACAGATGCCGATGGTCGTAGATGATGTTGCACACATCTTTCTCCAGACAGTGGATCACATCGAAGCCGCCTTCAAGCAAAGGCTTGAGCGCCGCATAGGCGAAGGTTTCCGCTTCGATGCGGGTGCGTTCCTGTTCCCTCACCGCCGATTCCCACTTGGGTGAGACGGATACGTGGATGTGGTCAAGGTACGCTGAGTCTCGCGGTATGTTGTCGATCATCCTTTCCCGTGCCAATGGTTCACCGCCTCCCTTGAAGAGAGTGATGTCAACTGCGTCACCGATCAGGTTAAACAAATCGCGGGCAAAAACTTCGTGGCCACGGTGGACATTTCCTAAACCGGAGCATAAGAGAGCAATTCTCATCGTTTTTTCACCCGGTTTGAAGAAAATATGGTTCCATCTATTAAAGTACTATAAGAAGCTGTACAAAAAATCAATTACCTAAGCAGGTGCTAAATTAGTCCCTCTAAGTAATACTCTTTACTTTGCAAATTTGCCGCAGCATTAATCGACTTGAGGCGATAAGATATCGACGATAATATGGCAGCAATTCCCGGTTTCTTAATTTTGTGACATAAATTTTTAAGGATGAAATTGCTGATAATATGGCGTTTATGCCGCTTTACTTCTTCAAGATAGCTTATCCATGATACCAAGACAGTTGTGTAAAAACTTATCCTACCTCTAACTGAGCCATCTGTGACAAGATGTCGAAAAATTCATCGATAAGTCATAGCAGTTCGTGCAGAAATGTACGACCAATCTAATTGGTCAGCTATAGATCGATTTCTTTTGCCCATGCGTGTTAATTGATCCTTATCTAGAGAGATAATCAATTCTTTCATCGATGAAGCAGAGTCGAAAAAGATACCGCCGGACTCATCAACTAGATCAAAGACGCGAGCTTCCTTGGGCAGGAATAAAGCTTTACCCATCGATAGCGCCAATACAACGGTACCTGACGTGAGCGCTTTCTCAAAGGGAACCACTACAACATCTGCAATGGAAAACAAGGCAGCAACATCCTCATCCGGAATGAACCGAAGCAACGGAATAATTCGAGGATCACGTGTCGCAGCAGCAGTTATAAAATCTAAAATTTTACTGAATGGTGAATTCCCAGCAATAACCAAGCGAAGCTTGTGGTTTGGAACTGACAAAAATGTAGTGATTAGATTTTCGATACCCTTGTAAGGCCTTATTCCGCCGAAAAACAACATAACAATATTTTCATCTTCTAATTTCCAGGCATTTTTTAGCTCTAGGACGCCTTCTTTACGGAACGCATAACATCCGTCATAATTTCCATGAGGGATGACCGATGCCTTTTCCTTAAGGTTTATAGAATATACTCGTTGGATCAAAAGTAATGCACTTTCGCTATGAGTAATAATGCGGCTACACGCCCTCGCAATTATTTTGCGTGCTTTAATCTCAAGATTATAATTCGGACATTCATGAGAAACAAGATTATGTACGGTCCAAACGACTTTGATTCCTCGATATCGTAAGTAAAATATATCGAGGGCAAGAAGAAGCAGTTTTATACTCTGGAGAACGCGATTGCGGCTCCAAATAATATGTTCAATTAAGTTATTGATCCAATGAATATGCAGAACGGTGGCTGTCGGGTTTTCCTTGCTGAGGCGTGTTAGCGAGAAAAAACCTTTCGGGAAATCCCTAAGCTCCACCTCGACATGCTGTTTTTCGAGGGCGGCTTTGAGAAGAGCCTGATATGGATTACCTTGGCTCCAATCAGGGGCAAAGATAACAACATTTTGCGATGCTTGGCTCCGCTTTTGGGGCAATGGTGGTAGCTGATTTCTCCATTTTTTTTGGATTAAAAAACTGGCAAATAGCTTGTGAAAAAATGGATCTTGAACCAGCGGGTGCCTTAAAACAATGAGGGATGCAAACCATGTTATTGTGCATAGGAATGCAGCGGTCAATAGTGGTACTGCACCGATCACAGAAGAATTCGTTGGAAACGCAAGACAAACGATAACGGGCCCAATAAGGCAAGCTATCGTAACGAGTGCGCTCTTCATAACTATTCGAAATAATTGTTTATATTCGGTAGCTTGATACTTGGATTTCATATGGTAATTAAATATCCCACCTAGAGTAAATATAATTGCGAAAAGAATTGCAACTGCTTGTGTCGACTGCGTGATCACCGCGCCTACAACCAATATGATCGCTCTTAGAGGCTGAATTACCAGATCAATCTTTGCGGCAATATCGATGCGACCCTGTGCCATAAGCAAGGGTATTATAAGACTGCATGGAGCTGCTACGGCCCCTGCAAGGCAAAACCAAGGGACCAATGAGGCGGCACTATCCCATTGTGGGCCGAAAAATAGTCGAAGAAAGTCGAGAGAAAAAAGGGACATGAACGCGTAAAAAGGCCACGCCAAGACAGTAATCGATCCAACGGCAAAAATATGTCGGGATTCTAGATCACCGCCTTCACGGTATATCTTCGAGAAGGCAGGGAAAGCAACGTTACGGATAGCACCCATTATCTCCTGATGAAATAAATTCATCAGTCCCTGTGCGCGGCTGATCATCGCGACTGGGACGAACCCCAGAATTTTACCGAATGCTAAGTCGCTGATGTTCATTGAGATCGTGGTCACAATATTGATAGCTGTGCTCTGTCCACCGAAGTTCAGCAGTGCTTGCCATTCGGAGAATCCGGGCAGCAGCATCTTGCGATCAGTACGGGCCAACCACGCCCCAGAGCCTGTCACGATGTTACCGACGACCGAACCAACGGCCATGCTGTTAGGGCCAAAGCCCCAATAGGCAAGGCCAATGGTCGTCGAGGAACCAATGGCTGCCGCAATCAAATTCACGATTATCAACTGATTGAAGGCCATGTTACGTCGCAGCAGCGCGAGCGAGATTGTGCAGAAGGGTAGCACAAGGAAATTCAGGGTGCTGATCCGAATCGTCTGTACCATCCGACTATCGCCATAATAGTTCCCAGCAAACGGAGCTGCAAGGTAAACGATAACGAAAAGACCACCGCCGAGCAGCAGCGAAAAGCCGAACGCAGTGCGGATATGCGTTTCGTTGAGGTTTTTTTCCTGGATCAGAAAATTACCGATGCCAAAATCCCGCAGCGCCTGGGCGATGCCGATGACCGCAAGGCTGACCGAGTAAAGGCCAATTTGTTCGGGGGTGAGTAACCGTGCGATAAGAATGTTGCTGAGCAGGGCGATAGCGATTAGCACATAGCGTTCGACGAACGAGAGGGCGAGGGCACGGCGGACGCTGGTCATGGGTAGAATGCAGGCAAAATGGTATGAACACTCATGATGAGCCAATCAGGGCCATTGACCTACACCTGCCAACTTCTTACGCAGGCCCGGTAAAGGATAGCCAAGTTGATAAGCTTTCTTAGCATGTTCCTTGGCGACAGCATATTGTTGTTTGTCAAAATAAAGTAGTCCAAGATTATACTGTAAATCGGCTGAGTTCGGTTGAATTTTTTCTGAAATTTTATACTCAACCAAAGCTTGATCCAATTTACCAATCCGATGCAAATGAATACCATAAATCAAATGAACATTAGGATCATTAGGACGCCAGCGAATGGCGCGATCGAAATAGCACTCGGCAGTTAAACCGCCTTCAGTTTCAGGATTATAAAACTTGCCACTATTTTGGCCTTCTTGTTTTTTCCTGATTTCGTATTTGGAGACCGCATTAAGCGCTCGATGATGATTGGGAAATACCCTTAAAGTATAGTTAAGATCACCGAGTGGTGTCATGCTAGTAGCGCCACCAATCAAATTTTCAACATTGGTTGTAAAATGAAAACGTTCAACTATCTTCTTGTCAACTTGGGGATCATTATAATCAAACGGACCATAGTGATTTTCAAGATCACCACAAAGAGGCGATGCAACTAATTGCTTTGTTATTAATAAAAGTTGAAATCCAAAAATGATTAATAATAGTATCTTTAAATCTAAAGAAATTTTACTTTTGAACATTTTCTATTCTCGCGATTTAACTTATGAAATAAGTTCTTTAAAGCTACCCGAAAAAATCATTGCGCTGGACTCCCGGTAGCCGGCGGTCGCAGACGGAGAACTGGTCGAGAGCGCTCTGATCCGCTGACATGGATGAATGGCGGTATGCCAATGATGGTGATTTGTACCCTACCGAAACATAGGAAAAAAGCGGGGAATAATCGATGAAGACCCAATCGAGCATGGGCTGACAGTGATTCAGCATTGAAGACAGAAATACGTGAAAAGCTCCAGTTCACGCCATTCTCCGCCATATAGACGTTGGCGGCATCCCATAACCGGGCAAAAGTTCGGCCGATGCGGAAAGCCGGTTCCACATAAACATCAAAGTCCCAAACGCTGAGTTTAGCCTCAACCAGTTCGTAACGGCAGCGAACTTCATCTTCCTCGTAAGCGCCATGAATCAGCCATAAATATCCAGTAAAGCGCTCGCCGGACGTTGCTGCCAGGCAGATCGCGCCATCATTGAATCGTCGGGCGATAACCTCGGGCGGACGTGGAAACTGCGCCACTAGGGGATCGGTCGCTTCGATGCGGAGAACAATTGAACTTTGCCCAGAAGAATGACATAACCAGCCAGGTGCTCCTGGCGTTGGTTGGGCAACTAATTGGTAACAGACAAGTCGTGCCCAGCCGCCCGTAGCACGTGCTAGAGCACGAGACACCAGATAAAGTATACGCCGACCCCAGCCCAGTTGGGCCAAGTTGCTGAGAATAGATTTAGGCCACATAACACATAACAATCAGGTTGTCGTATGCGCCGCTCGATACAGCAATAGCCGGAAAGTCTTTTCCATGGCGATAATACGTCCATCACCAACTCGAAAACTCTCAAACCTCCAAATCTACCAGCCACGTCGCCAGATCGGCGGGCGTCTGAAAATCCAGCAGCGCCTCGGCCAGCGCCTCCGCCTGGGTCAGCGACAAACGGCGAATCTGCTCCTCCTGGATCGATGGTAGAGTTCCAAACCGTCGCCGCAACAGGCGCAGCGCCAACGTTATGCCTTCCTCCCGGCGGCCTTTTTCCATGCCTTTTTCCAAGCCTTCCTTCTGGCCTTTTTCCAAGCCTTCCTTCTGGCCTTTTTCCAGGCCTTCCTTCTGGCCTTTTTCCAGGCCTTCCTTCTGGCCTTCTGCAAACACTTCCTGATAGAACCGGCTTTGTTTCAGATCGGTGTGGGTCAATCCGAGCATGGCTTGAATCTCCGCATGAGCGAGCGAGGGTAACCGATAGGCCAGGATGGTTTCGAGCAGGTTCAGCAAATCGGGCAGGGGCAGCGGCAATGCCGCCGGTTCGGCGTGCGCCCGTCGCGCTAGGTGTTGCGCCTGTTGCCGCACGACGGCCGGTTCGGCCACCACCAACCGCAACAATTGTAGCCCCACCGACGGCGCTGGATGATCGGCCAGATCATCCAGATAAATCCGATGCACGATCGGCAGGCCGAACAACGACGCATAACGCGCATCCGGACGCTCGGTCGCCCGATCCGGGAAAATGACGATGGCCTGCCATTGCTGGTCCCGGATGGCGCGCCGATACAGGTACAAAAACAGCTCGGACCAGAACCGCCCATAAAACTCCGGCTGGTCCTGCATCTGGGCTTCCAGAAACACCAGGGGCGCTTCCGGGGTCGCGGACGGCGGCACCAACAGTCCATCCAGTCGGAACGCCGTTTCCTTCACCTCTTCCGCCCGGAATTGGTAACCCTGGGGATCGGCCACCACGATTCCCGCCGCCTCCAGCGCCAGCGCCGGGCAGGCTTGAAACAGCCGGTAAAACAGCGTGTCGGTTTTCATCTGGGGGATCGAGGTAGAAGTATAGCGTTGCTCGTTCGATCAAGACCGCCAAATCTCCTCCAGCGCGATCTCCATCTCCGATAGCGCCAACGGCGCCACACGATCCTGCTCGTCTCGAACCCACATCGTGCGAAGAGTTCTCCCTCCAGCAATTCGATATGGTCGTCTTCCCCCAAGATGCCGGCCCCTCCCATCCGATGATATTCCACCACGGTGATCCGATGGCGACGGGGAAGGGCGATAGTGGCGCTCATTGTAGGTCCGACGATGGTCCCGACTGCCCCAGCTCTCTGCACCGATGTCACACATGTTTGCATTTCTATCCAGTTGGTGGATCGACGCCCACAATTGCCGTTTCAGTTCCGGTGGCAAATCCAGCAACCAATCGATCACCGCAAATAGATCGATGATCCGCTGCTTGTCCTAATCCTGCTCGCTCAGCAATTTCGTCAGTCGCCATTTCTGCGCGTACCGGGCGCGAACATCATGGCAGGTCTGTTGCGTCAACAAATGCGCCGCCCTCACCAGCGGGAACGGATTGGAACCTGCCAACAGCGCCTCCAGCCGCGGCGCGTAATCCAGAATTCGGAAATTCCAGATAGTGCTGGCAGCCGAACAAGTCAAAGGCAAACCGAGTCGGGCGTCAGCCGGGACGGTCATGAGTCAGCACCGCCAGGGTTGCACTGGCCGACGGTGGCGATCATACAGTCGATAATTGTAGGTGAAAAGACGCTCGGTGAAGTCCCGCTCACTATGATCTTGTACTTCGATGTGGACATCCACCCATTGCCAGTCTACGCCCGGCGTGGGTCAAGTCTTATTATTGCTGGAAAAATGGAGGCGAGATGCGGCGGGCAATGCCGGCGCGGTCCGTTGCCGGAACTCGGCCTGCAACTCGGTTTTCAGTTCCTCGATCTGTTTGAGTTCGAACTCGCCGATGACCAGCCGCCGCCAGGTCTGACTGGCGCGGGCCAGGGCGGCGAACATCAGTTTCAAGACCGCCCGCTCGCCGAAGGCGTGCGGGATGGTTTTGGTCCGGCGGCGTTCCTCGCCGAACAACTGCTCCAATAAGCTGGTCGTCCGAATCGCCTTGCGGTGGGCGATGGGCAGGTGCAGGTGCAGGTGGGCGATGCAAGCCTCAAAGTCGCCCTCGAAGCACGCCACCGTGCTGGGAAACTCCCCCGCGTAGGCGGCGGAACTCCTCGGCGGCGGCGCGCGCCGCCAGCGGCGACAGCGCCTGGTAGGCGGCCAGCGCGTGGGCCTTGACCTCGCGCCAGCGTTCCTCGGGCATTTTCGCGCCCAGATTGCGCAGCTTATGGGCCAGGCAGCGCTGGCGCAGGCTCTGCGGGAAGGCCTCCTCCACCGCCCGGATCAGCCCCGGCGCCCCATCGGTGGCGATCAGGACCGGCTCGTTTATCCCCCGCGCCTTGAGATCGCGCACGCACTCCCGGGCGCTGGCCGTGTCCTCCTTGGAGGCCGTATATAATCCCAGGAGCACCTTGGCGCCCGAGGTCGCGATCCCCCACGCCGCCAGCACCGGCTCGCGCGGCTGGCCCAGATGCAGCCGTTCGGCCACCCTATCCAGGAACAGGTAGAGGATCGGCTGGCCGGATAAGTCTCGACCCGCAAAGCTCAATTAATCCTCTCACAACCGGTCGGCGACTTGGCTGGCCGCGCTTTTCGTCAACACGCACCGGTCGTCGGCGCCGGTGAAGGCCGCCTCGATGTCGCGCATCGACAACCCCCGCGCGTACATTTCCACCACCAGCCGCTCCAGTTCCTCGGTCCGCCCGGACAGCGCCCGTTTGACTGCGCTCGCCCACGGTGCGGCCGTGCCGGTCACCTGCGGCACGGCGTACTCCACGATCCCCCCGGCCGTCTTCAGCCGGTCCAGACGGTTGCCATTGCGGTAGTCTTGCCGCTCCTCCGACCGCTCGTGCCGATCCGTCCCCAAGGCTTCCGACACCTGCGCCTCCAAAATCTGGTTCAGCACCGACTCTACCAGCCTCGCCAAGCCATCCGGCCCATTCAAAAGTCCGGGCAACAATTCCCGTCCCACGCTAACATCATAGCCAGCCATCGCTTCTTCTCCGTTCGGTTGAGTAGCGTCTCGTCAACGCCATCTTACCGAACCGAAGCGGTGGCTACCCCCGCCAGGATTTACAGCAGTTTACGGACTTAATCTCGGGAGCCGGTGGATCAGCCTAAGGTGATTTGGTTTTAGTGTCTTACCATAGGCTACGCATCCCAAACCTGCTCCGCAATCGGCGCGTGGCGAGGTAGCGCGTGGATATCGTCATAAATCGTCAACGAGCAGCTACTGTTCAACGCCCCCTGAACCCGCCTTGGGTTTCCGGCGCGATGCCGACCGGGGCTGGCTTGAAGGGCGGATTGGGTTTGGCCAGCGGTTTGGGCGGTACCGGAGGCGGGACGGGTGGTGCCGGCTTGCCGCAAACCAGGCCCGGCTGGCAAGGCCAGGGAGGCCCCGGCGGGTGAGGGGGTTTGGGCGGATAAGGCGGATAGGGTGGCCCCGGCGGATAGGGTGGTCCCGGCGGATAGGGTGGATAGGACGGGTAGGGATAAGACGGCCCGATGATGATGCCGTCGCTGTCGTCCTGCTGCTGCTGCTGTTGCTGAAGTTGCTGGTTCAGCAGGGCATTCTGCAATTCCCTGTTTTCCTGTTCCAGATTGCGGATGGCCTGATCCTGGCGCGCCTGTTCCGCCGCCTGGCGCTCGCGGGCCATCTGGTCCGACAGGGCGTTGATGCGGGCGATCTCGGCGGCGGAGTCGGCGGCGGACGGTGATGCGGGCGATGGGGGCGATGGCGCGATATCGAGTGTTTGCACTTGAGCCGCATCGTCCGGTTTCTTCTCGCCGTAATGGACCTGCCCGCTGGCATCGGTCCATTTGTAGATCTGCTGGGCTCCCGCAATGCCGGGTAGCATCGTGGCTACGGATGCGGCAAGCAGAGGAAACAGCCAATTGTGATTCATGTCACCTTCCTCCCGGTGGACTTTCTGCTCCTTCGTGTCCTTCGTGGTTTGGATGAATGGGTCGCGGTGACGCGACCGCCGCACGTCGGCGGCATGGAGAGCATGGGCGGGAGTTGCTAGAATCGCCAACTGGTTCCGACCACGATACTTAGAGGAGCGCCCTTGGATATTTTGCTCGTTCTCAAGGCCTTGATCATGGGTCTGGTGGAGGCGGCCTCGGAATTCCTGCCGATTTCCAGCACCGGTCACCTGATTATTGTAGGGGATTTCCTGGCGTTCACTGGAGCGCGCGCCGAGGCCTTCGAGATTTTTATCCAGCTTGGAGCCATTCTGTCCGTGGTGTGGATTTATCGGGAGCGGTTGCTCGACATCGCTGTGAATATCGACTGGGATCCCAAGGCGCAACGGCTGGTGCTCAACCTGGCGATCGCGTTCGTGCCGGCGGCGGTGCTGGGGTTGCTGCTGCACAAGACCATCACGCACTATCTGTTCAATCCGGTCAGTGTGGCCGGGGCACTGGTGGCGGGCGGCATCGCCATCCTGCTGATCGAGCGCCACGCGCGGGCCGGGCGGGTACAGGCGATGGACGACATGACCTGGAAGGATGCGCTGGTGATCGGAATCGCGCAGAGCGTGGCCCTGTTTCCGGGCGTGTCGCGGTCCGGAGCGACCATCATGGGCGGGATGCTGGGCGGACTGTCGCGGTTCGCGGCGACCGAATTCTCGTTCTTTCTGGCGATTCCAACCATGTTTGCTGCCACCTGCTACAGCCTTTACAAGGAGTGGAGCTATTTGACGCTGGTGGACGTGCCGGTGTTCGCGGTGGGTTTCGTGGCCGCCTTCCTGGGTGGTCTGGCGGTGGTGCGCTTTCTGTTGGCCTATGTCGGCCAGCACAGCTTCGCGCCCTTCGCCTGGTATCGGATCGTGTTCGGCGGCCTGTTGCTGGTTTATTATCACTACCATCCATGGGTGGGCAAGGGCGGATGAACGGTATCGAAAAGGGGCGACTCGATGCGAACGTCCCGCCCGACTGGCGCGAGCCGGCGAACGAAGTGTTTTCCGAGGCATGGATGCTCGAGTACGCGCGGCTCTGGAACGCCGAGCAGGCGATGGTCAGGGAACTGACCCGACAGCGCTTTACTGCGGTGGTCGGCTACGGATTTCCCGACGCGGCGGAGCCGAAGAGCATGCTGGTGGTGGCTCGCGGCACGGCGGAGCATGCCGGTCGCTACGACGGCCGCGAACTGGACTGGGATTTGCGGGCGGCGCCGGCGGACTGGGCCTGCTGGCTGAGCCAGGGCTTCGATCTGTCGGGCATTCTGGTCGCCGTCGGTACCCAACGCCTGCAAATCCGCAAGGGCGACCACAAGCGCATCCTGCGCAAGCCGCCGCTGGTCGGTGCGTTGCTGCGAGCGTTCGCGCTGATGCCCGAGGTGCGGATATAGGGACGGGTAAGAACCATTGGTGCTATAGCTCTCCTATCTGACTTGTGGAATCGCCGTTTCGAACCACCCCGGCGCCAAGCGCCACCCCTCCTTATCCAAGGAGGGGAATCCCACAACCGGTAGAGGAGCGCTATAGTTTATTTTCCTCGCGGGTCTCCAGTTCCAGCCGCTGCCGGAACGCCGCGTAATACAGCACCGGGATGAACACCAGCGTCAACAGGGTGGACACCATGATCCCGAAGATCAGCGAGATCGCCAGTCCCCGGAAAATCGGGTCGTCCAGGATGAACAGCGCCCCGAGCATGGCCGCCAGCGCCGTTAAAATAATTGGCTTGGCCCGCACCGCGCTGGAGCGGATCACCGCCTCCTGGAACGGCACGCCGCTGGCGACTTCCAGATTGATGAAATCCACCAGCAGGATCGAATTGCGGACGATGATGCCGGCCAGCGCGATCATGCCGATCATCGAGGTGGCGGTGAACTGGGCGTGCAGCAGGGCGTGGCCCGGCATCACCCCGATGAGGGTCAGCGGGATCGGCGCCATGATGATCAGCGGCGCCAGGTAGGAGCGGAACTGCGCCACCACCAGCAGGTAGATCAGGATCATGCCCACGCCGTAGGCGATGCCCATGTCGCGGAAGGTTTCGTAGGTGATCTGCCACTCGCCATCCCACTTCAGGCTGTAAGTGTAGGGATTGTCCGGCTGGCGGATGAAAAATTGCTCCAGCTTGCCGCCAGCGACGAGCGGGTCCTTCAGGGCGCCGAAAATTTCGAACATGCCGTACAGCGGGCTGTCCAGCTTGCCGGCCATGTCGCCGAACACGAACACCACCGGCAGCAGGTCCTTGTGGTAAATGGCGTTCTCACGCTGGGTCTTCTCGACGTCGACGATTTCCGACAGCGGCACCAGTTGGCCGTCCTGACCGCGAGTCTTCAGCGCCAGCACCGAGGCGGCGTCGGCCCGGTCGGCGGTCGGCAGTTCCAGCCGCAACGGGATCGGATACCTGGCGCTGGCGGAGTGCAGAAAGCTCACGTCCTCGCCGCGCAGGGCGGTCTTGAGGTCGGCGGCGACCGCCTGTTGCGACACACCCAGCAAGGCGGCCTTGGCCCGGTCGACATGAGCGATCAGCCGTTCGGCGGGATCTTCCACCGTGTCGTCCACATCGACGATGTCCGGCGTGGCGCCAAATATCCCACGTACTTCCTTGGCCGCGGCGATCTGGCCGGCGTAGTCCAGGCCGTAGATCTCGGCCACCAGCGGCGCCATCACCGGCGGGCCGGGCGGTACTTCGACGACTTTGACGTTGGCGTCGTATTGCTTGCCGATCTCCCGCAGGGGACCGCGCACCGCCAGGGCGATGTCGTGGCTCTTGCGGTGGCGGTGCTTTTTATCCACCAGATTGACCTGGATGTCGCCGGCGTTGGCGCCAGCCCGCAGATAGTATTGTCGCACCAGACCATTGAAGTTGATCGGCGCGGCGGTTCCGGCGTAGACCTGATAGTCGGTAACCTCCTCCACCGTCGCCAGATGGCGGCCCAGTTCGCCCAATACCCGCGCGGTCTGCTCCAGCGTCGTCCCTTCCGGCATGTCCACGATCACCTGAAATTCCGACTTGTTGTCGAAGGGCAGCATTTTGAGCACGACGAGTTGGAAGTAAACCAAACTGACCGATCCGCCGATCAGCAGCAAGACGCCGACGCCCAGCGCCCAGCGCAGCGGCCGGCCCCGCCGTCCGCGCAGGAACGGCCCGATCACCCGCCGGAACAGACGGTGGGCGAAAT
The DNA here is from genome assembly GCA_031732855.1 of Candidatus Competibacter sp. GTDB lineage: Bacteria > Pseudomonadota > Gammaproteobacteria > Competibacterales > Competibacteraceae > JAVMKJ01. The sequence continues at coordinate 27,794 of JAVMKJ010000196.1, forward strand.
CCTCCCCCCCGTCTGGATTCCTCGCGTGTGCCCCCCCTTGGATAAGGAGGGGTGGCGCGTCGGCACCGGGGTGGTTCGAGTTTTCCGGTGGGGGCGCGTGCTTCTCCACTACCCCCCGCAGCACCTTGTAGGTCAGCCAGGGTGTGAACACGAAGGCCACCGCCAGCGAAATCAGCATGCCCATGCTGGAGTTGATCGGGATCGGACTCATGTACGGCCCCATCAGCCCGGAGACGAAGGCCATCGGCAGCAGGGCGGCGATTACGGTGAAGGTTGCCAGGATGGTCGGACCACCGACCTCGTCCACCGCCAGCGGAATCGCCTCGACCAGTTTGCGCCCGCCCAACTGGATGTGTCGGTGAATGTTCTCCACCACCACGATGGCGTCGTCGACCAGGATGCCGATCGAGAAAATCAGCGCGAACAGCGAGACCCGGTTGAGGGTAAAACCCCAGGCCCAGGAAGCGAAAAGGGTAATGGCCAAGGTCAGGATCACCGCCGCGCCGACGATGATGGCTTCGCGCCAGCCGAGGGCGACCAGCACCAGGCCGATCACCAGCCCGGTGGCGAAGATGAGCTTGGCGATCAGGGTCATCGCCTTGTCGTTGGCGGTCACCCCATAGTTGCGGGTGACGGTGACGTTGACGCCCTCCGGAATGAAGGTGCCCTTAAGCTGTTCGACCCGCTCCAGGATTTGATCGGCGATTTCGACCGCGTTCTCGCCCGGCTTCTTGGCGATGGCGAGCGTCACGGCGGGGAACTCGCCCCGGGTTTTGATCCCGTTCGCCTCCGCCGCCGGCCCCGTTCCCAGCCAGACGTAGCGCTCCGGCGTGTCGGGACCAAATGTAACGTCGGCGACATCGGCCAGATACACCGGCGCGCCCTGATGCAGCCCCACCACCAGCTTGCCGACCTCGGTCGGATCGACCAGGAAACTGCCCGCCTGCACCGGGATTTCCCGGTTGTCGCCCACCAGGGCGCCGGCGTCGGTCGAGGCGTTGGCGGCTTGCAGCGAGCGGCGCAAATCCGCCAGCGTCAACCCATAACCGGCCAGTTTGGCGGGGTCGAATCGTACCCGCGCCACCCGATCGGGCGCCCCGATGGTGTAGATGTCGCGGGTGCCCGGCACTCGCTTCAACTCGGCTTCCAGGGTGTGCGCCACCCGCGCGAGATCGTCGGCGCCGCGTTGCGGGTCCTCGGTCCACAGCGTCAGGCCGACGATGGGCACGTCGTCGATGCCCTTGGGCTTGACGATGGGCTGGCCGACCCCAAGGTTGGGCGGCAGCCAGTCGGCGTTGGAATAGAGCTTGTTGTACAGCCGGACGATGGCGTCGGTGCGCGGCTGACCGACCAGGAATTGCACGGTCAGTACCGCCATGCCGGGCCGGGATACGGAATAGACGTGCTCGACGCCCTCGATTTCCGAGAGCAGTTGTTCGGCCGGACCGCTGACCAGCTTTTCCACTTCCTGGGCGGTGGCGCCGGGGAAGGGGATGAACACGTTGGCGAAAGTGACGTTGATCTGGGGCTCTTCCTCGCGGGGCGTGACCAGCACCGCGAACAGCCCCATCAGCAGTCCCACCAGCGCCAGCAGCGGGGTGATTTCGCCGAGCAGGAATTTTTTCGCGATCGCCCCGGCCAGACCGAGGCGCGGTTCGGTGACGTCTTTCATCTCATTTCCCCGCGGTCCGTCGCTGCTGGTCCTTGAGGTGGACGCCGGCCTGAATCGGGTCCAGCGCGACCTGCTCGCCCGGCTCCAGGCCGGCCAGGATCTCGACGACTTCGCCTTCCGTCCGGCCCGGTCGCACTTGGCGCAGGCTGACCCCGCCGTCCTTGACCACGTAGAGGCCGCTCACCTCGCCACGCTGGACCAGAGCCTGCCTGGGTACGGTCAATCGGCGGTCCTCGCCGATCCGGAAAGCGATCTTGACGAACATGCCGGGGTAGAGTCCCTCGGTCTTTTTCGGCAAATAGACCCGGACCTTGAATACGTTGCTCCGTGGGTCGGCATAGGGGAAGAAGGTCAACTTCGCGGCGACGATGCCTTCCCCGCCGTTCGGCGGCAGCACTCGCGCCTTCTGGTGCCGGCGCACCGGCGCGATCAGTCGCTGCGGCACGTTCGCCATCACCCGCAACTCGTCGAGCGAAAAGCCGGTCATCAGCGGTTTGCCGGGCTGGACGGTTTCGCCCAACTGGACGTGGCGTTCGAGCACGATGCCACCATAGGGCGCGTTGATGGTGGTGTAGCCGAGCGATTCCCTGGCTTGGGCGACCCCGGCCTGTGCGGCTTCGAGCCGGGCCCTGGCGGCGTCGAACGCGGCGGTGGCGGTGTCCATCTGCGCCCTGGAAACCAGTTGCTTTTCGTAGACGCCGCGAATGCGGTTGTATTCGGCCTGGGCCTCGGTGAAACGGGCCTGGGCCTCGCGCAGGCTGGCCTGAGCCTGGTCGAGACCGGCGCGCTGCTCGATGTTGCGCAGCCGCATGATCGGCGCGCCCTGCGGCACGAAATCGTCGACATCGACCATGATCTCCTCGACCCGACCGGCGGTCTGGGCGGAGACGGTGCTTTGGTTGACCGCCTCGACCACGCCATCGAGGATGTATTCGTCGGGCAGGGTTTGCAGTTGGGCCGCGGCGACCGGGAACGGCGGTTCGGCGGCGAGGAGCCCTGGCGCGGCGGCCAGCAGGCAACACAATAAAGTCGGCAGCGGACGGGTCGGCATGGGCATGACGGTTATCCTTAAACCCGATGGGCGGACATGGTGGTTTGTATATTAGAAAATTCTAATACATAAGAGAATGCCCGACAAGAATGCGAAAAATTGAATAGCAGACCCCATCCCAGGCCTGGGTCATCCCGTCAGGCTGAAACACGACTTATTGTCTCCAATGGGGAAGGGTAAAACCCCCGCCTTTAGGCGGAAGCTTGAGCATCCCCTTTTGCTGCGGGAGGCTTCATGAACGATTATCGCCATGGCTCACACACGGTCTTCTCTATCCACCTGCATGTCGTGTGGATCACCAAATACCGTCACAAAGTGTTGCGGGGTGCGGTGGCGGAACGGGTGCGGGATGTAGTGCGCGAGGAATGCCGCCGGCAGCGGGTGGACATCCTGCAAGGGCACATTTCCGCGGATCATGTTCACGTGTTGCTGTCGATTCCACCCCAGGTCACGATCAGTCGGCTCATCCAGCAACTCAAGGGGAAAAGTGCCTATCTCTTGTTGCGGGAGTTTGCGGTGATCCGGCAACGCTACTGGGGACGGCATGTATGGGCGCGGGGCTATTTTTGCCGCAGCAGCGGCAACGTCACCGATGAGGTGATCAAAGCGTACATCGAGAACCAATGCCATGACCACGATGCGACCTTCTCCATTGAGGGGGAGGCTTCCCCGGACGGGGAGTCCCCTTCGGCTTAAGCCTGCTTGAGCGGGGATGGGCTCGGCTTGAGCCGAAATCGCCGGCTTGAGCCGTCCCCCGAAACCACCGCCTTCCAGGCGGTGGTCGTTCATTGAGAACCGGTATTGCGTCCGGGTTTCGTCTCCGGCCCACGAACGCAACGCACCAGCATCGCCAACCAGACTGCGACAAACCAGAGGCTGCCGAACGCCGTAAGGCCCGCGATGACGATCATTGCAATCTTAAAGGTGGCCCCAAGATACTCTCTCCCCGCTTCGTAAAACTGGCGTGAAAGCAGGAGAGCATGAGCGGCGAGCAGCCAGGGAACGAGGGTGAGGAGGAAAAACACCGGCAATGCCCAGAGTATTTGAAGAAAGCTCCTTGTTCTCGCAAAAAAACCAAACGGTTCAAACCTCATCGCGCGTTATGACATCCTGATGTTTGTCATACCCCTCCGGGTAGTCAGGTCGGCCCGGCCAGGCGTCGATAAAGCTGGATCAGGGCCGGATTGCCGCCCAGCAGTCGGCGCGCCCGATCGCGCGCGGCTTCCCGCCACTGCCACAATCGGAGCCGCGCCGATTCGCGGCGATGAATGAGCCGGAAGTGCAGGGTGGGCGTCGCGCCCAGATAGTCCTTGAACTGGCCGAGCGGTGGTTGTGGCGAGCCGCCAAAGTTGACGAACCGCACGGGTGCGGCCGGACCGCCGACATCGAGAGCGGCGTGCCAGTACAGCGCCGGAATCGCCCCAGCCTCGCGAGCGGCCGGGTCATTACCCATGCGCCACAAATAGGCGGTTTCGTCCTCGTGACTGAGCAGTACCAGCACCGCCGCCAACAGTTCGCCCTGTTTGGTCCGCGCCGCGTACAAACGGCAGCGTTCCCGCGCCCGCATCCAGGTGATGCGCTGGCGCAGCACCGTTTCCCATCGGGGCGTCGGGTACCAGGAAAACCGGCTCATGGTCGCCCGGTACAGGGTTATGAACGATCCGAGCGTGCGGTCGTCCGCATCCTCGCGTGCCAAATTCAATCGCTCCTGGGCGCGGCGGATTTCGCGACGCTTTTCCCGGTTCATCGTCCGCAGGATCGCTTCTGGATCGCGCAAATCCCACAGGTGGGTATATTCCGGGGCGACCTGCCAGCCCTGATACAGAAAGGCGCGCGCATCCTGAAATCGAGGATGGGCCTCGGCCACCACCACATCGGTGGCCGAGGCTGCGGCATCGGCCAATTCGCGCAGCAGGTGCTGGCGTTCGCTGATTCGATGCACCGTGGGCGCGATCAGGTCGGGAGCCAGCAGGGGACCGCAGTAGAAAAAGTCGAAGCCATGGGAAAAGCGGCAGCCACCCTGTTCCCGGTAGGGAATAGCCCAACCGCCGCGCAGACGACCCTGCCCATCCCGCGCTGTCAACCGCAGGATCCGCAGGGTATCGGAGCTGGTTTCGCACAGCATCCGCAGCCAGTCGCTGCGTAGAAAGACGTTGCCACAAGGGGATGCCGCGATCAAATGATCCCATTCGGCGTCGTCCGTCGTCGTCGGCGTGTTCGTGATAGAGACGGTCGGCGCCGATGGAGCTTGATCCGCGCTGGAGAAGGGAGGGCTTTTCATGGCGGCACCGAGAGCCCGGGCGCAAGCGTCCAGGTGCAGGGGTCAGGGCTGAAGGGAGTGCCGCTCCGCCCAGTCCTCACCTGAGTTTCGGGTACCCGCTCCCACCGGGAGAGCGGATTCAAACACAAAATCCTGGCGTGCTTTTGCATGTTTGATTCTCTCGCGGGTGCTTAATCCGCCGTTAGCGCCACTGCCAGCAGGGTTACGGTCTCGGTCAATTCGCAGGCCGCGCCGAGGGTGTCGCCGGTGAGGCCGCCCAACCGTGCCCGCAACCCATGGCGCAGGCCGAGAAATCCGATTCCCAGCACGGCAATCAGCACGCCCCCCTGCCATTCCAGCAGGAGCACGGTGGCGATGGCGACCAGCAGCACCAGCAGGCCGCAGCTCAGTCGCGGCAGATGGTTGGCGTAGGGGAGTCCCAGCCCATCGGGGCGAACGTAGGGGGTGGTGATCAGCAGCAGAACGATGGTCGCCCGGCCCAGCACCGGTGCCAGCAACAGCGCGGCGCGGGCGTCGCCGGCCACCAGCATCTGCAACGCGGCGAACTTGTTGAGCAATACCAGCATGATGGCGACGATGGCGATCGGGCCGCTGCGCGGATCCTTCATGATCGCCAGGGTCCGGTCGCGGTCGCCCTGGCCGCCGATCCAGGCATCGGCGGTATCCGCGAGACCGTCCAGGTGCAGGCCGCCGGTGATGAGGACCCAAACCGTCAATATCAGCGCCGCCAGCACGCCGGGATCGATCAGCCACAGGGCCGTGTGCAGCCCGGCCAGCAGGGCGCCGACGAGCAAGCCGACCGCCGGAAAGAACAGCACCGACAGCCCCAACTCCCGGGGTAGCGGCGGCGAACTGGAGGAGGGAACCGGCAGCCGGGTTAGCAGTTGCAGGGCCAGGGCAAAGGCGCGGATCATGCCAGGCGGCCGTTGTGGAACGCCAGGTGGGGTTCCGCTTCCGGGTCGCGGTGCAGGCGGATCCGGCTGAGGGACGCGAAGGGCACCTCGATCCGCCAGATGCGATTCAGCGGCATGTCCAATAACCGGCGCAACACCATGCGAATGGTGCCGCCGTGGGCGACCAGCAGCACGTGCCGGCCGCGGTGATGCTCCAGCAGCGCATCCCAGGCTTCGCCGATCCGCCGGTCGAAGCTGGCGACCGGCTCGCCGTTCGGAATGGGGTAAGCCACAGGGTCGCGCCAGAAGCGCCCCAGCGCCAGGGGATCGGCGTCGTGAACCTCAGCGACGCCGCGCCCTTCCCAGACGCCGAAACTGAGTTCGCTGAAGCCCCGCGCGATTTCCAGCGGCCGGTCCAGCCGTTCGGCCAACTCGCGGGCGAACGCGGCGCAGCGGATCAGCGGCGAACTGACGATCGCGTCCCAGCCGCGATAGTCGCCGACCGCCGTTCGCATCTGCTCCCAACCCCGCGGACTCAGGGGATCGTCCAGCGCGCCCCGGAACATCTGGCCGCCTTCCGGCTCGCCGTGACGCAGCAGGTCCACGATGGTGAAATCGCTCATCCCGTCGAGACTCCGGCCTCGGCGAAAGTGGCCATCCGGGCGTGCAGGGCGGCGGCGGCCCGCAGGATCGGCATGGCCACGGCCGCGCCGCTGCCCTCGCCCAGCCGCATCCCCAGATCGAGCAGCGGTTTTGCCTCCAGCGTGTCCAGCAGCCGGCGGTGGCCGGGCTCGGCGGAGCAGTGGGCGAAGAACAGCCAGGCGGCCAGCTCCGGCCGCAGCCTCACCGCGACCAGCGCCGCGGCGGTGGTGATGAAGCCGTCCACCAGCGCCGGCAGCCCGAGCTGGCCGCAGCGCAGATAGGCGCCGGCCAGCGCGGCGATCTCGAAACCGCCCAGCCGTTGCAGCGCCTCCAGCGGCCGGTCGCTGCGATGGCGGGCCAGCGCCCGTTCGATGACCAGCGCCTTGCGGCCGACGCCTGCGGCGTCCAGGCCGGTGCCGGGACCGGCCAGTTGCGCGGCCGGCAGGCCGAGCAGAGCGCAGGCGACGGCGGCGGCGCTGGTGGTGTTGCCGATGCCCATTTCGCCGCCGACGAACAGATGCGCCCCACCGATGGCCGCCCGCTCGGCGGAATCGTGGCCGGCCGCCAGCGCCTCGCGCAGTCGATCGGCATCCATGGCCGGTTCGTGGACGAAGTTGGCGGTCCCAGGGCCGACCCGGGCGTCCAGCACTCCCGGCAGCTCCTCCAGCGGCCGCACGGTGCCGACATTCACGACTTCCAGCCGGGCGTTCCATTCCCGGGCCAGCACGCTGATCGCGGCGCCGCCCCGGGCGAAGTTGCGCACCATTTCGGCGGTGACCACTTGCGGAAAGGCCGACACGCCCTCGGCCACCACGCCGTGATCGCCGGCGAACACGGTGATCCAGATCTTCTCCAGTCGCGGCTGCTGGGTGCCCTGCATGGCCGCCAGGGTGATTCCAAGTTCCTCCAGCCGGCCCAGCGAGCCGGGCGGTTTGGTCAATTGCGTCTGTCGCTCGCGGGCGGCGGCCAGCACGGTGGCGTCGGGGGCGGAGATGGGATCTTCAAACCATTGGTGGCTCATTGGTTTTGAGTGGAGTCCTTGAGGGTGAGAGGTAGACCGGCGACCACCAGGGTCACCCGGTCGCAGCGGCCGGCGACCGCCTGATGCAAGCGGCCGGCCTCGTCGCGGAAGCGCCGGGCCAGAGGATTGGCGGGGACGATGCCTTGGCCGACTTCGTTGCTGACCAGCAGGACCCGGCCGGGCAGCGTCGGGAGCGCGTCCAGCAGGTCGTCCGTTTCCGTCGACAGCCGATGGTCACCGGCGGCCAGCAGGTTGCTCAACCACAGGGTCAGGCAATCCACCAGCAGACAGCGATCCGGGGTGGCGTGAGTTCGCAGGGCAGCGGCCAGCGCCAGCGGTTCCTCCACCGATCCCCAACCGGCGGGACGTTCGGCACGGTGACGGGCGATGCGGTCGGCCATCTCCGCGTCGCCGGCCTGCGCGGTGGCGAGATAAGTAACCTGCAAACCGCTGGCCAGCGCCCGCCGCTGGGCGAATCCGCTCTTCCCGGAACGGGCGCCGCCGATAATAAATTCTTTCATATCAATGTGTTATAGATTATTATGTTATGTATTAACCGACTGGAGCGATTGCCGGCGCGACGGACTATGATCAATGGTATCGGGAGATTATCGATAAATTCACCACGAGATTCCATGACCGACGCTTTCGCCGACCATTTCACTTCGGTCGCCGCCGACTACGCCAGTTTCCGTCCCACCTGGGCCGAACGGGGTCACGATCCGGTGGGAAGCGCTGGACGCGGAACTGGCGCCGCTCTGGGGATATCCCCCGACCGCCGGACGGTCGAGTGGCCCTTGGCGTTGCGGGCCGGCAGGGTATAACCTTTTCGCATCGTGGTGTTTCCCCGCCTTCGCCAGGACGGAGTGTTCGGGGCGGTGGTTCCACAAGTTGGATGGGATCGCCGGTGGCATACCGCAATCGGAGAATCCATGAGTCCAGCTTCGGAATCGTTGTTCGTTGACGGCGACACCGACTTTCCCGTCGCGCTGATCGGCCTGGGACGGCGCGGTTGCGAATGCGTCCGGCGGCTGCGCCGGGTGGGTTTGGGGGATGTCCATGCGATTATGATCGATCACGATCCCGAGTCGCGGCAGGAAGACGCCCCGCCCGAACGCATCGCTTGGATTGGCAACGTCGAAACCGTGCCGGATTTTTCGGCCTGCGCGGTGCTGGGCGTGACAATCGTCGGCGCCGAGCAACGCGACAAGACCGAACAGCTCAGCTTCAAACTGGGCCTGTTGAAGGAACGGCCGACGCTGCTGCCGGGCATTGTTCTGCCGCCGCCCGCCGGCGAGCGAATCCGGTTGAAGCCGGAACTGCTCGGGGAAATGGATGGCGTGGCGTTCTGGCCCGACGATCCGGGTCGGCCCGAATCGTGGGCGCTGCTGCAAGCAGCCGTGGCCGATCTGGTGGATGTGGTGTCCATGCCCGTGCTCGGTCCGGTCGAGGCCGATCTTGCCGATCTGATCGCCGTGTTCAGCGGCGCCCGGTCGATCCTGATCGCCAGCGCCACGCAGGAGCGCCCGGCGGACCCGGAGCGGATGATGGCCACGGCCTACGTCGCGCTGGCGGCGTTGAACGACCGGGGATTCAAGCCCGATCGGGCCACGGGAATGCTGGTCGTCGCGCGCGGCGGGGACGGCGCCGGGGCGTGCGAGGGGGTGCGCCGGCTGTTCCGCGACATCCTGCCCGACGCGGCGGTGATCGCGCTGGCCGCGCCCGCCGGGGAGGGCTGGCGAGAGCGGACCCGGGTGAGCCTGTTCGCGGCGGGGACGTTCGGTGGGGTGGGCGCCGGCTGTGGTACCCGATAACCCGATGGAATTCAGGACAAAATATGTGGAGTGGGTAATGCACAAAGGGGGTCTCGCCACCAATCTGTTTTCCGAGCCGGCCGATATTCTTGACCTGATTCTCGATATCATTCCGCAAGGGATCGTGATGGTGGACAGCAGCTATCGCACGCTGGCGTTCAACCGTCCGATGTTCGACATCTTTCGCTTGCCACCCGAAACTTTCCATGTCGGTATGGATTTTCGCGAGGTGCTTCGGATCTGGGCACGGCATACGGGCCAGGATGCCACAACTCTCGAACGAGTCATCCGCGAATTGAATGAGCCGGAATCCTTCACCCATGAATTTCCGCAGGATATTCTGGGCGAACCTCGTTGGTGCCTGCTGACGCATACCCCGCTGCCGAGTGGCGGCTTCGTCCGTACCTTTACCGACATCACCGAGCGCAAACGCCTGGAACAGGAACTGGACCACCTGTCGCGAATCGACTCGCTCACGGGAGTCATGACGCGTCGGGCCTTCGACCAACGCCTTGTCCAAGAGATCGAGCGGGCGCGGCGCTTCGACCATTCCCTGACGGTGCTGATGGCTGACTTCGACCACTTCAAGCGAATCAACGACACTTGGGGGCATCATACCGGTGACGCGGTTCTGCGCGGCTTTGTGTCCCTGTGCCAACAGGAGTGCCGGATCCACGATCTGGTAGGGCGTCTCGGCGGCGAAGAGTTCGCTCTGTTGCTGCCCGAGACCGGGATCGACGCCGCCGTGGTGGTGGCGGAACGGCTGCGCGAGGCCCTGGCGCAACACCCCATCGATCTGGGTACCCCAGGGCAGAGATTTCACGTCACCGCGAGCATTGGAGTCGCGCAACTGCGCGCTTCGGATGACGCCAGCGAATTCATCCAACGGGCCGATCAAGCGTTGTACGCAGCCAAAGCGGCTGGGCGCAATAGCGTGCGATGCGAAGATGGCACGATCTGAGAATCACACCGGGCGCATAATGAACGATATCACGATATCAATACAGGCCGCTCCCGCCGTTGCGCCCCCCGGCCTTTCCCACTAGAATACTCCCCCTTTGCGACCCGCCCGGGTCGTGACTCCTTGCCTCACCGCGTTGCGGGAGGCTGTCTTTCATCCGTAAGGAGCCTACATGCGACATTACGAAATCGTGTTCATGGTCCATCCCGATCAGAGCGATCAGGTTTCGGCCATGGTCGACCGCTACCGCGCGCTGATCGAGGAAGACGGGGGCCGCATCCACCGCCTGGAAGACTGGGGCCGGCGGCAACTGGCCTATCCCATCAACAAGATCCACAAGGCGCACTACGTGCTGATGAACGTCGAGTGCAGCCAGGCGGTGTTGGAGGAAATGCAGAGCGCGTTCCGCTTCAACGATGCCGTCATCCGCAATCTCATCATCCAGCGGGATGGTCCCGAAACCGAACCCTCGCCGCTGATCAAGGCTCGCGACGAGCGTCCCGAGCGCGAGGAGCGCGTCGGCCGCGCCGACCGGGAGGAGGTCGACGACGAGATCGAGGCCGACGACGAGGCCGCCTGATCCCGCCTGGGCCGGGCCGCCATGCCGTCCGCCCCGACCGCCGAAAACTGCCTGATCATCGCCGGCCAGGTGGCCGGAACCTGCGAGACCCGCGTTTCTCCCGCCGGCGTGGCGATCAGCCGTTTTCTGCTGGAGCACCATTCCGGCCAGGTCGAAGCCGGCCTCCAGCGCGAGGTGCGCTGCCGGATTCCGGTCGTGGCCTGCGGCGAGCCGCTGGCCCGGACCGCCGGGCGGCTGCCGGCCGGGGCCCGGGTGCGGGTGCGGGGCTTCGTCGGCCGCGCCAACTACCGCGAGGGCGAATACCGGCTGGTGCTGCACGCCGCCCACATTGACATTCTGAATACCGAATCATCCGAGGGTTAAATTCATGTCGCGTTTCTTCCGTCGCAAGAAGTTCTGCCGTTTTACCGCCGAAGGCGTCAAGGAAATCGATTACAAGGACATCGCCGTCCTGAAGAACTACGTTACCGAGACCGGCAAGATCGTGCCGAGTCGCATCACCGGAACCAAGGCCCGCTACCAGCGGCAGTTGTCGGTGGCGATCAAGCGCGCCCGGTTCCTGGCCCTGCTGCCGTACTGCGACCGGCACTGAGCCGCCGCGCGGGACGGAGCCGAACCCGCCACCGCAACGGTCCGCCGTGAAATCCCTCGCCGCATTCATCATGCGCGGCCGTTCGTCGGCGGCGCTGGTCGCGGCCGTCGCGGCGCTGCTGTTCTGGCTGTTCCCGCCATTCCTGATCGTGTCCGGGGCGGTGGTGGCACTGGTGACCCTGCGCCGGGGTCCGGCCGAGGGCGCGCGGGTCGTGGCGCTGGCCGGGCTGGGCGCCGCCGTTCCGAGCGGGCTGGCGCTGGGCGCGCCGTGGCCGATGCTGGAGGTGCTGCTGGTCTGCTGGATTCCGCTGGTGCTGCTGACGCTGGTGCTGCGATCTACGGTGTCGCTGTCCCGGACGCTCCAGGTGGCCGCCCTGCTCGGTCTGCTCGGAGTGGCCGGCTTCTACCTGGCGCTGGGCGATCCGGCGATCTGGTGGGGCGGCGTTCTCGCCCGCTGGAGGGGGGAGTTGTCGGCACTGGCGCCGGGACAGGGGACCGACCTGGCCACGCTGGAAGCGTTGCTGGACTTGCTGGACGGCTGGGCGCCGCTGCTGCCGGGACAGGCCGTCAGCGCGATGTTGCTGTTCGTGCTGCTGGCGCTGTTTCTGGGGCGCTGGTGGCAGGCGCTGCTGTTCAATCCCGGCGGCTTCCGTCCCGAATTTCACGAACTGCGGCTGGGCCGGCCGCTGGCGTTGCTGGCGCTGGGGTTGTTCGGCGCGGCGGCGCTGTCGGGTTGGTCGCCCCTGACCAATCTGGCGCTGGTGCTGGGAACGCTGTACACCGTGCAGGGGGTCGCCCTGATCCACGCCGTGACGTTCAAGTTGCATGGGTCGCCGGCCTGGCTGCTGCTGTTCTACCTGCTGCTGGTGCCGTTGTTGTCGCAATGGGTCATGGTGCTGGGCGTCGCCGACGCCTGGGCTGATTTCCGGACCCGCATCCGCTTGCGTCCGAATCCACCCTGAATTTCTCGAATACGCATCGAATCGAACATCGGAGTCTGAACGATGGAAATCATCCTGCTGGAAAAAGTCGCGAATCTGGGCACCTTGGGCGACCAGGTCAAGGTCAAGCCAGGTTATGCCCGTAACTATCTGATTCCCAATGGTAAGGCTACCGAGGCCACCCCGATCAACCGGGCCCGCTTCGAGGCTCGCCGCGCCGAGTTGGAGCGGGTCGCCGCCGAGGCGCTGGCCAAGGCCAGGGGGCGCGCCAGCCAGTTGGCCGAGTTGATCGTCACCCTGTCGGTCAAGACCGGCAGCGAGGGACGGCTGTTCGGCTCGGTGGGCGCCGCCGATATCGCCAGCGCGGTTTCCGCCGCCGGCATCGAATTGCAAAAGCACGAGGTCCGGTTGCCGGCCGGTCCGATTCGCCAGATCGGCGAATACGACGTGGACCTGCACCTGCACGGCGAGGTCAAGAGCCAAATCCGGGTCAACGTCATCACCGAGACCTGAGGTTGAATGGGCGCACCCGCGTCGGGGTTTTGAACTAGACTGAAAGCATTCCCCCGCGGGCGCCGCCCGAAAGCCCGACCACCCCGTCGGGCGACCTGTCCCATCCCGCCCGGGAGTTTCGAGGCCGTACCGCCGCACGGTCGCGGCGGGCGGCGGATCGCCGGTTTTCTCCGAGAGTTCCGTCATGCAGCCCGTTTCCCCGTTTCCCAACCGTAAGGATGCCGCCGCCGAGGCCCTGCGGGTACCGCCGCATTCGCTCGAAGCCGAGCAGGCGGTGCTGGGTGGCCTGATGCTGGACAACGCCACCTGGGATCAGGTGGCCGACCGGCTGGACGAGAGCGATTTTTATCGGGCCGACCACCGGCTGATCTTCCGCGCCGTGCGCCGGCTGGCGGAGCAGAGCAAGCCGTTCGATCTGCTGACCCTGGCGGAGTGGCTGGAGGACCACAACGAACTGGAGGAGGCGGGGGGCTTCGCCTATCTGGGGGTGCTGGCGCGGGACACGCCCAGCGCCGCCAACGTCCGCGCCTATGCCGACATCATCCGCGAGCGGTCGATCCGCCGCGAGTTGATTCGCACCGCTACCGAGATCGCCGACAGCGCCTACGATCCCCGGGGACGGGACAGCAAGGAACTGCTGGACGACGCCGAGAAGCGGGTGTTCGCCATCGCCGAGCGGGGGTCCCGCACCCGGGAAGGGTTTGCCAGCATCAAGGACCTGCTGGCGCGCACGGTAGAGCGGATCGACATCCTGTTCCAGCGCGATACTCCCATCACCGGCATTCCCACCGGCTGGCCGGATTTCGACGAGATGACCGCCGGCCTGCAGCGCGGCGATCTGGTCGTGATCGCCGGCCGGCCGTCGATGGGCAAGACCAGCCTGGCGATGAACATCGTCGAATTCGCGGCGATCCAGGTGAAGTGCCCGGTGGCGGTGTTCAGCATGGAAATGCCGGGCGAGAGCCTGATCATGCGCCTGATGTCGTCGCTGGGCCGGATCGACCAGCACCGGGTGCGTACCGGGCGGCTCGAAGAGGATGACTGGCCGCGGCTGACCTCGGCGGTGACCATGCTGTCCGAAGCCCGGTTGTTCATCGACGACAGTTCCAATCTGAGCCCGAACGAACTGCGGGCGCGGGCGCGGCGCCTGCACCGTCAGGAGGGGCAATTGGGGCTGATCGTGGTGGATTACCTCCAGTTGATGCAGGTGCCCGGCACGAACGAAAACCGGGCCACCGAGGTGTCGGAGATTTCCCGGGCGCTCAAGGCGCTGGCCAAGGAACTGTCGGTACCGGTGGTGGCGCTGTCGCAGCTCAACCGCACTCTGGAGCAGCGCGGCGACAAGCGGCCGATCATGTCGGATTTGCGCGAATCGGGCGCGATCGAGCAGGATGCGGACCTGATCTGCTTCATCTACCGCGACGAAGTCTACAATCCCGACAGTCCCGACAAGGGCATGGCCGAAATCATCATCGCCAAGCAGCGCAACGGCCCCATCGGGGTCACCCGCCTCACCTTCCTGGGGCAGTACACCCGCTTCGAGAGTTACGCCCCAGAATTTATCTCGACAGGTTCCGGTTATGAGTCGAGCAACTCAGGCGCGCCTCGATCTGGGGGCGCTGGTTCACAATCTTCGGCGGGTAAGGGCGGCCGCGCCGGGCCGACGGGTGGCGGCCGCCGTTAAGGCCGAAGGCTACGGCCACGGCCTGGTTCGGGTCGCCCGCGCCCTGGACGCTGACGCCTTCGCGGTGGCCTCCATCGAGGAAGCGCTGACCCTGCGCGAGGCTGGCATCGCCCGGCCGATCCTGTTGCTGGAAGGCGCGTTCGAGGCGGCGGAACTGCCGCCGTGCGCCCGCCAGGGTCTGGACGTCGCCGTCCATCATCCCGAACAGGTGTCGATGCTGGAGCGCGCCCGGCTGGAACGGCCGCTGCGGGTCTGGCTGAAAATCGATACCGGGATGCACCGCTTGGGGCTGGAGCCGGAGACGGCGGCGGCAATTTTTCAGCGCCTGCGCGACTGCCCGTCGGCGCGGCCAGACCTCGGCCTGATGAGCCATCTGGCGCGGGCCGACGAGCGGGACTGCGATGATACCCGCCGGCAACTGCAAGCCTTCGAAACGTCCACCGCCGGCCTGCCCGGCGAGCGTTCGCTGGCCAATTCCGCCGGCATTCTGGGCTGGCCGCGGACCCATTTCGACTGGGTGCGGCCCGGCATCATGCTGTACGGCGCTTCGCCGTTCGTGGACAGCCTGGCGCCGGACGAGGATCTGCGGCCGGTGATGACGCTGAGCACCCGGCTGATTTCCATCAAGCGGCTGCGGAAGGGCGAGCCGGTCGGTTATGGCGGAACCTGGGTGTGTCCGGAGGACATGGACGTCGGCGTGGCGGCGGTCGGCTACGGCGACGGTTATCCGCGCCATGCTCCCACCGGAACGCCGGTGCTGCTCGACGGCCGCGAGGCGGCGTTGATCGGTCGGGTGTCGATGGACATGATCACCCTGGATCTTCGCCGGCATCCGAAAGCCAGAATCGGCGATCCGGTGGTGCTGTGGGGCGAGGGCCTGCCGGTGGAGCGCGTCGCCCAGGCGGCTGGGACGATTTCCTACACCCTGCTGTGCGGGGTGACGGCGCGGGTGCGGCGCGAGGTGATCGAGCCGCCCCCCTTGCCGGGGGGCGAGGGGATTGAGTGATGGCCGTGCGGTTGGGTCGGGCCGGTCATCCGCGCAAGCGGGCTTCCAGTTCGGCCAGGCGGGCTTCCAGCAACCGGCGCTGCGCCGCCTCGCGCTCGGCGCGAGCTTCGGCCTGCTGCCGGGCGTGCTCGGCTTCGGCGTGGCTGTGCAGTTTCTGCCCGGTCGCCGGGTCGTGGAACCGCAGTTCGCCCTCGGTCACCCGCAGCTCCAGCCCCAACACCGCGCTGTGCATCCGTAAACCGCCGTCCGGTTCGCTCCGGTTCGGTAGCGGCCAATAGTTGCGCTCGACCAGTTGAAAGCCCTGCAGCACGGGTTTCAGATAATCCCCGGTCGGGTCGTACTGCCAGTACTCGCGCACGCCCAGCAGGGCGTAGACGCCGCGCTTGACGCCCTGATCCTCGGTATAGGTGCTGTTGGAGGTGATCTCCAGCACGAAATCGGGAGCTTTGGGTTCCTCCCACAGTTTGTAAGAGGGACGGTCGTGGCGGGGCGCGCCGATCACCACGAACACGTCCGGCGCCACCACCGCCTTCGGGTTGCCTTGTTCGTAGTAGACGAACAGATTGCCGGAGACGTAGACGTCGTCGCGGTCCTGGAAGTAAGTTCGCAGGGATTGCACGGCATAGATCAGGGGTCTGAGCTGAAAATCGCTTTCCGCCATGGGTTGGCCATCAGAGTCGGGATAGTCGATGACCGAGGCGGGATGAAACGCGGTGGACATGAGTTCGATCCTCGCGGTCGGTGGGTGAGGCGGGACAGGGGTAATGGTAACCGATGTTTCCTGGTTGCCGGAGAATTTCATCTTTCCCGCCCGTCAGAAAGTTTTACACTTTGAATGTCGGGCAAAGGGGGCGACGCGGAAGAACCGGCTTTGCGTTCGCGACTGACTGTTGACTCACAACGCCGCCAGCACGGTCGCCATCTCGCGCACGCCGATGGCATAGCGGCTGATGCATACCGGTGCATGGCAAGTAGCCCGGATGGAGCGTAGCGGAATCCGGGAGGGCCTCGCATCATGCGTTAGCACGGGCGGCAGCGCATGATTCCTTCCCGGGATAATTCGAGGTAACAGCGGTCATCGGCACAGGCTTCGGCAACCAGGGTCCACTGCGTTTCCAGGAGTTCGATCAACTCGGTATTCGACAGATTGCCCAGCACAATGCGCAAGATGCGCTTGGGCGATCCGCTGAGGAGATGACTGTCCCGGAAGTCGCTGTCCTTGGTGACGAGCAGCATGTCGTTTGCATCGACGTAGGCCGCAATGGCTGAATCCCGGGTTTCGGAACCATCCAGGATCCGATTGACATGCGTGGCATCGACCCCGAGTTCACGCAACCGATTCACTAACCGATAGGGAATATGTACATCACACAGGACGCGCATCACGCGGCGTGACGGAGGGCTTCGCCGGAAACCAGCAGGCGGGCGTAGTGCAGACAGGCCAGAATGTCTTCACGGTCCAGTTCTGGGTGATCCGCAAGGATTTCATCAATGACCATCCCGGATGAGACGAGATCGAGGATGACTTCCACGGGCCAGCGCAGGTGTCGAATGCAGGGTTTTCCGTGGCAGATGTCGGGGTCGAGAGTGATGCGGCTGAGGTCAGGCATACTGAAGATGGGTATTTGCGCTATTAGGAATGATTTACATGAAAAAACTATCATGCGCAGTAATGATGGGGCAAGCGCTTTTCCGCGCCAGTTTTGCAAACCGATGAGGAGTTTGAGCATGGCGACGGGTGGGGAGTGTCTCACCTTTCCCGCCCGTCAAAAAATTTTACACTTTGAATGTCGGACAAAGGGAGCGATGCTGGAGAACCGGCTTTGCATTTGCGGCTGACTGTTGACTCACAACGACGCCAGCATGGTCGCCATTTCGCGCACGCCGATGGCCTCGACACCTTCCGCCACCGGATAGCGTTCCTCGCCGGAATAGACGACGAAGGCTTTCGCCGGGGCGAGATCCAGGCGGGCGTGGTGGAAACCCCGTTCGAGCTTCGCCGCCAGGCCGCGCTTGATTTCGATGGCCCATCGTTCCCCGTCCGGCCGCTCCAGTACCAGGTCGATTTCCGCGCCGACGGCCGTCCGATAAAACAGCGGTTGGGTCCGCCACGGCAGCGCCGCCAGCAGATTTTCCAGCACGAATCCTTCCCAACTGGCCCCGATCACCGGATGGCCGGCCAGTCGATCCAGCGTCTCGATGTTCAGCAGGGCGTGGGCCAAACCGCTGTCGCGCACGTAGACCTTCGGGGCTTTCACCAGTCGCTTGCCGACGTTGGCGTGATAGGGCGGCAAGCGTCGCACCAGCAGCAGATCGACCAGAAGATCGATATAACGGGTCACGGTCTGCGTGCTGATCGCCAGAGAGCGGCCCAGTTCGGAGGCATTCAGCAGGCCCCCCTGGTGATGGGCCAGCATGGTCCACAGCCGTTCCAGAGTCTCGGCCGGGATGCGGGGGCCGAACAGCGGCACGTCGCGTTCGAGGTAAGTGCGAATGAAATCCTTGCGCCGGGCCAGGCTCTCGGCGTCATCGGCGGCGAGATAGTGATTCGGGAAGCCGCCGCGCAGCCACAATCGTTCGAGCGCCGGGCGCTGCGCGTCGACTTCGAGCGCCGTCAGGGGCGTGAGATCCACATAGGCGATACGTCCGGCCAGGCTTTCGCCCGACTGGCGCAGCAGATCGATGGAGGCCGATCCCAGGATCAGAAAGCGCCCGATTCCTTTGCCTTTGCGGCGGCCCTCGTCGATGACGCCCCGCAGGGTCTGGAACAGTTCCGGCATCCGGTGGATTTCGTCGAGGATCACCAGACGGTCTTCGAACCGCTCCAGGTACAGCCGCGGACTGGCCAGTTTGGCGCGATCCTCCCGATCCTCCAAATCCAGATACAGTGCGTTCTGTTGCTCGCCGATCATCCGCGCCAGCGTGGTCTTCCCGACCTGGCGGGGGCCGATCAGGGCGACCGCCGCTTGACGGCTCAAGGCGGACTGGACGATGGAGGCGGCGTGGCGCTGGATTAACATTGTAAATCTATTTTGATGTGGAAGAAATGCAATAATATGATGTGATTTGTCACTATACCAGACCCATCGGTGGCATGGTCCATTTACGGTAACTCCTCTCCCACGGGAAGAGAGGATGGAGTTTTCTTCAGCCGTTAAACCCGCTCCCAGGCGAACCCCGACAGATTGCGCTGGTCGCGGCTGAAATCGATGCCGATCAGGGTCACGGGCTGGCCGGCGTAGCGCTGGTGATAGCCTTTGGCCTTAATCTGCGCCAGCACCCGTTGCCCGTCATTCCCGTCCTCGACCTTGAATTCCAGCAGCCAGACGCGGCCCTGGTATTGGATCGCCAGATCCACCTGCCCCCGGTTAGTGGCCTCCTCGGTGCGGGTCTCGACGCCCAGGGCGGCGAACAGGCAATAGACCAGCGAGGCCCAGTAGCCCTCGTAGCCGGCCAGGTCGTTCTTGCGATGCCAGTCGTGGGGGATCGAGGCGAAGAAGGCGTGCAGGGCGGCGCGCAGGCGGTCGGGCGCGTTCTGCTCCAGCGCTTCACGTACCCCCTTGAGCGCGATCTGTTGTGACCGAGCACTGGGACTGTAGCGCTCCAATTGCGCCTGGGGCAGCGCCAGCCGAACTTCATGATTGGGATAGATCAGGCGGTAATGGTAGCCGGCCTCGTCCGCCCAACTGTGGTCGATGGTGAGATAACCGGTCTGGAACAACAGCGATTCCGGCTCGATGCGCTCCACGTCGAAGCGGGACAGCAGGCGTTCGCCGACCTCCACTCCATCGAGGTCGGCCAGGGTGACCTGATGCTGTTCCAGCACCGTCAGTAGAAACGTGGGTGTTCCGGTTTCGAACCAATAGGCCTTGAACTGGCGATGGCGCAGGTAGAGCAGGATATCGAAGGGGTTGTAGACCGGCTCGCCTAAAAAGTTATAGCCGTTGTACCAGCGCCGGACTTCCTCCAAATCGACTCCCTCCAGATACTCGGCGAAGGTGGCGGTGAATTCATCGTGGGTATAGCCGCACAGGGTCGCGACCCGGGGATCGAGAGTCATATCCTCCAGATTATTCAGATCCGAGAACAGCGAGACCTTGGAAAATTTGCTCACCCCGGTGAGCAGCACGAATTTGAGATGTGGGTCGAGGCTCTTGATGACCGAGTAGAAGTTGCGCAGGCCGTTGCGCATCTTGGCGGCCTCGGGTGTTACCAGGTTATCCAGGATCGGCTTGTCATACTCATCGACCAGCACCACTATGGGTCGCTCGACCGCTTCGCGCAGGCGCAAGACCAGTTCCTCAAAGCGGTTGGGGATGCCGTCTCGCCGCAGGTCCAGACCCCAGCGCCGGGCCTGCTCGTCTAGTTGCGCGACGATACGCTGATCCAGTTCCTCCCGGGAGCGCAACACCCCCGGACTGAAATCGAAGCGCAGCACCGGATATTGCCGGCCCCAATCCCAATGCTGTTCCAGATACAGTCCCTCGAACAGCTCCCGGCCCCCGGCGAAGGCCTCGGCCAAGGTGTCGACGAACAGACTTTTGCCGAAGCGGCGGGGCCGGGCCAGGAAATAATACTTGCCCTGCTCGGCCAGTTGGGCGACGAAGGGTGTTTTATCGACGTAGGCATAGCCCTGGGTACGCATCTCGCGCAGGTTTTGCAGGCCGATGGGGAGTTTTTTCATGGGCGCCTTTTCACGAATTATTGAAGCAGACTTCCGATCCGTTCTTGATGCTTGCGAATTCCCGATGGGGCTGATAGATTTTGTACGTCATCCTGTACACCAGGAGTTTACCATGGAACACGTCACCCCCAGCGCGTTGCGCGCCCATCTCAAGGCGATTCTGGACCGCGTCAACGACGATCGCGAACCGGTGATCGTGGTGCGGGGCAAGGGACGGTCGGTGGTCATGCTGGATGCCGGGGATTATGACAGCCTCGTGGAAACCTCGTACCTGACTCGCAGCCCGGCCAACGCCGAACGACTGCGCGAGGGTATGCGCCAACACCAGGCCGGGCAGTATAAGGAAATCGATGTTACGCCTTACCTGGACTGAAACGGCGCTGGAGGATTTGGCCTGGTGGGCGCGGCATGATTCCCAAAAACTGAAACGCATCATCCAACTGGGCTTGGGAACCTGCGAAAACCCGACGCAGGGTATCGGCAAGCCGGAACCGCTGCGCTTCGATGATCAGGGTTACTGGTCGCGGCGCATCGATCGGGAACACCGACTGATCTACGGATTCGACGATCGGCAGGTCACCATCATTCAATGCCGTTATCACGATGAGAGGCAGGGAGGCGATTCCTGCCCCGTCCTTCTCCCGATCAATCATGGATAAAACAGTGAGCAAGCTCCGCACGGTCTACGTCTGCGCCGAGTGCGGCGCGCAGGCCAGCAAGTGGTCCGGCCAGTGCGGCGACTGCGGGGCCTGGAATACCTTGCAGGAGGCACCGGCCACGCCGCCGGCGGGGAAGGGCGGAGCCCGGTTTGCCGGTTACGCGGGGTCGGCGCCGGCGGGCGAGGTGCGCCTCCTCTCGGAGGTGGACGCGGCGGTGGAAATCCGCCAGTCCTGCGGCAACGGCGAGCTGGACCGGGTGCTGGGCGGCGGGCTGGTCACCGGCTCGGTGACGCTGATCGGCGGCGATCCCGGCATCGGCAAGTCCACCCTGCTGCTGCAGGTGCTGGCGGTGCTGGCGGAGCGCGGCCGAACTCTCTATGTCAGTGGCGAGGAATCCCCCCAGCAGATCAGCCTGCGCGCCCAGCGGCTGCAACTGTCCCGCGACCGCTTGCGCCTGCTGCCGGAAATCAACGTCGAACGGGTTCTGGCCACCGCCGAGGTCGAGTCGCCACAGGTCATGGTGATCGACTCGATCCAGACCGTGTACACCGAACGGTTGCAATCGGCGCCGGGTTCGGTGGCGCAGGTGCGCGAGAGCGCCGCGCAACTGGTGCGCCACGCCAAGGCGACCGGCACCGCGCTGTTCCTGGTCGGCCACGTCACCAAGGAAGGCGCCATCGCCGGACCGCGGGTGCTGGAGCACATGGTCGACACCGTGCTGTATTTCGAGGGCGATCCCAGCGGGCGGTTGCGGGTGCTGCGGGCGGTCAAGAATCGCTACGGCCCGGTCAACGAACTGGGCGTGTTCGCGATGACCGAACACGGGCTGAAGGAAGTCAGCAACCCCTCGGCGATCTTTCTCTCCCGCCACGACACGCCGGTGGCCGGCAGCGTGATCATGGTCACCCGCGAGGGCACCCGGCCGCTGCTGGTGGAGATTCAGGCGCTGGTGGACGAATGCCACGGCGGCAACCCGCGCCGGGTGACGCTGGGGCTGGAACAGAACCGGCTGGCGATGCTGCTGGCGGTGCTGCACCGGCACGGCGGGGTGGCGATGTACGACCAGGATGTCTACGTCAACGCGGTGGGCGGGGTGCGGATCAACGAAACGGCGGCCGATCTGGCGGTGCTGCTGGCGGCGCTGTCGAGTTTCCGCGACCGGCCGCTGCCGACCGATCTGGTGGTGTTCGGGGAAGTGGGGCTGGCGGGAGAAATTCGCCCGGTGCCGAACGGCGAGGAGCGCTTGCGGGAAGCGGCCAAGCACGGCTTCAAGCAGGCCATCGTGCCCCGCGCCAACCTGCCCCGGCGCGGCGGACGGGTGGAGGGCATGGAGGTGCGCGGCGTCTCCCGGCTGGGCGAGGTGATGGGGGGGATTTGAGGTGGATCGCCGGATACCGGCTTCCGCCGGCACGACGAAGCAGCCTTGCTGGGTAGTGCTCCCACGCTGACTGTGGAATTTTCCATCCTTGGAGAAGGAAGGGTGACGCTTGGCGCCGGCCTGGTTCGAAACGGTGATTCCACAAATCAGACAGGAACGCCGTATCGGATTGGGTCGATATCTATTCCACCGCCCCCAGCACCGGCCGGGGCCAGGCCTTCAGGATGGATTGCACCACGGTCGCTAGGGGAATGGCGAAGAACACGCCCCAGAATCCCCACAGGCCGCCGAACACCAGCACCGCCGAGATGATGGCGATCGGGTGCAGGTCCACCACTTCGGAAAACAGCAGCGGCACCAGCACGTTGCCGTCCAAGCCCTGGATGATCAGGTAGACCCCCAGCAGCCACAGGAACTCCGAACTCCAGCCCCATTGGAAAAACGCCACCAGCGCCACCGGCACGGTGACCACCACCGCACCAATATAAGGCACGATGACGGACAACCCGACCATCAGGGCCAGCAACATGGCGAACTGGAGTTCCATGACGGCGAAGGCCACGTAAGTCGCGATCCAAACCACCAGGACTTCCAGGAATTTGCCGCGCACGTAATTGCCCATCTGCCGGTCGACCTCGCGCCAGACCTGCTGCGCCAGGGTGTGGTCGCGCGGCAGGAACCCGTGCAGCCAGCCCAGGATCAAATCCTTGTCCTTCAGGAAGAAGAACACCAGCAGCGGCACGAGGACCAGGTAGATGACGATGGTGAGGAATCCCATCCCGGCCGCCAGCGACCAGGACAGGACATTCTGGCCCCAATTGGCCATCTCGGCCTTGATGGCGTTGATCACGCTCAGCACCTGGGCCTCGGTGATGAACTCCGGGTACAAGGCCGGCAGGCTGAGCAGCAGGTTCTGCCCCTTGACGATCATGTTCGGAAGCTGTTGCACCAGTTGGGTCAACTGGCGCGAGGTCAGCGGCAGCAGGCCCAGCAGCAGGAACAGGACGAACGCGAGAAACAGCAGAAACACCACGATGGTCGCCAGCGTCCGCGGCAATCGGGCCCAGCGGCTCAACAATTGCACGACGCCATCCAGCAGATAGGCGATGACGATGCTGGCCAGCACCGGCGCCAAATCCCGCCCCATGACCAGGATCACGCTGGTGCCCAGCACCAGCACGACGGTCAGGATGACCGCCTGGGGATCGTTGAAAAACCGTCGAAACCAGTCGCTGATTATTTTCATGATGAGATTTGCCTGGCACCTTCCATTGGCCATTTTCCGTCATTGGATGTTAGCAACAAACGGGTCCCCGTCCCAACGGTCGGTTTGCCGACGCCTGAACCCGCGACATGCGGCGTGGTCTATGGAATCCTGGAACTGCTTTAGTGCAACGCACTACAGCAGTGCATGGACGATAGAATATTTATCATCCATCAAACAAATTTGGTGGCCGATCGCGGGTCCAACCGGTTACAACGCCGCCATCCAGGCGGCCCGAAGACCTGTTTATGTCGTTGATTCCACTTTCCATCCATCGAACATCCCGGCTCGAGGCGCGTGTGCGCCCGGCTGGAAAGCCGGACCATGATCCCAACCGCCGAAATTGGGATTGGTCCGTTAATTGCTGTTAAACCGATAGACTTGAACCGGAAGCCACCGTGTTTCCGCGACCAGAGAGGGGTATGACGATGACGATTTTCAAGCGCTATCTGTCGCGCTACGAAGAGAGCCGCGAAGAGAATCTTTCGCTCCAGGAATATCTGGATCTGTGCAAGCGGGATCCGAGCGCCTACGCCAGCGCCGCCGAACGGCTGCTGATGGCGATCGGCGAACCGGAACTGGTGGATACCCGCAACGACCCGCGGTTGTCGCGCATCTTCCAAAACAAGGTGCTCAAGCTCTATCCCGCCTTCGAGGAATTCTACGGGATGGAGGACGCCATCGAACAGATCGTGTCCTACCTCCGCCACGCCTCCCAGGGGCTGGAGGAGAAGAAGCAGATTCTTTACCTGCTCGGCCCGGTCGGCGGTGGCAAGTCCTCGTTGGCCGAACGGCTCAAGCAGTTGATGGAGAGGGTATCGTTCTACGCCATCGAGGGCTCGCCGGTGTTCGAATCGCCGCTGGGGCTGTTCAACCCCGACGAGGACGGCCCGATCCTGGAGGACGACTACGGCATCCCGCGGCGCTACCTGCGCCACATCATGTCGCCGTGGGCGGCCAAGCGTCTGCGCGAACACAACGGCGACATCACCAGGTTTCGAGTGATAAAGCTGCGACCGTCGATCCTGCATCAGATCGCCGTCGCCAAAACCGAGCCGGGCGACGAAAACAATCAGGATATCTCCTCGCTCGTCGGCAAGGTCGACATCCGCCAGTTGGAGCACTTCGCCCAGAACGACCCGGACGCCTACAGTTTCTCCGGCGCCCTGTGCCGCTCCAACCGGGGCCTGATGGAATTCGTCGAGATGTTCAAGGCGCCGATCAAGGTGCTGCACCCGCTGCTGACCGCCACCCAGGAGGGCAACTACAACAGCACCGAAGGGCTGTCGGCCATCCCGTTCGAAGGCATCATCCTGGCTCACTCCAACGAGTCGGAATGGCAGTCGTTCAAGAACAACAAGAACAACGAGGCGTTCCTCGACCGGGTCTACATCGTCAAGGTGCCCTACTGCCTGCGGGTGTCGGACGAGGTGAAGATTTACCAGAAACTGCTGGCTCACAGTTCCCTGTCCGAGGCGCCCTGCGCCCCCGGCACCCTGGAGATGCTGGCGCAGTTCTCCGTGCTGACCCGGATCAAGGAGCCCGAAAACTCCAGCATCTTCTCCAAGATGCGGGTCTACGACGGCGAGAACCTCAAGGACACCGACCCCAAGGCCAAGTCGATGCAGGAGTACCGCGACTACGCGGGGGTGGACGAGGGCATGACCGGCATTTCCACCCGGTTCGCCTTCAAGATCCTGTCGCAGGTGTTCAACTTCGACCACGTCGAGGTCGCCGCCAATCCGGTGCACCTGCTTTACGTGCTGGAGCGCCAGATCGAGCGCGAGCAGTTCCCGGCCGAGGTCGAGGAGAAGTATCTGTCCTCCCTCAAGGGCTTCCTGGCGCCGCGCTACGCCGAGTTCATCGGCAAGGAGCTGCAGCAGGCCTACCTGGAATCCTATTCCGAGTACGGGCAGAACATCTTCGACCGCTACGTGACCTACGCCGATTTCTGGATTCAGGATCAGGAATACCGCGACCCCGACACCGGCGAGTCTTTCGACCGGGCGGCGCTCAACACCGAGCTGGAGAAGATCGAGAAGCCGGCCGGCATCAGCAACCCCAAGGACTTCCGCAACGAGATCGTCAATTTCGTGCTGCGGGCGCGGGCCAAGAACGCCGGCAAGAACCCGGCCTGGACCAGCTACGAGAAACTGCGCGCGGTCATCGAGAAGAAGATGTTCTCGAACACCGAGGATTTGCTGCCGGTGATCAGTTTCAACACCAAGGCCAGCGCCGACGAGCAGAAGAAGCACGCGGAATTCGTGGATCGGATGGTGGCCAAGGGCTATACGGCCAAGCAGGTACGGCTGTTGTCCGACTGGTATCTGCGGGTTCGCAAGGCGTCCTGACGGAGGAAATCGTTGATGGCCACGTTTGTCGACCGGCGACTGGACGGCAAGAACAAGAGTTCGGTCAACCGCCAGCGTTTCATCCGGCGTTTCAAGAGTCAGATCAAGAAGGCCGTGACGGAGGCCATGAACGGCCGCAGCATCACCGACATCGACAACGGCGAGAAGGTCAACATCCCCGCCCGCGACCTGTCCGAGCCGGTGTTCGGCCACGGACCGGGCGGGCGGCGCGAAGCCATCCACCCCGGCAACAGGGAGTTCGTTCCCGGCGACCGAATCGCCCGGCCCCCGGGCGGCGGTTCCGGCGGTTCCGGCGGTTCCGGCGGCGGCCAGGCCAGCAACAGCGGCGAGGGCGAGGACGACTTCGTGTTCGAACTGTCGCGCGAGGAGTTCCTGGATCTGTTCTTCGAGGACCTGGAACTGCCCAACCTGATCCGCACCCAGTTGGCCAAGGTCACCGAATTCAAGTCGGTCCGGGCCGGGTTCACCAGCGCCGGCGCCCCGGCCAACATCGACGTGGTGCGGTCGCTGAAGGGCGCGCTGGCGCGGCGGATGGCGCTGGCCGCCCCCTACACCCGCCGGCTGCGCGAGGCCGAGGAGGAATTGCGACGCCTGCTGGCCGAACCGCCAGTGGATGAAATCCGCGCGAAGGAACTGGTCGAGGAAATCGACCACCTGCGGGCGCGGGCGCGGGCGGTGCCGTTCATCGACACCTTCGATCTGCGCTACGCCAACCGGGTCAAGCAGCCGCAACCCACCACCCAGGCGGTGATGTTCTGCATCATGGACGTGTCCGGTTCGATGGATCGGGCGCGCAAGGATCTGGCCAAGCGCTTCTTCACCCTGCTCTATCTGTTCCTCAAGCGCAACTACGAGAAGATCGAGGTGGTGTTCGTCCGCCACCACACGGTGGCCAAGGAAGTGGACGAGCAGGAATTCTTCTATTCGCGGGAGACCGGCGGCACCGTGGTGTCCAGCGCCCTGCAGCTCATGGGCGACATCATGGCCGAGCGCTACCCGATCTCCAGTTGGAACATTTACGCGGCGCAGGCCTCGGACGGCGACAACTGGCACCACGACTCGCCGGCTTGTCGGGACCTGCTGTTGCAGCGGATCATGCCGGTTGTCCGCTATTTTTCGTATATCGAAATCACTCCCGACCGCCACCAGAGCCTGTGGGAGGCGTACGAGGAAGTCAGGGCCCAGCACCCGAACTTCGCCATGCGGCAGATCGACGGGCCGGCCGACATTTACCCGGTGTTCCGGGATCTGTTCAAGAGGCGCGTGTCATGAGTTCGTCGCGACTGATCGCCGAGACGTCCGAATGGACCTTCCCGATGCTGGAGCGCTACAACGAGGTCATCGGCCGGATCGCCGGCAACGACTTCGGGCTGGACACCTATCCCAATCAGATCGAGATCATCACCGCCGAACAGATGATGGATGCCTATTCCTCGGTGGGGATGCCGCTCGGCTACAAGCACTGGTCCTACGGCAAGCAGTTCGTGCTGACCGAGAAGAATTACCGGCGCGGCCAGATGGGACTGGCCTACGAGATCGTGATCAACTCCGATCCCTGCATCGCCTATCTGATGGAGGAAAACACGGCCATGATGCAGGCGCTGGTGATCGCCCACGCCGCCTACGGCCACAACTCATTTTTCAAGGGCAACTACCTGTTCCGCACCTGGACCAGCGCCGACGCCATCATCGATTACCTGCTGTTCGCCCGCAATTACGTGGCTGAATGCGAGGAACGCCACGGCGAGGAAACCGTGGAACTGTTCCTCGATTCCTGCCACGCGCTGATGAATTACGGGGTGGATCGCTACAAGCATCCGGCGCCGCTGTCGCTCGGCGAGGAGAAGCAGCGCCAGCACGAGCGGGAAGAATACCTGCAATCGCAGATCAACGACCTGTGGCGCACCATCCCGACCAAACCGGCGGAAGCCGCCGCCGGGGAAGCGAAGCGCTTTCCGGCCGAACCGCAGGAGAACCTGCTCTACTTCATCGAGAAGAACGCGCCGCTGCTGGAACCGTGGCAACGCGAACTGGTGCGGATCGTCCGCAAGCTCGGCCAGTACTTCTACCCGCAGCGGCAGACTCAGGTGATGAATGAAGGCTGGGCCTGCGTGACCGGCGGCACGCTGATCGTGACGGATCACGGCCTCCTGCGGGCGCAGGAACTCGTCGAGTCGTGCTTCTCCGGATGCGTCGAGGATGGCAACCGGGTGGTCAACTGGTTCGCGCATCCATCGAAGCCGCGCATCCGCGTCAGGACTCGGCACGGGTACGAACTGCACGGCGGGGCCGACCACAGAATCCTGGTGGGCGGTGAATGGATCGAACTGCGGAACCTGCAGGTCGGCGATGCCGTGGAGATTCGGCGCGGCCAGGGTGTCTTCGCCCGCGCCGAAGCGCCGATTGACTACGAGCTGAAAGTGCGCCCTCGCATCGCCGATGTTTGCCGAAAGCATGACGTATCGACGAGCACCTACTACAAATGGCGCCGCGCCGCCCCGGATTTGTCCGTCGGTGCGCAAACGGTCGTCCGATTGCAGGCGTGTGCCGACATGTGGGAGGCGATCAAGGCTGACCCTGATTGTCCCTGGGCCTTGCTGACGCCTGAAGACCTGGCCCGCCGGCCTGAGACTCTGGGACCTGACCTGGCTGAGGTGCTGGGTCAAGTGATCGGGGACGGGTTCGTTGACGCAGGCCGTATCAATCTGACCTCGCAGGATGTGGAACTGCTGGATTTCTTCGAACAGGCGATGTACGTGAACTTCGGTGTGACGGCGGTGCGTCGACCGAGCCGCAACCACTTCAACTCGACGGTCCATAGCGCCGTGCTGGCACGGTTGTTCAAACAGACGTTTGGAATCGCCACCGGTTGGGGCGCTGCGGGACGAAAGACCGTGCCGGACATCATCCTGCGCTCGCCGGAGGCTATCGTCCGAGCCTTCCTTCGCGGGCATTTCGACACCGACGGCTGCGTTTCAGTTAAGGACCGTCAAGTCATCCTCGTCAGCAAAAGCCTCGACCTGTTGCGGGTCGAGCAATTGCTTATCCTGAATCTCGGCATCGTCAGTTCCGTGAGGCCGCAGCAAGACGGCACCTTCCGGCTCGTCATCACCGGCTCGGATGTCGGACGCTTCGCGGAGAAAATCGGCTTTCGCCTGTCGCGCAAACGGCGGGCTCTAAAGGATGCGCTGGCGTCGGTCAAGTGGTTTCTCGACAAAGACGATCTGACGACCATCGAATCCATCGAACACGACGAGGGGTCGGTCTTCGATTTCAGCGTGGAGCACTCCCACGCTTACAAAGCTTCTTGTTTCATCAACCACAATTGCTTCTGGCACTACACCCTGATGAACCGGCTGTACGACGAGGGCTACGTCAACGACAGCTTCATGATCGAATTCCTGCAATCGCACACCAGCGTCATCCAGCAGTTGCCGTTCGATCATCCCTACTATTCCGGCCTGAACCCCTATGCGCTGGGCTTCGCCATGATGAGCGATATCAAGCGCGTCTGTCAGGAGCCGACCGCCGAGGATCGTCGCTGGTTTCCGGACATCGCCGGCCAGGACTGGCTCAAGGTGCTGGACTTCGCCA
This sequence comes from Candidatus Competibacter sp., assembly GCA_031732855.1. GTDB lineage: Bacteria > Pseudomonadota > Gammaproteobacteria > Competibacterales > Competibacteraceae > JAVMKJ01. Next base: position 57,395 of record JAVMKJ010000196.1, read on the forward strand.
TGCGCAACTTCAAGGACGAGAGCTTCATCGCCCAGTACCTGTCGCCCAAGGTGATGCGCGATTTCAGGCTGTTCGCGGTGCTGGACGACGACGCCCAGGACGAACTGGAAATCACCGCCATCCACGACGAGGCCGGCTACCGGCGGTTACGGCTGGCGCTGGCCGATCAGTACAACCTGGGCAGCCGCGAGCCGAACATCCAGGTCTGGAACGTCGCCTATCGCAAGGATCGTTCGCTGACCCTGCGACACGCCCGCTACCACCGCCGGCCCCTGCACCTGGAAAACGCCCAGGAAGTGCTCAAGCACCTGTACCGGCTGTGGGGCTTCACGGTGCGGCTGGAAGCCGTCGACGAGCACGGCAAGGTGGAACTGGTCGGAGAGTGCCCGGCAAGGAAATAGCGGCTCATCCCTTGGAGAAGGACCCGATGACTATAGAGGCAGATAGCAATGGCAACCACTTATGAACAGGTGTTGGCCCTGTTGAACGAACTCGCCCAAGGCCAAGCCGAACTATTGCGCGCGCAAAAGGACACCGACCGCAAGTTCCAGGATACCGACCGCAAGTTCCAGGATACCGACCGCAAGTTCCAGGAAACAGCGCGGATCGTGAGCAATCTGGGCGGGCAATGGGGCCTGTTCATGGAAAACCAGGTCGCCCCGGCCTGCGAACGAGTGTTCAGCGAGCGTGGGATTCCGGTGCAGATGGTCAGCCAGCGGGTGAAGAAACGCCGGGGTGGCGATACGCTGGAAATTGACGTACTGGTGGTGAACGCCGGGCATGTGGTGGTGGTGGAAGTCAAGGCCAGCCTGAGCGTGGAAGATGTGCGGGAGTTTCTGGACGACTTGCGACAATTCCGGGACTTTTTCCCGGAATACGCCGACTGGCAGGTGCATGGGGCGGTGGCGGGGATGCGGATCGAAGACGGGGCGGATCGTTACGCCTACCGGCAAGGACTGTTCGTACTGGTGCAGACCGGCGATACGGTGAAGATTCTCAATGACGCCAAGTTTCAGCCGAAGGCTTGGTAACTGGTGGGAAGATAGCCGGTAGTCCCACGGAGAATGACTGATGACACAAATTACCCTGCAACTACAATAAAGACAATAGTTCGGACAGTTTTTGGAAAGGCGTGAGCGGGGGGTAGCCGCATCGGGT
>JAVMKJ010000197.1:0-11404 GCA_031732855.1 Candidatus Competibacter sp.
TTTCCCCTCTGGCTTGGGGGGTCAATTTTCGATGTCGCCAGAGGGTCAATTTATGCTGTCGCCTGACAAGGGGGTAAGTCTTTGAAATTATAGCCCTCACCCCCAACCCCTCTCCCGCAAGCGGGCGAGGGGAGCGAACGGTTACCCAAAATCAACGCATCACATCGGCTTGTTGCACTCATTGAGTGCGTCCGCGACGGCCAGACCGGGCAAATCAGCCAACACACGGCGGAATGCTGTTTGCATGAGCCAAATCCATTCGATCGAGCATAATGCGCACTTTAATTCCAGCCGACCGCGAAAGGACAGGCCATGGCCATACGCGTTGCACTGCATCATCAAACTGCCTACCATTTTGACCGCCCCGTGAGCGTGTCGCCGCACGTGATCCGATTGCGTCCGGCTCCCCACACGCGCACGCCCATTCATGCCTATTCACTCAAAATCGAGCCGGCCCAGCATTTCATCAACTGGCTGCAGGATCCGTTCGGCAATTTCCAGGCACGGCTGGTGTTTCCGGAGAAAATCCGCGACCTGAGCATCACCGTGGACGTGATCGCCGAAATGACGGTCATCAATCCCTTCGATTTTTTCGTTGAGGAGTACGCCAAGCACTATCCGTTCGATTACGACGCCACCTTGCGCCAGGAACTGGCACCCTACCTGGAAATCCAGGAAGGGGGTCCGCTGCTGCTCGACTGGCTGACCGGCGCGAATCGCGAACCGATGCAAATCGTCGATTTCCTGGTCCATCTCAACCAGCGGTTGAACCGGGATATCCGCTACATCATCCGCATGGAGCCCGGCGTTCAATCCTGCGAGGAAACGCTCGCCAGGCGCAGCGGTTCCTGCCGCGATTCGGCCTGGCTGCTGGTGCAGATCCTGCGGCAACTGGGGTTGGCGGCGCGCTTCGTATCCGGCTACCTGATCCAGCTCGCCGCCGATGTCAAGGCGCTGGACGGTCCCTCCGGTCCCACGGCCGATTTCACCGACCTTCACGCCTGGGCGGAAGTGTTCGTGCCGGGGGCCGGCTGGCTGGGATTGGATCCGACCTCCGGCCTGTTCGCCGGCGAGGGCCACATTCCGCTGGCATGCACCCCAACCCCGCCCAGCGCCGCGCCGGTGACCGGCTACACCGATCCGTGCGAGACGGAGTTCGGGTTCGACATGCGCGTGATCCGCATTCATGAGGACCCACGGGTCACCAAACCCTACAGCGAGGAGCAGTGGGCGCGGATCGAGCAGCTCGGCCATCACGTGGACGCCCGGTTGGCGGCCGGCGACGTGCGGCTGACCATGGGCGGCGAACCGACCTTCGTTTCCATCGACGACATGGATGGGGCGGAGTGGACGGTCGCGGCCATCGGTCCCACCAAGCGCAAGCTGGCCGGTCAGTTGTTGAAGCGCTTGCGCGACCGCTATGCGCCCAACGGATTCCTGCACTACAGCCAGGGCAAGTGGTATCCGGGCGAATCGTTGCCGCGCTGGGCGCTATCCTGCTACTGGCGCAGCGATGGTCTGCCGCTATGGCACGATCCGCGCTGGATCGCCGATGACGAAACGCCACAGGGTTACGGACCCGAACAGGCCCAAGCCTTCGCGGTGGAGTTGACCCGGCGGCTGGGCGTGAGCGCCGAGCGGCTCGTTCCCGGCTACGAGGACGTGTATTACTACCTGTGGAAGGAACGCACCCTGCCGGTCAACGTCGACCCGCTCAAGTACGACCTCAAGGACGACGAGGAGCGCCGGCGGTTGGCGGTGCTGCTGGAGCGGGGGCTGAACCAGGTCACCGGTTATGCCCTGCCGTTGCGTTGGGCTACCGGCGCCGACGAGGGGTGGCGCAGCGGGCCCTGGGTGCTGCGCCGCGAGCATCTGTATTTGATCCCCGGCGATTCGCCGATGGGCTACCGGTTGCCGCTGGCGGCGTTGCCCTGGGTCGCGGAAACCGCGCGGGAAGTACCGCATCCGCGGTCGCTGTTCGAGTTCCGCGCCGCGCTGGGCGACACCCACGGCGAGGTGATGCGCCGCTACAGCGAGTTCCTGCGAGGCGGTCCGGGCGCGTCGCGCGGCGATTTTCAGGAACAGTCGGTGGCGGACGATGGTTCGGCGATCCACACCGCGCTGTGCGTGGAGCCGCGCGAGGGCCATCTGTACGTGTTCGTGCCGCCGCTGGAGCGATTGGAACACTACCTGGACTTGCTGGCCTGCGTCGAGCAGACCGCCGCCGACCTGGGAATGCCGGTGCTGGTCGAGGGTTACCCCCCACCGCCGGACTGGCGGTTGCGCAAGTTTGCCGTCACACCGGATCCCGGCGTGATCGAAGTCAACATCCATCCCGCCGGCGACTGGGAGGAGTTGAAGCAGAACATTCAGGGGTTGTATGAAGATGCTCGACAATCGCGGCTGGGGACCGAAAAGTTCATGCTGGACGGCCGCCACACCGGTACCGGCGGCGGCAACCACGTTACCCTGGGCGGCGCGACGCCGGCCGACAGTCCGTTCCTGCGCCGGCCCGACCTGCTGCGCAGCCTGATCGCCTACTGGCAGCATCATCCCAGCCTGTCCTATCTGTTTTCCGGACTGTTCATCGGCCCGACCAGTCAGGCTCCGCGGGTGGACGAGGCCCGCAACGACAGTCTTTACGAGCTGGAAATCGCCTTCCGCGAGATGCCGGCCGGCGAGGTGCCGCAACCGTGGCTGGTCGACCGGCTGTTGCGCAACCTGCTGGTGGACCTGAGCGGCAACACCCATCGCGCCGAGTTTTGCATCGATAAACTGTATTCTCCGGATTCCGCCACCGGCCGGTTGGGGTTGGTGGAGATGCGCGCCTTCGAAATGCCGCCGCACGCCCGGATGAGCCTGATGCAAATGCTGTTGCTGCGCGGACTGGTGGCCCGGTTTTGGGAGCGACCCTACCCCAATCAGGAGTTGGTGCGCTGGGGTACCCAGGTTCACGACCGCTTCATGTTGCCGCACTACGTCTGGGAGGATTTCCGGGATGTGATTGGCGAACTGAGTGAGGCCGGTTACCCTTTCGAACGCGACTGGTTCCTGCCGTTCTTCGAGTTCCGTTTCCCCCATTACGGCGACATCGTCCAGCAGGACATCCAACTGGAACTGCGGCAGGCGTTGGAGCCGTGGCACGTGCTGGGCGAGGAACAGATACAGGGTGGTACCGCCCGCTACGTGGATTCCTCGGTGGAACGGATGCAGGTCAAGGTGCGGGGCATGATCGGCGAGCGGCACGTCGTGGCCTGTAACGGACGGCGGTTGCCATTGCGGCCGACGGAGATTCCGGGTGAGTTCGTCGCCGGGGTTCGCTACCGCGCCTGGCAGGTCCCATCGGCGCTGCACCCCACCATTCCGATTCACACCCCCCTGGTATTCGATCTCGTCGATACCTGGAACCAGCGTTCCATCGGCGGCTGCACCTACCATGTCCAGCATCCGGGCGGGCGCAATCCCGACACGTTCCCGATCAACGCCAACGAAGCCGAGGCGCGCCGCTTCGCCCGGTTCTGGCCGTATGGCCATACCCCGGGGCCGATGATGGCCCCGGCGGAGGAAACCAACCCCAATTTTCCTTACACCCTGGATTTGCGGCGGCGGGAACGATAACCCGACATCGCTTCGGTAGCGCCGGACCGCGTGGGAGGGCGACCGACCGGTCGCCCCCAGGGACATCCATGGCTCAAAATTATTTTTTTCCTCGATGCTTGCCTGATGCCCGCCCAGGCCCGAATATAGCCAAATGGTTCGGCAATCGTGGTGTCGCAATGGATTTTGGAAATTATATTAGACACCTGCGTGAACAGCGCCGCGAGTTAAGCCGCCGCTACACGGTTCGGGAAGTGGCGCGGCGGATCGGGGTGGAGCCGGCGTATCTCGGCAAGATCGAAAGGGGCGATGTATCGTCGCCGTCGGAGGAGACGATCCGGCGGTTGGCGGCGGAGTTGGGGGAGGATGCGGATTTGTTGCTGGCGCTGGCCGGCAAGGTGGCCAGCGACGTTTGCGAGATCATCATCGGGAACCCGATTCTGTTCGCCGAGTTGATTCGAGGACTGAGCGACGTCCCCGAAGGCGAATTGGTGCTTCTGGTGCGCAAGGTGCGCAACGGAGGGATGGCGGGACCGCGGAGCAGGCGCCGGGACGATCGGCTCGGTCGGCAACCTGGCCCGACGAGTGGCGCGGATGAAGGTCGTTCAGAGTTGGGATGACGGCGTGGTGGACGATGTTCGGCTGACCGGGCTGTTGCGCCGGTATCGGGCCAGGGCGACGTTCAATCTGAATCCGGGTTTGCATCAACGCCAGCGGTCGTTCGGTTGGCGATATGGCGACAAGGAGGTCTGGCGACTGAGCCGGGATGAACTGGTCGAGATATACGCGGGCTTTGAGATTGCCAACCACTCCCTGACTCATCCCAATTTACCCGATTTATCCTCGGTCGATCTGGAGCGGGAAGTAGGGGAGAGCCGATCGCTCCTGCGGGACTGGTTCCAGCAACCCATCCGGGGCTTCTGTTATCCCTTCGGCGGGTTCGATCCGGCGGTGAAAGCCGCGATACGCGCCGCCGGTCACGTCTACGCCCGGACCGTGGCCGCGGTCGATCCCGTTTATCCGCCCGTCGACCCGCTGGAACTGGGCGTGAGTTGCCGGTTCGACGACCCGGCGTTTTGGACCCGATACGAGCGCGCCAAGGTTGCCGGCGATGTATTCTGCTTCTGGGGTCACAGCTACGAATTGACCAATGAGGCGATGTGGGCTGAGTTGGAGAGCAAGATCGCCCGCATCACCACCGACCCGGCGGCGGAGTGGAGCAATATCGAAGCCCTGTTTGTTGCCTGACCATTGCTCGCCGCTCGCCGCTCGCCGCTCGCTACTCCTCCGGTTCGTACCCCAGATTCGGCGCCAGCCATTTTTCCGCTTCCGCCAAGGTCCAGCCCTTGCGCCGGGCATAATCCGTCACCTGATCCCGATCCAGCCGGCCAACGCCGAAATAGCGCGCCTCGGGGTGGCTGAAATACCAGCCGCTCACCGCCGCCGTCGGGGTCATCGCAAAACTTTCGGTCAGATGGATGCCGGCGTTGCGGTCCACGTCCAGCAGCGACCAGAGCAGTCCCTTCTCGGTGTGGTCAGGGCAGGCCGGATAACCGGGAGCGGGGCGGATGCCGCGATAGTTTTCCGCGATCAAATCCTCGTTGCTCGGCTTTTCGTCGGCCGCGTAACCCCAAAATTCCTGGCGCACCCGTTCGTGCAGTCGCTCGGCGAAGGCTTCCGCCAGCCGGTCGGCCAGCGCCTTGAGCAAAATGGCGCTGTAGTCGTCGTGAGCGCGCTCGAACGCCGCCACCCGCCCGTCGATGCCGATGCCGGCGGTGACGGCAAACGCGCCCAGGTAATCCGCCACGCCGGATTCACGCGGCGCGATCCAGTCGGCCAGGCAGTGATGATGCTTGCCGTCCGGTTTCGGACTCTGCTGGCGCAGGTGATGGAGCGTCAGCAACACCCGCTCGCGGCTTTCATCCGTATACAGCGCGATGTCGTCCTCATGAACCCGGTTGGCGGGGAAAAAGCCGATCACCGCTCGGGTCGTCAACCACTGTTCGGTGATGATTTTGTCCAGCATGGCCTGGGCGTCGGCGAACAGATGGCGGGCCTGCTCGCCGCTGGCGGGATCGTCGAGAATCGCCGGATAGCGCCCGCGCAGTTCCCAGGCGTGGAAGAACGGCGTCCAGTCGATCCGTTCCGCCAATTCCGCCAGTGGGTAGGCATCGAAGGCCCGGATGCCGAGAAAGCCCGGACGGGGTGGGGCGTAGGCGGACCAGTCGAAATTCGGCCTCTTGGCCCGGACCTGCGCCAGCGGTAGCAACGCTTCCCGGCCGCGGCGGTTGGCGTGTTGTTCGCGCTTCTGCACATAGTCGGCCTTGGTGCGGGCGACAAAGCTCTCCTTGGAATCCGCGCCGATCAGGTTCTGCGCCACGCCCACCGCGCGCGAGGCATCCTTGACGTACACCACCGGACCGGGGTACTGCGGGTCGATCTTGACCGCCGTGTGCATGGCCGACGTCGTGGCGCCGCCGATCAGCAGCGGCACGGTGAAGCCCTGCCGCTTCATCTCCCTGGCGACGTTGACCATCTCGTCCAGCGACGGCGTGATCAGGCCGGACAGGCCGATCATGTCGGCTCGCTGCTCGCGGGCGGCGTCGAGGATCTTCTGGGCCGGCGTCATGACGCCGAGATCGACGACTTCGAAGTTGTTGCACTGAAGGACCACGCCGACGATGTTCTTGCCGATGTCGTGCACGTCGCCCTTGACCGTGGCCAGCACGATTCGTCCGTTGCTGCGCCGCTGACCGTCGGCCTGTTCCGCCTCGATGAACGGAATCAGATAGGCGACCGCCTTTTTCATCACCCGCGCCGATTTCACTACCTGCGGCAGGAACATCTTGCCGGCGCCGAACAGGTCGCCGACCACGTTCATGCCGTCCATCAGCGGGCCTTCGATGACGTGCAGCGGCCGTTCCGCTTGCTGGCGGGCTTCCTCGGTATCGGTCTCGACGAACTCATCGATGCCCTTGACCAGTGCGTGTTCCAGCCGTTTGGCGACCGGCCAGGATCGCCAGTCGTCCTGCCCCCCTCGCCCTCCGGGAGAGGGGCTGGGGGTGAGGGTCGGGTCTTTATATTGATCGGCGATCTCCAACAGCCGCTCGGTGGCGTCGGGGCGGCGATTGAGAATGACGTCTTCCACCCGCTCCCGCAGTTCCGCCGGGATCTCCTCGTAGATCGCCAGTTGGCCGGCGTTGACGATGCCCATGGTCATGCCGGCGCGGATGGCGTGGTAGAGGAACACGGAGTGGATCGCCTCGCGCACCGGGTTGTTGCCCCGGAACGAGAAGGAGACGTTGGAGACGCCGCCGGAAACCAGCGCGTGCGGCAGTTCGGCCTTGATCCGCCGGGTGGCTTCGATGTAATCCAGTCCGTAGCGGTCATGCTCCTCAATGCCGGTGGCGACCGCGAAGATGTTGGGGTCGAAGATGATGTCCTGCGGTGGAAAGCCGACCTGTTCGGTGAGAATGCGGTAGGCGCGCCGGCAGATGGAGAATTTGCGCTCCTCGGTGTCGGCCTGGCCCCGTTCGTCGAACGCCATGACGATGGCCGCCGCGCCGTAACGGCGGATCAGCCGCGCCTGGCGAACGAACTCCGCCTCGCCTTCCTTCATGCTGATGGAATTCACCACCGGCTTGCCCTGGATGCGCTTGAGGCCGGCTTCCAGAATCTCCCACTTGGAGGAGTCGATCATCACCGGTACCCGGCTGATGTCGGGCTCGGCGGCGATGAGATTCAGGAAGGTGACCATGGCCTCTTTCGAGTCGAGCATCCCCTCGTCCATGTTGATGTCGATGATCTGCGCGCCGCTGTCGACCTGCTGGCGGGCGATGTCCAGCGCGGCGTTGTAGTCGCCGGCCTTGATCAGCCGTTTGAACACCGCCGAACCGGTGACGTTGGTGCGCTCGCCGACGTTGACGAACAGCGAGTCCGGGCCAATGTCGAGCGGTTCCAGTCCGGCCAGCCGGCAGCGTGGTTCGATATGGGGAACCTCGCGCGGCGGCAAATCCCGCACGGCTTCGGCGATGGCGCGGATGTGGGCCGGCGTCGTGCCGCAGCAGCCGCCGACGATGTTGAGGAACCCGCTCTCGGCGAACTCGCGGATGATGGCCGCCATCTGCGCTGGCGTTTCGTCGTACTCGCCGAAGGCATTGGGCAAGCCGGCGTTGGGATGGGCGGAGACGTGCGTGTCGGCGATGCGCGCCAGTTCGGCGACGTAGGGCCGGAGTTGGGTGGCGCCCAGGGCGCAGTTGAGGCCGAAGGACAGCGGCTGGATGTGGCACAGCGAGTTCCAGAACGCCTCGGTGGTCTGCCCGGACAGCGTGCGGCCGGAGGCGTCGGTGATGGTGCCGGAGATCATCACCGGCAGACGTTGGCCGATCTGGTCGAAAAATTGTCGAACGGCGAACACCGCCGCCTTGGCGTTCAGGGTGTCGAAAATGGTTTCCACCATCAGGATATCGACGCCGCCTTCGACCAGGGCTTGGGTCGCCTCGGCGTACGCGGCGACCAGTGCGTCGAAAGTGATATTGCGAAAACCGGGATTGTTGACGTCCGGCGACAGGCTGGCGGTGCGGTTGGTGGGGCCGAGAATCCCGGCCACGAAGCGGGGCCGGGCCGGATCGCGGGCGGTAAATTCGTCGGCGACTTCGCGCGCCAGCCGCGCTGCTTCCCGGTTCAACTCCGGTACCAGGGATTCCATGCCGTAGTCGTGCATGGAGATCGCGGTGGAGTTGAAGGTGTTGGTTTCGATGATGTCGGCGCCGGCATCCAGGTAGGCGGCATGAATCTCGCGGATGATGGCCGGCTGGGTCAGCACCAGCAGGTCGTTGTTGCCCTTGAGATCGCTGGGCCAGTCGCGGAAGCGCTCGCCCCGGTAATCGGCTTCCCGCAGGCGGTGGCTCTGGATCATGGTGCCCATCGCGCCGTCGAGAATCAGGATGCGGCGGGCGAGCAGGTCGTGCAGCGGGGCGGTGCGGTCGACGGTCATCGGCGGGTTACTCGGCAACTTCGGTGGAATGGGGCAAATTCAAGTAAGCTGGAACGCATCCCGAATCCATTCCAGGCGCGGTTCGTTCTCGGCGTGGAGGATCGCCACCACGTCGAAGCGGCAGGGCAGGTCGAGACGCTGGCGTTGCAGATAGAATGCCGCCGCTCGCAACAGACGCTGTTGCTTGCGGTGGGTGACCGACTCGGCGGGCGTTCCGTAGCGGGTATGGCCGCGACTGCGCACTTCCACGAACACCAGTTGTTCCCGATCTCGCATGATCAAGTCCAGTTCGCCGGTACGGCAGCGGAAATTGCGCGTCACCAGGGTCAATCCTCGTGCTTCCAGATAACGGCAGGCCAATTCCTCGGCGGCGGTTCCCTGGGCGACGCGGGTGGTCACCGACCGTCTCCGATCGTGGAAGAATGCATCGGAGATTGCATGGAATTTTCGTCGTTCGAGGGCTTGTGGATGAGGGTCGAACCCATGCGCCACGGCCGATCCGTCGATACGGCGGATCAGGCCGTTTGCTTTTCCAGCCGATACAGCCGCAATGGTGGAATGTTGAGCAGCTCGACGACGGCGTGCGCCGGACCAAACAGGGGGCGCGACATCTCTTCAACCTGCTTGCTGAGCTGGTAGGCAACGAATCGGCCGCCGGGGACGAGCACGGAAAAAATCGCTTCGAGAATTCGCGCGCCCGCCTGGCGACTCATCGTCGAGAACGGAATTCCCGAAATCACCACATCCGGGGCGGGCAAACCGTATAGTGAGAGCGTTTTTTGAAGTTCGTGCGCGCCGCCGCAGTGCGCGATGAGTCGCTTGTCCTCGATGCGCCCGAGCAAACCGCAAAATCGCTGGTTGATCTCGATGCTCAGCAACCTCGCGCATGGCGGCATCGCCTTGAGAATGGCTCGGGTCGTGCCGCCGATGCCGGCTCCCAGGTCGACGATGGTGTGGGCGGAACGGACTTCCGCCAGTTCGACGATGCGTTGTTCGAGAAATCGCGAACTCGGAAGGATGGACGCCACTTGTCGGGGATTTCTCAGGAATTCCTTTAGGAAGACGATTTGGTCGTTCATTTTCGATGTCTTTCGCGCGCGGAGGCTGTTTCATGGATTTTACTCCACCAGGAGGTTGGTTACATGCCCGGCTGCGATTTTGGGTATGCGAATTCGCGATATCCGCGATTGCTGCTGGCAACCGAAGGTAAGAGGTAACCCCATGGCCGTTGAATCCGGCGCATTGTACGTGGTGGCGACGCCGATCGGGAATCTGGAAGATATCACCGCCCGGGCGCTGCGGGTACTGCGGGAAGTGGACTGCATCGCCGCCGAGGATACCCGGCACACCGGGCAGTTATTGCGGCATTTCGGCATCGACACGCCGCTGCTGTCCCTCCACGAACACAACGAGCGTGGCCGGCTGGCCGAAATAGTCGAGCGATTGCGGGAGGGTCGATCGGTCGCGCTGGTGTCGGACGCCGGCACGCCGCTGATCAGCGACCCCGGCTTTCCCCTGGTGCGCGAACTGTGCCGGCAGGGCTCGAAGGTAATCCCGGTGCCGGGGCCGAGCAGCGTGCTGGCGGCCTTGTCCGTCGCTGGCCTGCCGACCGACCGTTTCGTGTTCGAGGGGTTTCCGCCGCCCAAAACCGCCGCCCGCCGCGCCCGCCTGCAAGCTCTGGCGGGGGAGGAGCGTACCCTGGTGTTTCTCGAAGCCAGCCACCGGGTGGCGGAGACGCTGGTCGATCTGGTGGTGGTGTTCGGTGCGGAGCGGTGGGCGGTGATCGCTCGCGAACTGACCAAGCGGTTCGAGGAAGTGCACGGCGCGCCCTTGGGCGAACTGGGAACTTGGCTGGCGGCCGACGCCAACCGCCAGAAGGGCGAATTCGTCCTGGTGGTGCAGGGCGTTCCGGCCGCGAGCGAGGCGGATACGCCCGAGATTCGGCGCCTGCTGCGGGCATTGCTGGCGGAACTGCCGATCAGCCGGGCGGTGGTGGTGGCGGCCAAGCTGACCGGCTTGCGCAAGAAGCCGCTGTACGAACTGGCGCTGGCGCTGGGGGGAAGGTAATGCTGATCGCCGGTGGATCTTAGTTCTACTTTGTCAGATTAGAGGCAAGCATTTGATTTATAAAGATTTATCAATTTCACCAATTTTTACTAATTTTAGCAAAATCAATATGTTGTGTTTTAATCTGACAAAGTAGAATTAGAAGCTGTCCAAAAACTAACTGTTTGATTTTTTTGCTGGGTGCGCGGGCTTCCAGCCCGCTTTTGGCTTCTCCAGCGGGCTGGAAGCCCGCGCACCCAGGGAATTTTGCTTAAAAATCAATTCGAGGTTTTTCGACAGTCTCTTATAGTCTTCCCAATGAAGAACCGGACAATATTCAACAATAACATTTTGATTTTTAACTTAAAAATTAAAACTTAAAACTTAAAACCTCTATGCTATTTCCAGGGAGTCGTAGGGTGGGTTAGGCGCGCCTTGCGAACATTCATCCATGGAACGTCACGGTCGAGGCGCGCCGTAACCCACCGTTGCGTGATCGTTGCCGGTCTGGTGGGTTACGGCGCGCGGAACGCCCGGTGGTGACCTCGGCATGGGTAGGGGGCGCGCCTAACCCACCCTACGGCGGACGTACCTTTCAGGCCAAAATGAGAATTGCTGAACCCTGCCATTCCAAATCAGAAAATCTCTTGAGAAACGGTATAAGCGTTCACTGACCGCCCTCTTTCGACCGACCAAATTGACAGTTTTGAGGTTTCCCGGACCGACGATGTGTTCTTGAAATGAACCGGGTGTTTCCTTGTATTT
>JAVMKJ010000198.1:0-7816 GCA_031732855.1 Candidatus Competibacter sp.
CCATTCAGGCCGATTCCGATCAGACAGGCCAGGATCAGGGGATTGGTAACCAGCCCGCGCGCCACCCCCGCCATCGTCGCCGCTCCGCCGGCATGGGCGTTCAGCACCAGCACGCACAATACGTTGATCAGGGGAATCATGATTGCCATCACCAGCGCCGCCACCGTGCCGCCCTCGGCATGAAACACCGCCAGCACGACCGCCAGCCCGACATAGGTGTTGAAACGGATCACCCCCTGATAGACCGAGGTGAACGCCGGTCCATCGACCCTCAGCCACGGTCGCAAGCCATACAGCACCGCCGTCATGCCCAGCAGCAGGGCGACGCTCACCCCCGCCACCGGCAGGACCGCGTAATCGCCCAGCCGGGCCAGGGCCAGCCGGTGCACCAGCAGGGCCGGAAACAGGATGAAATAGGTAAAATGCTCGGCCGCCGGCCAGAAGCCGTCGCCGGGAAAACCGAACCGACGCAACCCCAGGCCCAGCAGGATCAGCGCGAAGATCGGTCCCAGCGCGCCGAGAATCAGCGGAAGATTGCTCATTCGGGTTCGATGCAGAACTTCTCGATCAGCCCCCGCAGCAGATCCAGGGTCGGCTGGATCGCTGCCAGCGGCAGGAATTCGTCCGGTTGATGGGCGCGATCCACGCTGCCGGGACCGAGAATCACCGTCTCCATCCCCAGCGCGTTGAGATACGGCCCTTCGGTGCCGAAGCCCGCCACGCCCGCCGGTGCCCCGGTCAACTCCTCCGCCGCCCGCACGATGGCCGCCGCCGCCGGCGTCTCCAGCGCTTCGACTCCCGGAAACAGCGGGAGGAAATCCAGCTTCAATCCGCTGTCCGCCAACAACCGTTCCAGTCGCCGGTGCAACGCTCCGCGCAACTCGGCCAGTTTCATGCCGGGCAGCGGCCGGATATCGATGTGCAACTCGCAGTCGGCGCAAATCCGGTTCGGGTTGTCGCCGCCGTGGATGCGCCCCAAATTGAGCGTCGGCACCTCCACCTCGAACAGGGGATTACGATAGCGCGCTTGCAGTTCCGAGCGCCATTGCAGCAACTCGCCCATCACCCGGTGCATCCCCTCCAGCGCGCTGGCCCCCAGCGCCGGATTGCTGGAATGTCCCGATTTTCCCTCCAGCCGGATCGCCTCCATCAGAATGCCCTTGTGCATCCGCACCGGCTTCAGCCCGGTCGGCTCGCCGATCACGGCGTGTCGGCCCAGCGGCCGGCCGGCCGCCGCCAGCGCCCGTGCGCCGGCCATGCTGCTCTCCTCGTCCGCCGTGGCCAGAATCACCAGCGGCCGGCGCAGATCGCCCGCCGCAAACTCGCGGGCCGCCTCGATGGCCAGCGCCAGAAAGGATTTCATGTCCGCCGAACCCAAGCCGTAAATCCGTCCATCCGCGATCGTCCCGCCGAAGGGATCGAAACGCCAGCGCCCGGCGTCGAACGGCACGGTATCGGTATGCCCGGCCAGCACCAGCCCACCCGTTCCCTCGCCCAGGGTCGCGATCAGGTTGGCCTTGTCCGGCCGGTCCGGCAACGGCTCGATCCGCGCCGCGAACCCGGCTTGCTCCAGCCAGTCGGCCAGCAGGTCGACGACCGGCCGGTTGCTCCGATCGAACTGCGGCGACACGCTGCTCACCGAAGGTGTGGCGATCAATTGACGAATCCGGTCCAGCAGGCGGGATGAAGGGGTCGGCATGACGATTTTCACTGGCGATTTCGATGGGCTCTGCGAGATAATAACAATAAATATTGGTTGGTACCCCGCTCCCGCTCCGGCCGCTGCCGCCAAGCCGTTTCGTCCGTCCCCGCCGCGCCTTTACCCTCCGGTCTGGAACCGCCTCGAACCGCCATGTTGCGTCATGCCACCCTGGACGACATTCCGGCCCTGCTGGCCATCGAGAAACAATGTTTTACGACCGATCGTCTGTCTCGCCGCAGTTTCCGTCACCTGTTGACGCGCGGTCATGCCATCACCTTGCTGGATGAAAACGACGGCCGGATTCGCGGTTACGTGCTGCTGTTGTTCTCGCGCGGCACCTCCATGGCCCGACTGTACTCCATCGCCGTTCACCCGGAATACGGGCGGCGCGGCGTCGGCGACCGACTGCTGGAAGAAGCCGAGAGCGCGTCGCTGGAACGGGATTGCGTGTCGATGCGACTGGAAGTCCGCCGCGACAACCCGGCATCGCTGGCCTTGTTCCGCCGCCACGGCTATCGCCAGTTCGAGGAAGTGCTGGATTACTACGAAGACCACATGGACGCGCTGCGCTTTGAAAAGCGTCTGGTTCCGTATTTGCGGGCCGAACTGGTCAAGGTGCCGTACTACCAGCAGACTCTCGATTTCACCTGTGGTCCGGCGGCGTTGATGATGGCGATGAAGGCGCTGGACCCGACCATCGAGCTGAACCGCAAGCTGGAACTGCGGCTGTGGCGGGAGGCCACCACCATTTTCATGACCTCCGGCCACGGCGGCTGCGGTCCCTACGGACTGGCGCTGTCGGCCCATCGCCGCGGTTTCGGCCTGGAGATTCACGTCAACGAGGACAACGTGTTCCTGGTCGATTCGGTGCGCAGCCCGGAGAAGAAAGAGGTGATGCGGCTGGTGCAGGAAGACTGGATCGAAGAGTTGCGCCAGTTGCCGGTCGTCCTGCGGCGCGGCAGCCTGGGGGTCGACGAATTGCGGCAGAAATTCGAGGCCGGCGGCATCGCGCTGGTGCTGATCAGTTCCTATCGCATCTACGGCGAGCGCTTTCCCCACTGGGTGGTGGTGACCGGTTTCGACGATCACTACATCTACGTCCACGATCCCCTGGTCGACGCCGAGGAAGGCGAAACCCTCACCGATTCCATCAACATGCCGATCCCGCACCGGGAATTCCAGCGCATGGCCCGCTACGGCAAGGCCGGACAGAAGGCCGTTCTCATCCTCTATCGTTCCAACCGCCGGCTCGAGCCGCCGGCATTCTCACCCTCGTAATTCGTCTTTTCCGCGGTGTCAGGAGCACCGATTCACGCCGATGGCCGATCACATCATCCTGGTGGAAAACCCCACCGACTGGAAAACGCACTTTACCAACCTGCCCGTCGTCGCCGCCAAGGATTATCTGGCGAAGCCCGAATACTCCTCCACCGGCCGCAATCTGCGGGTGTTGAACCTGTGCCGCAGCTACCGCTACCTGAGCGTCGGTTACTACTGCTCGCTGCTGGCCGAGGCCCGCCGTCACCGGGTCATCCCCAGCGTGCGCACCCTCAACGACCTCAGCCGCAAGTCCATCTACAGCCTGGACATCGAGGATCTGGACGACCACGTCCAACAGGTGTTGGGCAAACCCCGGCCCGGTTTCACCGCCACCGCCTTCGAACTGGATATCTTTTTCGGCCAGTGCGCGGTCAAGGAAATGCAGGAGTTGGCGAGGCAACTGTTCGATGTATTCCGCTCGCCGATGCTGCGGGTGGAATTCCGGCTACAGGGCCAGTGGCGCATCGCGACCCTCAAGGCGCTGCACCTGCACTCGCTGTCCGCCGAACAGGAAGACATTTTCATGGGCGCGCTGACAACGTACCTCAGCCGACGCTGGCGGCAACCCCGGGCGCGCAGCAATTACCGCTACGATCTGGCGATGCTGCATAACCCCAAGGAGTCCCTGCCACCCTCCAACCCCAAGGCCCTGCAGCAGTTCATCAAGATCGGCCGCGAGTGCGGGGTCAACGTCGAACTGATCGAGAAGAAGGATTACGGCCGGCTGGCCGAATTCGATGCTCTGTTCGTTCGCGAGACCACCGGCATCGACCACTACACCTACCAGTTCGCCAAAAAGGCGGAAAGTGAAGGGATGGTGGTCATCGACGATCCCGATTCCATCCTCAAATGCACCAACAAGGTGTATCTGGACGAACTGCTGCGCACCCACCGCATCCGTACCCCCAAGACCGTCATCGTCCGCCGCGACAACCTGGAGCGAGTGGACAGCGAGATTCCCTATCCCATCGTGTTGAAGATTCCCGACGGGTCGTTCTCACGGGGGGTGTTCAAGGTGAACGACCGTACCGAGCTGCTGGACGTGGCCAGCAAGCTGTTCAAGTCGTCCGATCTGGTGCTGGCGCAGGAATTTCTCTACACCGAGTTCGATTGGCGGGTGGGCATTCTGAACAGGACCCCGCTGTTCGTTTGTCAGTATTTCATGTCCAGGGAACACTGGCAGATCTACAACCACGAATCCGGTCAGACTCGCGGCGTCCGCGAGGGCGATTCCAAGACCTTCCGGGTCGAGGACGCGCCAGAAATCGTGGTAAAAACCGCGGCCAAGGCCGCCGGCCTGATCGGCAATGGTTTCTATGGGGTCGATCTGAAGCAAACCGCCAAGGGCGTGGTGGTGATCGAAATCAACGACAATCCCAACATCGATCAGGGCATCGAGGATGCGGTGCTCAAGGAGGATTTGTACCGCAGAATTATCGAGGATCTGGTCTGGCGGCTGGATCGGAAGCGGGGGAAGTGAGGAGTGAGGGATCGGGGGTCGGGGTCAGGGGTCGGAAAAGGACTTGTCCCCTGACCCTTCGAACGACTCAGGCCGCCTTCTTGGCCCAGGCGGTGCACCAGCCGTTGGCGGCGACCAGCTTGCCCTGGAACAAGGCGCAGGGACCGCTGGCCTCGCCGGCCTTGCCCGAGTAGAAGTTGCAGTTGCTGCACAGCGCCGTGGCGTCCGTGCGCTTCTCGGCCTTGGTGGCATCCGCCTTGTAGCCCAGCGCCGCCGCCTGCGGGTCGGCTTCGGTGACCGTGTCGGCGGCGCTGGCGGTTCCGCTCAGCAGCGCGCTGGCGAACGGCGCGGCCGCCAGGCCGATGGCGGTCAGTTTGATAAAGCGGCGGCGGCTGTTGTCGGAAGTATGAGTGGCCATGTTGATTCCCTCGTAGTTCTTGTTCGGAGTGGAAGCCCGCGCGAATACCGACGTGCGCGAGTGTCAGAATGATAACACGAACGGCTGGCAAACGATTTGATTTCGGACATTGACAGTGACGAAATGGATTCAGAAAAAGAGCATCGGCACGGGGGTTGAACGGTCGCGGTCGCGTCGTCGCCGATGGCGATGGGTATTGCTGGCCGGCGGTAGCCTGCTGGCGCTGCTGGCCGGCACCGCCGGCTGGCTGTATCTCCAGTTGCATGGCAGCCTGCCTCACCTGGACGGTACGACGATGTTGCCCGGCCTGACTGCGCCGGTGACCATCGAGCGCGACGCGCTGGGTATTCCGACGATCCGGGGCGAATCCCGCCTGGACGTGGCCCGCGCCACCGGCTATGTCCACGGGCAGGAACGATTCTTCCAGATGGACCTGCTGCGGCGCACGGCGGCGGGCGAACTGGCGGCCCTGGTCGGGAGAACGGCGCTGGATTTGGATCGCGCCAGTCGGCTACACCGTTTCCGATACCGTGCCCGGCTGGCGCTTGCGGCGACCCCGGCCGTGGATCAGGCCCTGATCGCGGCCTATGCCGCCGGGGTCAACGCCGGACTCGCCGGGCTGTCGGCCCCACCGTTCGAGTATCTACTGCTGCGGACCGCCCCTGAACCCTGGCAACCCGAGGACACCCCGCTGGTGGTGTACGCGATGTATCTGGACCTGCAAGGCCAGCAATGGCCCCGCGAATCGGCGCGTGGGCTGTTGCACGACACGCTGCCGCCTGCACTCGCCGCGTTCCTCGATCCGGTCGGGACCGAGTGGGACGCGCCGCTGTTGGGACAGCCCTTTCAACCGCCCGCACCACCCGGTCCCGAGATCTTCGATCCGCGCCGCCAGCCCATCGCCGACACCGCGCCGACGAGTGCCGCGATTCACCCGCCACCCGCTTTCGCGCTCCATCCCGCCGTACCGGCCGACGAATCCGAGACGGTCAGCGGCAGCAACAACTGGGCGGTCGCCGGCCGGCTGACCGCGCACGGCGGCGCGCTGCTGGCCAACGACATGCATCTGGGTTTGCGCGTGCCCAATATCTGGTACCGGGCTACCCTGATCCTCCCCGACAGCGGGGGTCGCGAGCGGCGGCTCGACGGGGTGATGCTGCCCGGCACGCCGGCCATCGTCGCCGGCGGCAACGGCCACGTCGCCTGGGGTTACACCAACAGCGAAGGGGATTGGGCCGATCTGGTGATTCTGGAACCGGGCGTGGAAAACGGAACTTACCTGACACCCGATGGACCCCGCCCTTTCATCCGATTGCAGGAAACGATCGTCGTCAAGGATGGTTCGCCCGAACGGTTGGAGATTCTGGAAACCCGCTGGGGACCGGTGGTGGATCGCGATCACCGGGACCGACCGCGGGCGTTGCGCTGGGTGGCGCACGATCCGCGGGCGGTCAACCTGGGCCTGCTGGCGCTGGAGCGGGCCGACACGCTGGAAGCCGCGCTCGACGCCGCCAACCGGGCCGGCAGCCCTTCTCAAAACGTGCTTCTGGCCGGCGCCGACGGTCGCATCGCCTGGACGCTCTCCGGTCCGATTCCGCGCCGCTTCGGCCACGATGGGCGTCTGCCCTCCTCCTGGGCCGACGGACGACGCGGCTGGTCGGGCTGGCTGGAGCCGACTGAGTATCCGCGCATCGTCGATCCGCCGAGCGGTCGGTTGTGGACCGCCAACGGCCGGGTGGTCGATGGAGCATGGTTGGAACAACTCGGCGATGGCGGCTATGCGCTCGGCGCCCGCGCCCGGCAAATCCGGGACGGGTTGCTGGAACGGGATCGGTTCGACGAACTCGATTTCCTACGCTTGCAACTCGACGACCGGGCTTTGTTTCTGGAGCGCTGGCGCGAACTGTTACTGGCGACGCTGACGCCGGAGGCGGCGCGCGCCGATGCGCGGCGGGATGAGGTCAAGCACTGGGTCGCCGACTGGGGCGGACGAGCGGCGGTCGATTCGGTCGGTTACCGGCTGGTTCGCGCGTTTCGCGAGGAGGTCCGCGACCGGGTGTTTGGGCCGCTAACCGCCGCCTGCCGACAAGCCGACCCACGCTTCGATTACACGCTGTTCCGACAGTACGAAGGCCCGTTGTGGCAACTCGTTTCCCGACGCCCGCCGCACCTGCTCGATCCGCGTTATCCCGATTGGCCGGCATTGCTGCTGGAAGCGGCGGATGCGGCGCGGGAGAAACTGACCGCCGACGGCCGGCCGCTGGCGGCGCACACCTGGGGCGATCACAACCGGATCGCCATCCGGCATCCCTTCAGCCGCACCCTGCCCTGGCTGAGCGACTGGCTCGACATGCCCGTGCTATCGCTGCCCGGCGATCTGTATATGCCGCGCATTCAGACCGCCAGCAGCGGCGCGTCCGAACGGCTGGCCGTGGCGCCGGGGCGGGAAGCGGCCGGTATCCTGCACGTCCCCGGCGGACAAAGCGGCCATCCGCTGTCGCCTTTCTATCGGGCCGGGTTCGACGCCTGGGCGAGGGGCGAACCCTTGCCGCTATCTCCTGGACCCGCGCGGTATCGGCTGGAACTCAAACCTGCCGCACCCTGATCTGGCACCCGGAATCTTCAATCGTCGTCCTCATCCTCGTCCGGCAGGGCGATTTTCCGCTGCGGGACAGTCTTGGGATCGACGGTGATCGGTCGATAAATCTCCACCCGATCGCCGTCGGCGAGCGGCGCGGTCAGCTTGGTGATCTTGCCGAAAATACCGACCTTGTTCTTTTTCAAATCCAGGCCCGGATAGCGCCCCAGAATGCCGGAGCGTTCGATGGCCTGAAGCACCGTGCTGCTCTCGGGCACATCCAGGGACAGCCAGATTTGTTGCGCTGGTTCGGTATAAGCAACGCTGACTTGCATGATC
>JAVMKJ010000198.1:7916-11392 GCA_031732855.1 Candidatus Competibacter sp.
TCTCCCATGGGGCGAGGGGAGACAAAGCAAGGCCCTCACCCCCAGCCCCTCTCCCATGGGGCGAGGGGAGACAAGTATCAAGCGGTGGATGGCGACTGTTGTACCCCTGTCCCGGCCTTGCTCCGAGCCGCCGCCCGCCGCTCCCAGCGCCGTTCCGCCGCCCGTTTGCCGGCCAGCAGGAACCCGAGCACCAGAAAACCGCCGGGCGGCAGCAGCATCAGCAGGAAGCCCTTGTACTTTGGAATGAGCGTAGTTTCGAGAAAGGCAAAACCGTCGCCCAGCAACAGCGAGGCATGAGCGAACAGGGTGGCACTGCCCAGGATTTCGCGGCAACCGCCGAGCACCATCAACGCTGCGGTGTAGCCCAATCCCATGGCCAAACCATCCACCGCCGAAGCCAACACCGGTTGCTTGGACGCGAAAACCTCGGCGCGGCCCAACACCGAGCAGTTGACCACGATCAACGGGATAAACAGCCCCAGTACCTTGTACAACTCGTGCAGCCAGGCATTGATCGCCATGTCCGCCAGCGACACCAGCGCGGCGATCAGCAGCACGAACACCGGAATTCGCACCTCCTGACTGATCAGGTCGCGGCAACTGGCGATGACGACGTTGGAGGCGAGCAACACGCCGGTGGTCGCCAAGCCCATGCCGAGGCCGTTGGTGGCGGTGGTCGTCACCGCCATCAGGGGGCACAGCGCCAGTATTTGCACGAAGGCGACGTTATTGCGCCAGAGGCCATCGGCGAAAATGCCGCGATAGTCATTCATGATTTGTTCCTGCTTGGCAGGGCTCCACTTGACCCCCTCACCCTATCCCTCTCCCCCTACAGGGGGCGAGGGGACTCTTCGTCCAACAACAAGGCGCGATGGGCGGCGAAGAACTCCAGTCCGGCCTTGACCGCCTTCACCACGGCGCGCGGCGTGATGGTGGCGCCGGTGAACTGATCGAACACGCCACCGTCCTTTTTCACCGCCCATTGGTCCGGTTGGGGATCGTTCAGCGAACGGCCGGTGAAGCTCAATATCCAGTCGGATTTGCTTAATTCGATCTTGTCGCCCAGGCCCGGCGTCTCGTTGTGGCTGATCACCCGCGTGCCCAGCAGGGTGCCGGCGCGGTCTATCCCGACGGCGATCACCATCGCGGTGTTGCCATAGCCCGGCGCGCTGACCTGATAGCAAACCGCCTGAACCTGGCCGCCGCGCCGCGCCCGATACACCACCAGCGGTCGGCCGCCATAATCGACGGTCACCGTGTCGCGCACCAGATCGTTGTCGTAGAACTTCGCCGGGACCACCTGCTGCAAGGTAACTTGTAGGTCCTCCAACTGACGCTGGGCGATGTCGGCGCGGGTCAAGTGATCGGCGACGCCGATGGCGGCGCTGGTCAGCAGCGCGACGCCGCCCAGCAACGCAACGTGATAACCCAGCCGCTGCCGATACTCCGGCTTCAGGAACCACAGATTCATTCGGCCTCTCCGGATTTGACGGGCGGACGCTTGGCGCGCTCGGGGACCGGCCGCGACTGGCCGCGCCAGGTACGGCCGTAGATGCGCGGGCGAACGTAATGATCGATCAACGGCGTCGCCGCGTTCATCAACACTACCGCGAACGCCACGCCTTCGGGATAGCCGCCCCAGGTGCGGATGATGTACACCAGCGCCCCGCAACCGGCGCCGAAGATCAGTTGCCCCAGTTTGGTGGTCGGCGAGGTCACCGGATCGGTGGCGATAAAGAACGCGCCCAGCATCAAGCCACCCGACAGCAGATGCACCGCCGGACTGGCGAACCGTTCGGGATTCAGCAGATGCAGACCACCGGCCAGCACCAGCACCGTCGCCAGCAGCGCAACCGGAACGTGCCAGGTGAAGACCCGCCGCCACAACAGCCACAGGCCGCCGAGCAAGGCTAGAAGATCGGAGGTTTCGCCCAGACTGCCGCCGGTCCAGCCCAGCGCGGCGGTTCCAGCCTGATAATGACCGGGCAGGATTTGGCTGAGTTCGCGGGACATGCCCAACTCAGTGCGAATGCGCCCCAGGATGGTGGCACCGCTTACGGCGTCGATGTCGGGGATGCCGCCAAACGTGATCGCCAAGCCTTCCAGAAAACCGGGCGCGTGGCTGGAAAACAGCGGGCGCGGCTCCAGCCAGAGCGTCATCTCGACCGGAAACGACACCAACAGGGCGACCCGCGCCAGCATCGCGGGGTTGAAGATGTTCTGGCCGATGCCGCCGAACACCTGCTTGCCGACTACGATGGCGAAAAAGCCGCCGACCGCGCCGATCCACCACGGCGCCCACGGTGGCAACGACAGCCCCAGCAACACCCCGGTGAGCAGGGCGGAGCCATCCATTAAAAACGGTCGCGCCGCGTGCCCGGCCAGCCGCAGACAGACCGCCTCGCACAGCAGGCACGCCAGGACCGTGACCAGAAACAGATTCAGCGCCGGCCAGCCGAACAGGATGATGCCGTACAGCGTCGCCGGCGCCACCGCCAGCAACACCAGGCCCATGATGCGCGGCACGCTGTCGGGCGCGTGCGCGTGGGGCGCGCTGGTCGGGAACATGCTCATGCCGTCGCTCCGCCCTTCGCCTTGGCCTGGCGCTTTTCCGCCTGGCGCCGTGCCGCCGCTTCGGCCTTGGCCTGCTCCGCCCGCGCCAGCCGCGCCTGCCGCTGCTCCAGCAGGCGACGGGTTTCCCTGGCCTTCTGCTCCGCCCGCTGCCGGGCTTCGAGCGCGCCACGGGCGTATTCGAAATACTGCACCAGCGGAATGTGCGAGGGACAGGCGAAGGCGCAGGAACCGCAACTGATACAATCGATCAACCCGAACGCCTCCGCTCCGTCCAGGTCGTCGCGGCGGGCGCGCTTGGACATTTCCAGCGGCATCAGACCCATCGGGCAGGCTTCGACGCAGCGACCGCAGCGGATGCAGGGCGAAGGCGTCACCGCCAGCCGCGCCTCGGCGGCGGTCAGCGCCAGAATGCCATTGGTACCCTTCACGATCGGCACCTGGGTGCCGGGCAACGGCTGACCCATCATCGGTCCGCCCATCAGCAGGCGGGCGGTCGCTTCCATCGCACCGCCGCAGAATGCCAGCAAATCCTCCACCAGCGCGCCGATGGGAACTTCCAGATTGTGCGGCTCGGCCACTGCCCCGCCGGTGACCGTCACGATCCGCGAGATCAGCGGATGCGCCTGACGCAGCGCCCGATGCACGGCATAAGCGGTGCCGACGTTATGCACCAGTACCCCGGTATCGGTGCCGCGCCCTCCGGCGGGCGTTTCCAAACCCGTCAAAATCTGGATCAACTGCTTGGCCGAACCAGCGGGATAACGCGATGGCACCACTACCACTCCAATCTGGCGCTCGGACTGGCAGGCCGCCTTCATGGCGGACACTGCCTCCGGCTTGTTGTCCTCGATGGCGATCACGGCGTTGGGCGCCTGCAAGGCATGGAGCATCAGGCGGACGCC
>JAVMKJ010000199.1:0-11320 GCA_031732855.1 Candidatus Competibacter sp.
AGCGGCGCTGGGGTCTATTGGGCATGTCCGCCAGCGCGGCGCGGTCGGTGGAAAAATCCGCATATTCGCATAACCGTATGTAAAACGACTTAACAGCAATTGCAAGCGGGTATCGCGATCTCTTCCTGGCGGGTATCCCCATCATCGGGGATGCTCACAATGCGAAAAAGTCGCCACGGGAACGCCGTGCGCGCGGATCGGCTAAAGTCGGCGCCACCTGGATGGTGGCGCTTTAATTCGGGGTTATGGCGGCAGTGCGCCGATGCGATCCAGTTCAGCTTTCAGTCGAGCGCGGTCGTTTTGCAATTCGGCCAGCGGCAGGGCGAAGAACGCTTCGATGCGGGTGCGCAGCGTCCGATAGGCTTGCATGAAGGCCGCGTCGATTTCCGCGTCGGTGCCGGCGGCGTGGGCCGGATCGTCCACGCCCCAGTGCGTTCGCAGCACCGGCCCCAGATACGCCGGGCAGGTTTCGCCCGCCGCGCT
Source organism: Candidatus Competibacter sp. (assembly GCA_031732855.1). GTDB lineage: Bacteria > Pseudomonadota > Gammaproteobacteria > Competibacterales > Competibacteraceae > JAVMKJ01. The sequence continues at coordinate 484 of JAVMKJ010000199.1, forward strand.
GGCGCAGACCGTGATCGCGATGTCGGGCGTGACCGGCAGGTCGTCCCAGGACTTGCTGCGATAGCCCTCGGTCGAGATACCCTCGCGCGCGAGCAGGGCCAGCGAGCGCGGATGGACCTGGCCGGTCGGATGGCTCCCGGCGCTCATCGCGCTCCAGCCCGACGGCGCGAGGTGGTTGAAAGTGGCTTCGCCCAGGATCGAGCGGCAGGAATTACCGGTACAGAGAAACAGAACGTTCATGAGTCAACTTTTCGGTTGGGGTTGGGAGACGGGGAATCGCGCTTGCGCGTTCCGCTAGCAACACCGGGCCACGGTACAGGCCGCCTGCCGGATCAGCGTCGCGGGAATGGCCTCGAAGGTGTGGCCCCCGACCGTAACGGTGCGGCAAAAGCTCGGTTGGCCGCACAGGTCGCTGCAGGATGGACACTCGCTTTCCGACGCGACAGCGCCCGGTAGCGCCGATTCCAGCGGTACGCCGTCGAACAGAATGAGATTGGATTGGGATAACTGTTCGAGCGGCAGTTTCGTCTCGCGGTACGTGATCGTCACGCCGCGCGGCGCACATTCGGCGGCCAGTTGAGACACGACCTGTTGCAGCGACTGCAAGGTGTCGGAGCAGCGCAGACAGGTGCGCCCGTCTTTATCAAGATGACGCCATTCGATTTCGAACATGGTCATGGAAGTTCTCCGAAAATTTAATGGATTCAGGTCGCCAGGACATTGGGCCCTTGCTCGTACCAGTCACGACTGCGATTGACGATGCCGGCCACCACCAGCATCACCGGCACTTCGATCAACACGCCGACCACGGTCGCCAGCGCCGCCCCCGACTCGAAGCCGAACAGCGCGATCGCCGCCGCCACCGCCAGCTCGAAGAAATTGCTGGCACCGATCAGGGCCGAGGGGCCGGCCACGCAGTGCGGCGACCCGACCTTGCGGTTGAGCCAGTAAGCCAGCCCGGCGTTGAAAAAGACCTGAAACAGGATCGGAACCGCCAGCAGCAGGATCACCAGCGGCTGTTTGACGATCTGTTCGCCCTGGAAGCCGAACAGCAGCACCAGCGTGGTCAGCAGAGCGATCAAGGACAACGGGCCGAGTTTTTCCAGCAACCGTGCCAGCCCGGCCGTGCCCTGCCGACTCAGCACCGCGCCCCGCACCGCCTGAGCGATGATCAAGGGAATCACGATGTACAGCACCACCGACAGGAACAGAGTTTCCCACGGCACGGTGATCGAAGTCAGCCCCAGCAGCAGGCCGACGATGGGACCGAAGGCGAACACCATGATGACGTCGTTCAGTGCTACCTGGCTCAGGGTGAAATGTGGTTCGCCCTTGGTCAGGTTGCTCCACACGAACACCATCGCGGTACAGGGCGCGGCGGCCAGCAGGATCAGCCCGGCGATGTAGGACTCGATCTGCTCCGCCGGCAGCAGCGGCGCGAACAGTCCGCCGACGAACAACCAGCCGAGCAGCGCCATCGAGAACGGCTTGATGCCCCAGTTGATCAGCAGGGTGAGGCCGATGCCGCGCCAGTACTGGCCGACCTCGCGCAGCGCGGCGAAGTCGATCTTGACCAGCATTGGAACGATCATCAGCCAGATCAGCACCGCCACCGGCAGGTTGACCTGGGCGATTTCCAGCCTGCCAATGGTCTGGAACAGACCGGGCAAAAAATGCCCCAGCACGATGCCGGCCACGATGCACAGCGCCACCCACAGCGTCAGGTAGCGCTCGAAAAATCCCAGATGCATGCCCTCCGCCTGTCGGGCGGTGACGTCGCAGGCCGCGCTCATGAGTGATCCTCCAACTTGTTCTTTCCGATAGGCTTCCGGGTAAGGGTTTGCATGGGGATGAAGGCCGTCGCGTCGAACGTGGGCAGGTTGCAGCAATGCTCGGTCAAATACGCCATCAGTTCGACGATCGCGTCGCAACGGGCCTGATAGATCAACTGCCGTCCCTCGCGCCGGCAATCGAGCAGACCGGCCTGCTGCAAGGTTTTCAAATGGAACGACAGCGTCGCCAGCGGCAGGCCGAAACGTTCGCCCACCTGGCCGGCGGGCTGCGGTCCCGTCTGAGCCAGATGACGGAAAATATGCAGGCGGGTTTCCTGCGCCAGCGCGCTCAATAGGGCAATCGCGGTTGATGTTTCCATAGTTCCAAATATATCGAAATGTTAAAGCGAATACAAGAGCGATCCGAGCGCGATTATGGTTTACCGGCGGTGAGCGGGTCGCCGGCAACATGCGGCGGATCGCGGCAATCCAGCCTGTATGAGCAGGGATATCGCAGAAAAATCTCCCTCTCCCCTTGGGAGAGAGGGTCGATATCGGATAACCGGCTGATCGGATCTCAGGTCGCCAGCCGCCCCGGCAGGACGCCTTTCAGCTTGGCGTGAGTCTCGCGCAGCATCTTTTCGGTGGTCGGCCAGTCCACGCAGGCGTCGGTGATCGACACACCGTACTTGAGCTGGCCGCGGTCGGCCGGGATGGACTGGTTGCCCCAGCCGATGTTGCTCTCGACCATCAGCCCGACGATGGACTGGTTGCCTTCCATGACCTGATGCACGCAGTCCCGCATGACCAGCGGCTGCATGGCCGGATCCTTAAAGGAATTGGCGTGGCTGCAATCCACCACGATGTTGACCGGCAGCTTCTTTTCGCGCAGCGCTTTCTCGCACAGGGCGATGGACACCGAGTCGTAGTTGGGCCGGTCGCCGCCGCGCAGCACCACATGCCCGTAGCGGTTGCCCAGGGTGCGGATCACCGCCGACTGGCCGAACGGGTTGATGCCGAGGAAACTGTGCGGGCGGGCGGCCGATTGCAGGGCATTGATCGCCACTTCCAGGCTGCCGTTGGTGCCGTTCTTGAAGCCGACCGGCATCGACAGGCCGCTGGCGATCTCGCGGTGGGTTTGCGATTCGGTGGTGCGGGCGCCGATCGCAGTCCAGGCGATCAGATCGGAAATGTATTGCGGGATGATCGGGTCGAGCGCCTCGGTGCCGGCCGGCAGCCCCATTTCCGCCAGATCCAGCAGCAGGCGGCGGGCGATCTCCAATCCTTCGTCGATGCGGAAGGTGTCATCCATGCGCGGGTCGTTGATCAGGCCCTTCCAGCCGACCGTGGTGCGCGGCTTTTCGAAGTACACCCGCATGATGACGAACAGGGTATCCTGGACTTCGTCGGCCAGCGTCTTCAGCCGCCGCGCGTAGTCGAGGGCCGCCTCCACATCGTGAATGGAGCAGGGGCCGACCACCACGAACAGCCGGGGATCCTGGCGGTCGAGGATGCGCTGGACCGTCTCCCGGCCCTGGAACACGGTGTCCCCCGCCGCTTCGCTGAGCGGCAGGCGTTGCTTGATCTCCTCCGGGGTGGGCAGAACTTGCAGGGCGGCGACGTTGATATTGTAAAGATTTTGCATGGGCGTGGAATCGGGAGCTAGTGAGTGGAATATTTGAGTTTGGCGCTCGGGTTTTTTAGCCCAGCCGGCGCGGGCTCGTCAAGCTGGAGCGCGATCCGTCGGCGCGATCCGCGACCGTTCCGGCCCTCAATCCCGCAGGCTGATGATCGGCCAGCCGCATTCCCGGGCGTGTTGGGCCAAAGCGGTGTCGGGGTCCACCGCCACCGGATGGGTGACGCGGCCGAGCAACGGCAGATCGTTGTGGGAATCGCTATAGAACCAACTGTCGGCGAGATCGTGGCCGGTTTCCTCCAGCCACTGGTCCAGCCGTTCCACCTTGCCGTGCTGGAAACAGGGGATGCCAGCCGGGCGCCCGGTATAGCGGCCATCGGCGAATTCCGGCTCGGTCGCCAGCAGCTGCGATACGCCGAGCCGTTCGGCGATGGGCGCGGTGATGAAGCGGTTGGTGGCGGTGATGATCAACAGCGTGTCGCCATCGGTCCGATGCCTTTCCAGCAGCTCCACCGCCTTGGGCAGCAGGATCGGCTGGATCTTCTCTTCGAGAAACCGTTCCCGCCAAGCCAGCAGCTCGGCCAGCGAATGTTCGGTCAGCGGCCGCAGCGCGAACGCCAGAAATTCGTGGATATCCAGCGTGCCGGCCCGGTACTCGTCGTAAAAACGCTGGTTTTCGCGCTCGTAGGCCTCGCCGTCGACCAGGCCCCGCTCGACCAGGAATCGGCCCCATAGATAGTCGCTGTCGCCACCCAGCAGAGTGTTGTCGAGATCGAAAATCGCCAGGGTCATCACCGATCTGTTCGCAGGTGGGGAAGTGTTGGTTCAGTCGCCATCGAGATCGTGCTGCCGGAGTTTTTTGCGCAGCGTGCCGCGGTTGATGCCGAGGATGGCGGACGCCTTGGTTTGATTGCCCCGCGTGATTTGCATCACGATTTCCAGCAACGGCTGTTCGACTTCTCGCAAGACCAGATCGTACAAATTGCTGGGGGTCTGGCCGCCCAGGTTGTGGAAATAGATGCGCAGAGCCTCGTACACATGATGGCGCAGCGGAGTCGCGGGCAGCAGGTCGACCGGGGGTTCGGGGGGGTGAATGCTCATGCGGCCAAACGCTCCTCATTCGCCAGACGCTCGAAGAAATCGCGGGTCAGCGCGAGTTGCTCGCGGCCCTGTTCGGCACGGTTGACCCGCGCCCGAAACGCGGCGCCATCGCGCCAGGGCTGGCTGTACCAGGCCAGGTGCTTGCGGGCGATGCGGACGCCGGCGGTTTCGCCATAAAACGCGTGGAGGCTTTCCAGGTGCTCCAGAACCCATCGGCCGATTTCTCTCGCCGCCGGCGGCGCCGGGCGGTCGCCGGCCATTAAATAATGGGCGATCTCGTGGAAGATCCAGGGTCGGCCTCGGGCGGCGCGGCCGATCATCACCGCGTCCGCGCCGGTGTCGTCCAGCACCCGGCGGGCCTTCGCGGGGCTGTCGATATCGCCGTTGGCGATGACCGGAATGTCCACTCCCTGCCTGATGGCGCGGATGGTGGCGTAATCCACCGGCCCGCCGTAGCCGCATGCACGGGTTCGGCCGTGCACGGCCAGCGCCCGGACGCCGGCCTGTTCGGCGATGCGGGCAATGGCAACGCCGTTGCGGTGACTCAAGTCCCAACCGGTGCGAATTTTCAGGGTGACCGGGACCGGAACCGCTCCGACCACCGCCTCCAGGATACGCCCGACCAGGATTTCATCCCGCAACAGCGCCGCGCCGGCCAGGGCACCGCAGACCTTTTTGGCCGGACAGCCCATGTTGATGTCGATGATCTGGGCGCCGCGCTCGACGTTCAGGCGAGCGGCCTCGGCCATGGCGCGCGGGTCGGCGCCGAGGATCTGTACGCTGCGCGGTTCGGGCTCGCCGGCATGATCCAGCCGCAGCCGGGTCTTGCGGCTGTCCCAGAGCCGGACATCGGCGCTGACCATTTCCGAAACCGCCAGCCCCGCGCCCAACCGCCGGCACAACCGGCGAAACGGCCGGTCGCTGACACCGGCCATCGGCGCCAGAAACGCAGGCGGAAAAAGGGAGTAGGGGCCGATCTGCATGGAATGGATTTGCGCGGGGAAAGGATTACTTATCATACTGGAATGCGTCAAGAGGATGAAGCACCATATGGCGGCAATTTACTGAACATTGATTTATAAGGATTTTTTTGTATAAATAGAGTTACTGTTGAAAAATATTCTTCAAAATCGCGTCACTGAAACAATCAGTAGGAATTGCCGACTTCATGGACGGGTTTTTTCGGTCGTGACCGGTATTCGCGATGTCTCGTCCGGAACGCGATCGAGGCATTGGGACGGACGACGGCCTGGTGCCGATAAAGGCGCTTTGTGCCGATCGAACCTCCAAACCCGACCGAGGGAGGGATCGCTTCGCGGGCTGGCGCAACACACGATCAACCGGATCGCCGCACGCCTTCCAGCAGCACCCAGTCTTCCCGTTGCCGGAACGGGCCGAAGGTGAAATCGTGATCGAACATCGCTCGCACGGCCTCGGCATGTTGTTCGAGGATGCCGGATAGCACCAACCGGCCGCCGGGCTTGACCCGCCGGCCAAATTCCGGCGCCAGCCGCACCAGCACCCCGGCCAGGATGTTGGCCAGCAGGATGTCCGCCGCCAGCGCCGCGGGCAGTTCGGTGGGGCAGGCCAGGTGGATGCGGTCCTCGACCTCGTTTTCGGCGGCGTTGGCGTCGCTGGCCAGCAGCGCCTGCGGGTCGATATCGACCGCCCAGACCCGCCGGGCGCCGAGCTTGGCGGCGGCGATGGCCAGAATCCCGGAACCGCAGCCATAATCCAGCACGGTTTGCTCGGCCAAATCGGCTCCGTCCAGCCATTCCAGGCACAGCGCCGTGGTCGGGTGAGTCCCGGTGCCGAACGCCAGTCCCGGATCGAGCCGAATGTTGACCGCCTCGGGTTCGGGCGGGGTCTGGCAGGTCGGGCAAATCCACAGCCGCCGGCCGAAGCGCATCGGATGGAAGTCGTCCATCCAGGCTCGCACCCAGTTTCGTTCCTCCAGGTGGGTCAGACGGCATTCCGGCAGGACTGGAGTGTGCAGGAACCGCCGCAACTGCCCTTTTACCACTTCGATGTCGGTCTGGGCGTCGAACAGGCCGATAACGCGGGTCCGACTCCAGAGCGGCGTTTCGCCCGGCGCCGGTTCCAGCACCGGCTGGTCGCCGGCGTCCCGCAGCGTCACCGCCAGCGCGCCGGCCCGCAGCAGGGCGTCTTCCAGTTGCTCGGGACTGTGATCGATGGCTTCGAGAGCCAGTTGCAGCCAGGGGGCGGTCGCATCGTCGCTCATGGGTGGTGACCTTCGCTTGTTCGGCGTAAGCAAAGCCTAGCGCATTCGCTCCCGGTCCGTCACGGTCCGGCCGCCCCGGATGCGGTCAGCGGATTTCGAGCAACTGCTTTTCCAGATAATGGATATCGGTGCCGCCGGCGATGAAGCGGGCGTCGCCCAGGATACGCCGGTGCAGCGGAGCGTTGGTCTTGATGCCTTCGATCACCAGCTCGGCCAACGCGCCGCGCATCCGGGCGATGGCGGCCTGGCGGGTTTCGCCGTGGGCGATCAGCTTGCCGATCATCGAATCGTAGTTGGGCGGCACCCGGTAGCCGTTGTAGAGATGCGAATCCACCCGGATGCCCGGCCCTCCGGGAGCATGATACTGGGTGATGGTACCTGGGGAGGGGATGAAGGTGTCTGGATCCTCGGCGTTGAGCCGGCACTCGAGGGCATGGCCGTGGATGCGAATCTGATCTTGGCGGTAGCCGAGCGGCTCGCCGGCGGCGATGCGCAACTGCTCCTTGACGATGTCCACCCCGGTGATCAATTCGGTGACCGGGTGCTCGACCTGAACCCGGGTGTTCATTTCGATGAAATAGAACTCGCCGTCCTGGTACAGAAACTCGAAGGTGCCCGCGCCGCGGTAGCCGATGCGCTGGCAGGCATCGACGCAAATCTGGCCGATGTGGCGACGCTGTTCCGCGCCGACACCGGGCGCAGGGGCTTCCTCGATCACTTTCTGGTGGCGGCGCTGCATCGAGCAGTCGCGTTCGCCCAGGTGGATGGCGTGGCCGTGGCTGTCGGCCAGTACCTGGATTTCCACATGACGGGGATGGTCCAGATACTTTTCCATGTACACGGTCGGGTTGCCGAACGCCGCGTTGGCCTCGCTGCGGGTCAGATCGAGGGTGGTCAGCAGCGCGGCCTCGCCGTGCACCACCCGCATCCCGCGCCCGCCGCCGCCGCCGGCCGCCTTGATGATGACCGGATAACCAATCTCGCGGGCAACGCGCAGATTCTCCTGATCGTCGTCGCCCAGCGACCCGCCGGAACCCGGCACGCAGGGTACGCCGGCCTCCCGCATCGCCTTGATCGCCGAGACCTTGTCGCCCATCAGCCGGATGGTGTCGGGGCGGGGACCGATGAAGATGAAGCCGCTCTGCTCGACCCGTTCGGCGAAGTCGGCGTTCTCGGACAGGAAGCCGTAGCCGGGATGGATCGCCACCGCGTCGGTGACCTCGGCGGCGCTGATGAGCGCCGGCATGTTCAGGTAGCTGTCGGCGGCGGGCGGCGGGCCGATGCAGACGGTTTCGTCGGCCAGGCGGACGTGCTTGAGGTCGCGGTCCACCGTGGAATGGACGGCGACGGTGCGGACGCCGAGTTCCCGGCAGGCACGCAGGATGCGCAGGGCGATTTCCCCGCGGTTGGCGATCACCACTTTTTCCAGCATGGCGGGCTATTCGATGACCAGAAGCGGCTGGTCGTATTCGATCGGCTGGCCGTTCTCGGCCAGGATGCGAGTCACCGCGCCGGCGCGGTCGGCGTCGATCTGGTTGAACATCTTCATCGCTTCAATGATGCAGACCGGGTCGCCGATGTTGACCTGCTGGCCGATTTCGACGAACGGTTTGGAACCGGGCGACGCGGAGCGGTAGAAGGTGCCCACCATCGGCGAGCGCAGCACGTGGCCCTTGATGGCTTCCGTTTCGGCTTCCGGCGCGGGGGGTTGAGCGGTCGGTATCGGGACAGGCGCGGACATGGCGGGCGGTGGACCGTAGGCAGGGGTAGCCCACAGCGGCTGCGGTGACATGACCACCGGGGTGCCACCGTGCGGGTGGCGGCTGATCCGCACCGAGTCCTCGCCTTCCCTGATTTCGATTTCGGCAACGCCCGAGCTTTCGAGCAACTCGATCAGCTTTTTGATTTTGCGTATGTCCATCGGCATGGCGGTCACCGGCGGGGAGTGGCGAGGTGGTGGTCGGCGGCGCGCAGCGCCAGTTCGTAGCCTTGCGCGCCCAGCCCGCCGATCACCCCGACGGCGATGTCGGAGAGGTAGGAGTGATGGCGAAACGGCTCGCGGGCGAACACGTTGGACAGATGTACCTCGATGAACGGAATGCCGACTCCGAGCAGGGCATCGCGCAGCGCCACGCTGGTGTGGGTGAAGGCGGCCGGATTGATGACGATGAACTCGACGCCGTCTTGGCGGGCAGCGTGGATGCGGTCGACCAGAGCGTGTTCGGCGTTGCTCTGGAAACAGGCTAGGTGGTGCGGCCCGAGGGTCTGGGCCAGACTCATGCAGCGACGCTCGATGTCGGCCAGAGTGGTGGCGCCATAGATCCCGGGTTCGCGAGTGCCCAGCAGGTTAAGATTCGGTCCGTTGAGTAGCAGCAGCTTTGCCATGGGTCAAGCGGTGATCCTTGCCAGTCGAAGGGCGCGATTCTGCATCAAGCCCGATTCCATGTCCAGCATGAAACCCGGTGGTTCAGCGCCGATACCCGCACGTTGGCGGTAGTTACCGGCGGATCAACGCCCATCCCGGCGGTCACCCTTTCCGCGCCAGCATGGATCGCAAATGCTGGGCGAACCGTGCCGCCTCCAGAAATCCTACCAGCCGGTACTCGCGGCGCTCCCGGCCGTCCGGGCCGAAGAACAGGATGGCCGGCGGGCCGACGATGCCGAAGCGTTTCAGCAGGACCTGGTCGATTTCGTCGTTGGCGGTGACGTCGGCCTGTAATATCACCATTCCGGCGAGCGCCGCCCGCACGCCCGGATCGGTGAAGGTGTAGCGTTCCAGCTCCTTGCAACTCGCGCACCAGTCAGCGTAAAAATCCAGCATCACCGGCCGGCCACCCGCCGCCCGTACCGCCCGATCCACCTCGGCGACGGTCTTGACCCGGCGGAACTCCGGCGCTGGTGCTTGGTTGGCGGCATGGGCGATCAAACCGATCCCGCGCAGCGGTTGCCAGGGATCGCGGCCGCCGGCGGCCACTCCGACCAGCAGCAGGATGCCGTAGATCAGCAGGACCAGTCCCAATCCCTTGACCAGGGTGCGCCAGGCCGGCGCGCCGTGCGCCTGCGGCTGCATCGCGCCCATGTAGTTGGCCGTGACGATGAGCAGCGTCGCCCACAGCACCATCGTCAACGCTGGCGGCAGGATACGTTCCAGCAGCCACAGCGCCACTCCCAGCAGCAACACGCCGAATACCGTCTTGACCCGTCCCATCCAGTGGCCGGCGTGCGGCAACCAGTGACCGGCGGAGGCGCCGACGGCCAGCAGTGGCGCGCCCATGCCCAGGCTCAGGGCGAACAGCGCCGTCGCGCCCAGCGCGACATCGCCGGTGACGGCGATGAAGGTCAGGGCGCCGATCAGCGGCGGAGCGACGCACGGGCTGACGATCAGCGCCGACAGCAGGCCCATCACCGCGACTCCGGCGTGGTGGCCGCCGCGCTGGCGGTTGCTCCAGTCCACCAGCCGGTTTTGCAGGTTGGCCGGCAGTTGCAGGTCGTAAATGCCGAACATGGAGAGCGCCAGCAGCACGAACAGCCCGCTGAAAAATCCGATCACCCAGGGATTCTGGAACCAGGCCTGGAGGTTGTGCCCCAGCAGCGCCGCCAGCACGCCGGCGACGGTGTAGGTAACCGCCATCGTCAGTATGTAGGTCAGCGAGAGGAGGATCGCCCGGCGACGGGTCAGGCTCGCGCCCTGACCGGCGATCAGGGTGGACAGAATGGGTACCATCGGAAACACGCAGGGTGTGAACGCCAGCAGCAGACCGAAGCCGAAAAACGCGGGGATCGCCAGGAATCGCTGCTCGCCCAGCATTCGCGCCAGCCGGTCCTGTTCGGCTTCGCCGCCCGCCGGTTCCGACCCCACCCCCGCCTTGGTGCCCCCCTCTCCATTCATGGAGAGGGAGTTGGGGGGTGAGGTGACCGCCGGCAGGGACACGGTCACGGTCTGGTTCAGCGGCGGATAGCAGACCCCAATTTCGGCGCAACCCTGATAATCGACCTTGAGTTGCACGGTTTGCACGCCGGACGGCTCGCGCTGCAGGCGGGCGACGACGACCGCTTCGCCGTGAAAGATCTGCTGCGGGCCAAAAT
>JAVMKJ010000200.1:0-35152 GCA_031732855.1 Candidatus Competibacter sp.
TTCACCCCCAACCCCTCTCCCGGAGCGAGAGGGGAGTTTTTGTACAGGTTCTAAGAAGCTGTCTAAAAACTGAATATTATTAAATCAATAATTTATATGTGGGAGCGGCCTTGGCCGCGATGGCTGACCCTCATATCGCGGCCAAGGCCGCTCCCACAATCAACAAATTAGTTTTTAGACAGCCTCTAAGTCGATGTCCGTTCCCGCCGCTTGTCTCCCCTCGCGTGGATCGCCCCGCAAATACAATCCCGTAACCCGATGGAAAGCCTCCGAAGTCCGGGGCCCGGCCCGGCCGTCCACCCTTACGTATATTTCAGGCAGTGTGTTCAGAAACCGCTGCAATACTTCCGCCCAGGGCGAGACTTCATCCTCGTCGTAGCGCAACAGGGGCCATGCCGTCGGCTCGCCGGGGTTGGCGAACTCGATCAGGCCGCGTTCCGCCAGCCGCCGCAGCAGCACCCCGGTCCCGCAGCGCTGGGCCACTGCGTGTTCGCTCCAGGTGTCGTCGGTGACATAGCGACCCTGGGTGTAGTGGAGCGAATAATTCCACAAGTAGGGCGAGGGTACCTCGGGATGGTGCAGCCGGTAACCCCAGCCACCCCGTCCTTCCAGCACGAACAGCACGCCGGCGATGCTCCAGTCCGGCCACTGGTCGAAGTGGTACAGCCGCAGGGCGTCGGCGGCGCTATCCTCCCAGGCGAACGGCGGGTCTCCTTCCGGCGGCCGGCCATCCGGCAAATGCTGGGTACGCTCGGTCAACGGATCGCCGTTGTGCGGGTGAACGTTGAAGTCGCGGCCGGCGTCGGCGTAATGCAACGCCGCCACCGCGAACCAGGGCACGTTCAGCAACTCGCCGACCGTCTGGTAGCGGTCTCGGTCGGCCAGCAGCGCATCGACCAGTTCGTCCAGCTCGGCTGCCTTGTCCTCGCGGATGGCGCAGGTGGCGAACAGGCGCTGGTAGTCCTGGCGCAGTTCCTCGGTCAGGGTGATGCGGCTCATGGTCGGAAATCCGTCGCGGTTGGTCGTGGAGGAGTTGCGATGATCGGTCCGATTCAGCCTAGACGCCGGCGGCGCGCAAGGCAAACTTCACCGCGATCCAAATTCCCAGAATCAGCAGCAAGGTCAACCCCAATCCCACGATGATGAAATGAACGGCCCGGCCATGCCGGAAATCCCGTTCCTGATTTCGCCCGCTTTGCACTCCGAAAAAGGAAGCGAGCACGCTGAGGACGATGGCCAGCGGACCGGGCCGTTGGTGGGAATCATCAGGATCGGGTTTGGAAGGTGTATTGGGAGTAGTCATTTCGCAATGTGTTGCTTCGTTACGGTTGGTGGAGTGCTGGGGCGTGGATTTGTCCGGGTCTTCGCGCGGGGCGGCGGCGAGACGTGAATGGCCGCCGATTTTGGCAAATTAAAGCATCGATTCGCCCGGCGTCCATGATACCAGCCAAACCACCCTTGTTCCCGGCAACCGCGCCGGACGACTCGATCATCGGGTCGCCGGATGATTTTCAATCCCAAAATCCGCGAGTAGGGGGCAGCGGCGCGCGGCGGGCCCGGCGGCGCTTCGCCGCTTGCGGTTCGATGGCTTGGTTGGGGGATCCTTTCCAGTCGCGGAAAACCATTGCGCCCTGGGAACCTGACGGGGCGTTTATCTCTGGGAGAGCCACCTAATGGGGCGCGGCTGGCGAGCGACCGTAATCGCGCGAGGCCAGGGACCGCATGATTGACGGCCAGCTCTAGCCGATTGCCGTTTTTTTGCCCAGAATATAATCGTTGTGTTCCCACGCGCGGACGCGACGTTGGGGTTGCTACCGCCGAAAACGACTCCGGGCAGCGGCCAGAATTCGAGATGGCGACGAGGTCAAGCATATGTTTGCAAGAATATTTCCGGGCGATTTCCGTATCTGTCGGCCGCGGTCCTGGATGTTGGTCGCGACGTTATGGCTGGTGGCCGGTCCCGCGCTGGCGCAGATGGAAGGAACGCCGGTTTCCGCGCCGGCCGTTTATGCCCGGTCCGCGGTGCTGATGAATCCCACCACGGGTGAAATCCTGTTCGCCAAGGAACCCCATCTGCGCCTCCCGCCGGCCAGCACCACCAAGATTCTGACCGCGCTGGTGACATTGGAACGCCTCGACCTGAATGCCCGGGTACCGGTCAGCCCGCAAGCGGCCAGCGCCCCGCCGAGCCGCATCGGGCTGCATGCCGGCGAAGCTGCCCTGACGCAGGATCTCCTGTATGGTTTGATGCTCAAATCGGGCAACGACGCCGCCGAAACTCTGGCCGAGGCGGCGGGTGGCTCGATTCCCGGTTTTGCCGAATTGATGAATGCCAAAGCTTCGCAAATCGGCGCGCGCGACAGTCATTTCATGAATCCGCACGGCCTGCCGAACGAGGACCATTACTCGACCGCCTACGATCTGGCGCTGATTTTTCGCCAGGCGATGAATCATCCGATGTTCGCCGACATCGTCGGTACCCGCAGCGCGGCCTTGCGGATCGAGTCGGGTCAGGGCCTGTACGGCGACCGAATGGTCCCGGTGGTCACCCACAACCGCCTGCTGGCTTCCTACGAGGGCTCGCGCGGCGGCAAGACCGGCTTTACTTTCAAGGCCCGGCGTTGTTTCGTCGGCGAAGTGGATCGCGGCGGGGTCCGACTCATCGTGGCGATTCTCAACAGCCCCAACAGTGGAACCCTGTGGCAGGATGCGCGCGCCCTGCTCGATTACGGCTTCGCCCGTTACGGCCTGGCGCCGCGCCCACCCGTACAGCCGGAACCCGTGCCGGTCATGGTCCGACAGGAGCCGGCTGCGACGCCGGCGGCGCGCGTGGCGATGCTCCAGCGGGAGCCGGCGGCGCGCGTGGCGATGGTTCGGCCGGCGATGGCGGGGAAGCGGGGACCGGCAATGTCGGTCAAGGCGGATAAGACCACCGCCGCCGTCAAAGCGCACGGCAAACCGGCCGTGGCGGCGGCCAAACCGGCATCCGTATCGGCGGCGGGCAAGCATCAGAAAGGCAAGCCGGCGCCCGTCGTGGCGGCCAAGACGGACAAGGCGGACAGGAGACCGGCGGCGACCAAGGTTGCCCGTGTCGAACCACCGAACATCTCAAAGCAGAAAAACACCAAGCGCCGGATTTAGCGCGGTCTGGCCAAACGGCCCCGTGGTTTTTGCAAGCCAGCCGTAACCGAGCATCAAAAAAGGGCGATCCAGAGAGCGGATCGCCCTTTTCGTTCGGCCGGCTGGCGGTCAGCCGCGTTCGCCCAGCGACGTCACATCGCGCTTGGCCGGGCCGACGTAGAGCTGGCGCGGCCGGCCGATCTTCTGGTCCTTTTCGGTGATCATCTCGATCCAATGGCTGATCCAGCCGGCGGCACGGGCGATGGCGAACATCACCGTGAACATCTCGACCGGAATCTTCAGCGCGCTGTAGATGATGCCGGAGTAGAAATCCACGTTGGGATACAGCTTGCGTTCGATGAAATAGGGATCGCTGAGGGCGATTTCCTCCAGGCGCATCGCCAGATCCAGACGCGGATCGTGACCCATGGTTTCCAGCACCTGGTGGCAGACGTCCTTGATAATCCTGGCGCGGGGGTCGAAGCTTTTGTAAACCCGGTGACCGAAACCCATCAGCCGCACGCCGCTGTTCTTGTCCTTGACCTTGGCGATAAAGCCGTCGATGTTCGACGCATTGCCGATCCGATCCAGCATCCGGATCACCGCTTCGTTGGCGCCGCCGTGCGCCGGACCCCACAGGCAGGCGATGCCCGCGGCGACCGCCGCGTAAGGATTGGTGCCGGACGATCCGGCCAGCCGCACGGTGGACGTGGAGGCATTCTGTTCGTGGTCGGCATGCAGGGTAAACAGCACGTCCAGCGCCCGCTCGGCCACGGGATTCACTTCGTAGCGCTTGCCGGGGAGGCTGAACATCATGTAAAGCAGGTTGCCGGTGTAGCTCAGGTCGTCGCGGGGATAGATCGACGGATCGCCGATGCTGTGCTTGTAGCAGGCGGCGGCGATGGTCGGCATCTTGGCGATCAGCCGGCGGGCGGTGACCATGCGGTCTTCCGGATCCTGAATATTGAGCCGGTCATGAAAGAAGGCGGATAGCGAACTGACCACGGCCGTCATCATGGCCATCGGGTGGGCGTCGTGGTTGAAACCGTGGAAAAAGCGGCGAAGGTTCTCGCGAATCCGGTTATGTCGGGCGATGCTGGTCTCGAAAATCTGTTTCTTTTCGGCGTTGGGCAGCTCGCCGTACAGCAGCAGGTAACAGACTTCCAGGAAATTGCACTGTTCCGCCAGTTGTTCGATGGGATAGCCCCGATACAGCAGTTCGCCCTTGTCGCCGTCCAGGTAGGTGATCGTGCTCTGGCAACTGGCGGTGGACATGAAACCGGGGTCGTAGGTGAAATAGCCGAACTCCTTGGCCAGTCTGCCGATATCCACCACCGGAGCGCCGTAGGTCGGCTCGAGCACCGGCATCTGCACCGCTTTCTGGTTGACATCATCCTTAAAAGTGATCGTTGTCATTGTATAACCTCCAAAGTGGGCGATGAGTCAAAGACGGGTTGGCCAACCGCGGTCGCGAGATTTCTTCGCCGCAGGGGCATTTCGGCGTTTATCAGCGTCTTATGGGTCATTTTCAAGGCATCGAAAATGATACCCTATTATGCCGCGTTGCGGCAAAATCCTCCTGCTGGCCGGGAGACGCGGGCAAAATAAAAGGCATCCCGAGGATGCCTTCCGACGGTCGAACCGGCGAACTTCAGGACAGGCCGTATTTTCGGCGGAAGCGGTCGACGCGGCCGGCGGTGTCGACGATCTTCTGCTTGCCGGTGTAGAACGGATGGGAGTGGCTGGATACTTCCACTTTCACCAGCGGGTATTCCTTGCCGTCGGTCCACTTGATGGTTTCTCTGGTGGAGATGGTGGATCGGGTGAGGAACGAGAAGTCGGTGGAGATGTCCTGGAACACGACCTCGCGGTACTGGGGATGGATGCCTTTCTTCATGACTGAGGAAACCTTGTGAATGCGGTTGACCGATCGGTAGCGCGCCGTCGCCAGCGCGATTACGGATGGTGGATGGGTCGCTAAATTTGTGTAATATAACCAGTTTAGGGATCGGCGCGCAAGGTGGCGCGCGCCGGTTCCCATCGGCCCGGCCGTTCCTCCGGCATTTCGTTCCCTTCGAGCCCCACCCCGTCTGGAAAATCCGATGCATCACGAACGCGAACCCAGGATCGGCTTTGTCAGCCTCGGCTGCCCCAAGGCGCTGGTGGATTCCGAACGGATTCTGACCCGACTGCGAGCCGAAGGTTACGGTATGGCGCCGACTTACGAGGCGGCGGATCTGGTCGTGGTCAACACCTGCGGTTTCATCGACGCGGCGGTGACCGAATCCCTGGACACCATCGGTGAGGCGCTGGCCGAAAACGGCAAGGTGATCGTGACCGGTTGTCTGGGCGCGAAGGGAAATATCGTGCGCGACCTGCACCCGAGCGTGCTGGCCGTCACCGGACCGCATGCCTGCGAGGAAGTGCTTTCGGCCATCCATACCCATCTGCCCCGGCCGCACGACCCATTTCTGGACCTGATACCCCCTGGTGGCGTCAGGCTTACGCCGCAGCACTACGCATACCTGAAGATTTCCGAGGGCTGCAACCACCGCTGCGCCTTCTGCATCATTCCGCAACTGCGCGGCGACCTGGTCAGTCGGCCGGTCGGCGAGGTGCTGCGGGAGGCCGAGACCCTGGTTCGGGCGGGGGTTCGGGAACTGCTGGTCATTTCCCAGGATACCAGCGCCTACGGAGCGGACGTGCGCTATCGCACCGGTTTCTGGAACGGCCGGCCGGTGAAAACTCATTTAACCTCGCTTGCCGCCGCCCTGGGCGAACTCGGCGCGTGGGTGCGGTTGCATTACGTCTATCCCTATCCGCGCGTGGACGAACTCGTCCCGCTGATGGCGGAAGGCAGGCTGGTGCCCTATCTGGACGTGCCGCTCCAACACGCCAGCCCGCGGATTCTGAAGGCCATGAAGCGGCCGGCCAATACCGGCGATACCCTGGCGCGCATCCGGCGCTGGCGGGAGATCTGCCCCGATCTGACTCTGCGCAGCACCTTCATCGTCGGCTTTCCCGGCGAGACGGAGGCCGATTTCGAACGGCTGCTGGAGTTTCTGGCGACGGCGGAACTGGATCGGGTCGGCTGTTTCAGCTATTCGCCGGTGGACGGAGCCGCCGCCAACATCCTGCCCGATCCGGTGCCCGAGGAGATCCGGCAGGAACGACAGGCCCGGTTGATGGAACTTCAGGCGACGATCAGCGCCGAACGCTTGCGCCGCAAGATCGGCGCTACCCTGACCGTGCTGGTGGACGCCGTCGATGAAGCGGGAACCGCCATCGCCCGCTCCACCGCCGACGCACCGGAGATCGATGGCGTGGTGTATATTGAAGATGGCGCGACGCTGGCGGTCGGCGAGTTTGTCGCGGCGCGGATCGTGGACGCCGACGAACATGACCTCCATGCCGAAGTCGTCGTGGCGGCAGGATTCAAGCGCGAATCCCTGGCCGAACCGACGTAAGCCGGTAACGGCTTCGCGGCCAAACCAGATGAGGTTTGTGATTATCGACGGAGGCTTCCATGACGCTGACCCTCGCTTCCCCCGCCTTTGCTCACAATGGTTCCCTGCCGGCCCGTCTGACCTGCGACGGCCGGGATGTGTCGCCGGAGTTGCGCTGGTCGGGCCTGCCGGTCGGGACCCAAAGCCTGGCCCTGATCGTGGACGATCCGGATGCGCCCGACCCCGCGGCGCCGCGCATGACCTGGGTTCATTGGGTGCTGTACAACATTCCGCCCACGGCGGCGGGATTGCCCGAAGGAGTCGCGGTTCGCGATCTGCCGCCGGGAACGCGGGAGGGGATGAACGACTGGGGGCGCACCGGCTACGGCGGCCCGTGTCCGCCGATCGGGCGGCACCGCTACTTCCACAAGCTCTATGCCCTGGATACGGTGTTGCCGGATCTGGGCAAGCCCGCCAAGGCCGGCCTGGAACAGGCGATGAAAGGGCATGTCCTGGCCAGCACCGAGCTGGTGGGGACGTACCAGCGCTCGCGTTGATGTGCTGATGGAACTTTTTCGAATCGCCATTATCTCACTCATCAAGCGTAAGCCCTTACGCCTGTCCGCTTCCCTCCCTGAGCGGACCATGTCCGGTTGGTCAAACCGGATATCGCATTCGCCCCGGTTCCATTCCCCCTTGTAACCGGGGCTTTTTTTTGGCGGCGACCTTGATGATTCCGTCGTCGCCCCAATTTTCATGACCGTTAATTGTGTACAATCCCGCGCAACAATTCGAGGCACCAATATGGAATCATTGCATGGAACGACGGTTCTGGCCGTCCGTCGCAACAGCCGGGTCGTGATCGGCGGCGACGGGCAGGTCACGTTGGGCGGCACCGTGCTGAAAGGCAATGCCCGCAAGGTGCGGCGGCTCTACCAGAACAAGGTCATCGCCGGGTTCGCCGGCGGCACCGCCGACGCCTTTACCCTGTTCGAACGCTTCGAGGGCAAGCTGGAAAAGCATGGCGGCAACCTGACCCGGGCCGCCGTGGAGCTGGCGAAGGACTGGCGCACCGACCGGTTGTTGCGGCGGCTGGAAGCGTTATTGATCGTCGCCGACCTCGGCGCCACGCTCATCCTGTCCGGCAACGGCGATGTGGTCGAGCCGGAGCGGGATCTGGCGGCGATCGGTTCCGGCGGTGCCTACGCCCAGGCCGCGGCCCAGGCCCTGCTGGAACATACCAGCCTCGACGCGCGGACCATCGTCGAGCAGGCCTTGAAAATCGCCGCCGGCATCTGCATATACACCAACGAGAATCTGACTCTCGAAGAACTGGCGGGCGAATGACCGGGCAGGCACGTCCGGCGCGCCCGCCGTACTGTTTTCGCTTCACCCGTGGATGGTAGCCTCGCCATGTCGGAGATGACTCCCCGAGAAATCGCCCAGGAACTGGACAAACACATCGTCGGCCAGGATGCCGCCAAGCGCGCCGTGGCGATCGCCCTGCGGAACCGCTGGCGGCGGATGCGCGTGAACCCGGAGCTGCGCAACGAGATCACCCCCAAAAACATCCTGATGATCGGCCCGACCGGAGTGGGCAAGACCGAAATCGCCCGGCGCCTGGCCAAGTTGGCCAACGCCCCCTTCATCAAGGTGGAAGCCACCAAGTTCACCGAGGTCGGCTACGTGGGCCGCGATGTGGAATCCATCATTCGCGACCTGATGGACGGGGCGGTGAAGATGGTGCGCGAGGAGGAGATGCACAAGGTGCAGCACCTCGCCGAGGAGGCGGCCCACGAGCGGGTGCTGGACGTGCTGCTGCCGCGGCCGCGCGGCGTCGGCTTCGCCAACGAACCACAGTCCCCGGATCATTCCGGCACCCGGCAGAAGATGCGCGAGCGCCTCAACCACGGCGATCTGGACGACCGGGAGATCGAGATCGAAGTGTCGGTCCGGCCGGTGGGGGTGGAGATCATGGCGCCGCCCGGCATGGAGGAAATGACCAGCCAGTTGCAGAGCCTGTTCCAGAATCTGACCAGCGGCCGCACCCGGACCCGCAAGCTCAAGGTCAGGGATGCCCTCAAGCTGCTGCGCGAGGAAGAGGCGGCCAAGATGATCAACGAGGAGGAGCTCAAGCTCAGGGCGTTGGCGGCGGTCGAGCAGAACGGCATCGTGTTTGTCGACGAGATCGACAAGGTTGCCAAGCGCGGCGAGTACGGCGGTCCGGACGTGTCGCGCGAGGGCGTGCAGCGGGATTTGCTGCCGCTGGTGGAAGGCTGCACGGTCTCGACCAAGTACGGCATGGTGCGGACCGATCATATCCTGTTCATTGCCTCCGGGGCGTTTCATCTGGCCAAGCCTTCCGACCTGATTCCCGAATTGCAGGGCCGATTGCCGATCCGGGTGGAACTGAGCGCCCTGAGCACCGAGGACTTCGTACGGATTCTGACCGAGCCCGACGCATCGCTGACCGAACAGTACGCCGCGCTGCTCCAGACCGAGGAGGTCGGGCTGGAATTCACCGCGGACGGGGTGCGACGCATCGCCGAGGTCGCCTATCAGGTCAACGAGCGGACCGAGAACATCGGCGCCCGCCGGCTGCACACGGTCATGGAGCGGTTGCTGGAGGTCATTTCCTTCGAGGCGCCCGATCGCGCCCGTCAGACCGTGACCGTGGATTGTGCCTATGTGGACGCACACTTGGGCGAACTGATCAAGGACGAAGATCTGACCCGCTATATCCTGTGAGGCCCGGCCATGAGCATCCACCCGACCGAAATCAAGCTACGCCAAGCCTCCCGGGTTCTGGAAGTGGCCTTCGAGGATGGTGCCCGCTTCGAGTTGCCCTGCGAGTACCTGCGAGTGTTTTCACCCTCCGCCGAGGTGCGGGGCCACGGTCCCGGCACGGGGACGCTGGTGATCGGCAAGGAAACGGTCAACATCACGGCCATCGAGCCGGTGGGCCATTATGCCGTCCGGCTGGTGTTCGACGATGGTCACTCGACCGGCCTGTATTCCTGGAACATCCTCCACGAACTGGGTATGAATCAGGAGAGTAACTGGCGGGATTATCTGCGCCGCCTGGCCGAGGCTGGCCACCAGCGCCGGATTTGATCCCCCGCACCCTATTATTGTGAGGCGTCCGTCAAGCATGGAACATCCTGAAACGACGCACTTCGGCTATCAGAGGGTGGCCGCCGACGAGAAAGCCCGCAAGGTCGCGGGCGTATTCGATTCCGTCGCCGGCAAGTATGACGTGATGAACGATTTGATGTCGCTGGGCGTGCACCGGCTGTGGAAGCGGTTCGCGGTGAGCGTCAGCAGCGTGCGGGCCGGAGAACGGGTACTGGATCTGGCCGGCGGTACCGGGGATCTGACCAGCCGGCTGTTGCCCCTGGTGGGGCCGAAGGGGTTGGTGGTGCTGTCCGACATCAACGCCAGCATGTTGAGCGAGGGACGTCGGCGACTGATCGACGAGGGCGCGGTCGGCAACATCGCCTACGCGCGGGCCGACGCCGAGCAACTGCCGTTCGCCGACAACACCTTCGATTGCATCGCCATCGCCTTCGGGCTGCGCAACGTGACCTATAAGGAACGGGCGCTGGTGGCGATGCGCCGGGCGCTCAAGCCGGGCGGGCGGGCGATCATCCTGGAGTTTTCCCATCCGATCGCGCCGGGGCTGAAGCCGGCCTACGACCTGTATTCGTTCGCGGTGCTGCCGGTGCTGGGCAGGCTGGTGGCC
This sequence comes from Candidatus Competibacter sp., assembly GCA_031732855.1. GTDB lineage: Bacteria > Pseudomonadota > Gammaproteobacteria > Competibacterales > Competibacteraceae > JAVMKJ01. The sequence goes on from JAVMKJ010000200.1 coordinate 10,309, forward strand.
GGCGACGCCGCCAGCTATCGCTACCTGGCCGAGTCCATCCGCATGCATCCGGATCAGGACACCCTGCTGCGGATGATGGAGGAAGCCGGGTTCGAGCGCTGCCGGTATTTCAATCTGACGGGCGGCATCGTCGCGGTGCATCGCGGTTACAAGTTCTGAACCGCGCCCGCGCCCCCCGACGCGCCGTCGTCGCTGTTCCAAGGAGTCCCTTTTGACGCTCCCTGTCATCGCCGCCGGGCTGGAGACCGCGCTCAATCAGATTTTGCGGCTCGACCCCGAGATAGTCCCTCGGCTGGCCGGATTGGACGGTACGGTCATCGCCATCGAGCCGGAGGGGTTGGGTTTGACCTTTTACCTGCTGCCCGGAATCGAGGGTATCCGGGTCGTTGACCGGTACGACGGGGAACCGACGGTACGGATACGCGGCGCGCCGCTGGCGCTGGCCCGACGGTGGCGCGGGCATCGATCGGCGGGCGACGACATCGCGGTCGAGGGCGATCCTGCCGTGGGCCGGGAGTTTCAGGCGATCCTGGGGCAACTGGACGTCGACTGGGAAGAGCAGCTTTCGAAGGTGGTCGGCGATGTCGTTGCCCATCAACTGGGCAAGCTCTGGCGCGGTTTCCGCGCCTGGAGCCGACGGACCTCCGATACTCTGCTGCGCGACGGCGGCGAGTATTTGCAACAGGAGTTGCGGGCGCTGCCACCCCGGCCGGCGGTCGAACGGTTTCTGAGCGCCGTGGATGTCTTGCGCGAGGACGCCGACCGGCTGGCGGCGCGGATCGAACGCCTGCGTCGGCGCGTGGCCGCCGGCGATCCGGCCTAGTCCCGCGCTCCGCCGAGGCGCCAAGACGGCATGTTCGGTCCGGCCCAACTGCTGCGGTTGCTGCACATCAACCGGGTGCTGGTGCGCCATGGCCTGGACGACATCATCCTCGCCACCCATCTGTTCCGGCCGATCGGATTTCTGCGCCATCTGCTGCCATGGAACTGGGTGGACCGCCCGCAATCGACGCTGGCGCGCGGCGCCCGCATCCGGCTGGCGCTGGAGGATCTGGGACCGATCTTCGTCAAGTTCGGCCAGATGTTGTCCACCCGCCGCGATCTGCTGCCGGACGACATCGCTCTGGAACTGGCCAAGTTGCAGGACCAGGTGCCGCCGTTTCCCGGCGAACAGGCGCGGGCCATCGTCGAGAAAGCCTACGGTCAGCCGCTGGAGACGGCGTTCGCCGACTTCGATGCCCAGCCGCTGGCGTCCGCCTCCATCGCCCAGGTCCATGCCGCCCGGTTGTTGAGCGACCGGGAGGTGGTCGTCAAGGTGTTGCGACCGGGTATTGAAAAAATCATCCGCCGCGACGTGGAATTGCTGTACATCATCGCCAGCCTGGCCCAGCGCTACTGGAAGGAGGGCCGCCGGCTCCGGCCGGTCGAGGTGGTGGCGGAGTACGAGAAGACCATCTTCGACGAACTGGATCTGGTTCGCGAAGCGGCCAACGCCAGTCAGTTGCGGCACAATTTCCAGGGTTCGCCGATCCTGTACGTGCCCGAGGTGTTCTGGCCGGAAACCCGCCGCAACGTGTTGGTGATGGAGCGGATTCGCGGTATTCCGGTGGGCGACATCGCCGAATTGCGGCGGCGTGGCGTGGATATGAAAAAACTGTCGGAACGGGGGGTGGTGATTTTCTTCACCCAGGTGTTTCGCGACAGCTTCTTCCATGCCGACATGCACCCCGGCAATATTTTCATCAATGCCGACGATCCGGCCGATCCCCGCTATATCGCGGTGGACTTCGGCATCATCGGCACCCTGAATCCCACCGACCAACACTATCTGGCCGAGAATTTTCTGGCGTTCTTCCACCGCGATTACCGCCGGGTGGCGGAGCTGCATATCGAATCCGGCTGGGTGCCGGCGGAAACGCGGGTGGACGAGTTCGAGTCGGCCATTCGCACCGTATCGGAACCGATCTTCGACCGGCCGCTCAAGGACATCTCCTTCGGCGGTTTCCTGCTGACGCTGTTTCAGACCGCCCGCCGCTTCAACATGGAGGTGCAGCCGCAACTGGTGCTGCTGCAGAAGACCCTGCTCAACATCGAGGGGCTGGGTCGGCAACTCGATCCCGAGCTGGATTTGTGGAAAACCGCCAAGCCGTTTCTGGAAAGCTGGATGCGGGACCGGGTCGGGCCGCGTTCGGTGTTCAATCGCATCAAGTACTATATTCCGCGCTGGGCCGATCAGACCCCGGATTTGCCGAATTTGATTTACGGCCTGCTCCGCAAGGCTCATGGCGGCGAACTGACGGTGCAATTGCAAAAACAGGAAATGGCGCAGTTGCGGCGGGAAGCGCAGCGGGCCAACCGGCGCGCGTTTCATGCGCGGGTTGGCGCGGCGCTGCTGATTAGCGCGGCGGTGCTGCTGGGGTTTGACGCCCAGCAGTCGGTCAGCTTCTGGAATGCGCCCCTGCCGATCTGGCTATTGGGCGGGATTGGGGTCGGCTTGCTGATCGGCGCCTGGCCCACGGACGCCTGAAGCCGGTTCCTTTCGCCCGACCTCTCCTCTATGGGTTCGTGCGAGAGGATTGGCGGATTGGCGGCTCATGGCCGCTGCAACGCGGCCTCGACCGTGTCGCGCCGCTCGCGGCCGCACAGAATTTCAATCAGTGCCAAGGCAAAATCCATCGCCGTGCCGGGGCCGCGCGACGTGATGAAGGTTCCATCGCGCACCACCGCGGCGCTGCTCAGCCGAATGTCGGCCTGCCCGTCGAGAATGCCCGGATAGGCGGTGACCTCGCGGTTTTTCAGCAGGCCGGCGCTGGCCAGCACGCGGGGCGCGGCGCAAATGGCGGCGACGTAGCGCCCCTGTTCCGCCATCCGCCGCAGCAGCGTCGCGATCCGCCGGTCGGCCTCCAGCCGCTGGGCGCCGCCCAGCCCGCCCGGCAGCACCACCATGTCGAAATTCTGATCCGAGACCTCGTCCAGAGTGGTTTCGGGTACGAGCAAGACTCCGCGCGAGGCGGTGATCGGCCCGGCCTCCAAGCCGGCGACGACCACCGTGATGTCGGCGCGGCGCAGCAGGTCGATGATGGTGACGGCTTCCAGTTCTTCACAGCCTCGGGCAAGCGGTACGAGGACGGTGGCCATGGACGGCTTCTCCTTAAATTTGGGGCGGACGAGGGCCACGAGCCGGCGTTCAGCCGCTCTTGCGGTTTTGCAACAGAGTCATGCCCTTGAGCAGATTCAGGGCTTCGTACAACGGGTAGTCGCTTTGCGCCAGATTTCCATCCGGGCCGGGAGCCCTGGATTCGGGCGCGCCATCCGGTTGCTTGCCGTCGGCTTTGTCCTCCCGGTCGTTGCGCAGGTGGCCGGTCAGGTCGGATTCCTTGATGAATTCCGGGTCGGCGCCATCGTCGGCCCCGATCTTGAGCGGTTTGAGCCTGATGTCGGGCTCGATGCCCGCGGCCTGGATGGAGCGGCCGTTCGGCGTATAGTAACGGGCGGTGGTCAGCTTGACCGCCGTGCCGTTGCCCAGCGGAAGAATGGTCTGCACCGAGCCCTTGCCAAAAGTGCGCTCGCCCAGGATGAGCGCCCGCCGGTGATCCTGGAGCGCGCCGGCGACGATTTCCGAGGCCGAGGCGGACCCGCTGTTGACCAGCACCACCATCGGCGCGCCCTTCAGCAGATCGCCCGGCGTCGCTTTGTAACTCTGATCGGAGCCGTTGCCGCGCCCCTTGGTCTGAACGATGGCGCCGTCCTCGAGGAAATCGTCGGCCACGTCCACCGCGCCGTTCAGCACCCCTCCCGGATTGTTGCGCAGATCGAGCACCAGGCCCCTGAGAGGCCCCTTGTTCTGCTGTTCGAGCTCCTGAAGAGATTGTCGCAGATTGGGGGCGGTCTTGGCCTGGAACTGGGTGATCCGCAGGTAGCCGAAGCCAGGCTCGAGCAAGCGGCTCTTGACGCTCCTGACCTGGATGATTTCCCGGACCAGCTTGATCTTGAGTGGTTTCCGCACGCCTTCCCGGACGATGGTCAGGGTGATCGGCGTGTTCGGCTTGCCGCGCATCCGCTGGATCGCATCCGACAGGGGCATGCCCTTGACCGAGGTATCGTCCAGCCGAATGATCAGGTCGCCAGCCCGGATGCCGGCCTTTTGAGCGGGAGTGTCATCGATCGGCGCGATGACCTTGATGAAACCATCTTCCTGCCCGACTTCGATGCCCAACCCGCCGAACTCTCCGGAAGTGCCGATCTGCAAATCCTGGAATGCCTCCGCGTCCAGATAGGCGGAATGCGGGTCGAGATTGCTCAGCATGCCACGAATGGCATTTTCCAGCAGATCCTTGTCCTTGACCGGTTCCACGTAATCCTGCTTGACGGCGTCGAGCACGCCGGTGAACGCGCGCAACTCGTCCAACGGCAGCTTGGGTTCCGGGGCCGTTTCCTTCTCGGCCCAGACGGCATGCACGGCGGTCAGCGAAACGCCCGCCAGAAAGCTCAAGGCCAGCGCCAGACCGTGTCGGGTTGCAACCTTCATCTTCACTCCAGACATCCTTCGATCGCGACAGGGAAATTTTCGGATACCTCGAACGACCTTCCGCATAAGACAACGGATCGGGTCCGGAAATTGCGAGGCCAGAAGGGTAATTTTGGATGGAATCGCCGGAAGCGGTGGGATGGCGACCGGACACCAAATTCTGAATTCGGCGCCGGTCGCGGGGACAATGCGAGGAACGCTTACTTGGCCTTGCCCTGGTTGGCGACGGCGTCCATCAGTTTCTTGAGTTCCTCGGGATCGGCCAGATACTGGCCACCCTTCTTGATCGGCCGCAGGTTGGCGTCGAGTTCGTAGACCAGCGGCACGGCGGTCGGAATGTTCAAAGCGATGATCGCCTCGTCGGACATGTCGTCGAGGTACTTGACCAGCGCCCGCAGGCTGTTGCCATGGGCCGCGATCACCACCCGCTTGCCGGAGCGGATGGTCGGCACCAGGACGTCGTGCCAGAACGGCAGCACCCGGTCGATGGTGGTCTTGAGGCTCTCGGTGGCCGGCAGCACCCGCGGGTCGAGGCCGGCATAGCGCGGGTCGTTGGTCGGATAGCGCGGGTCGCCCGGCTCCAGCGCCGGGGGCGGAATATCGAAGCTGCGCCGCCAGATCTTGACCTGTTCCTCGCCGTGCTTGGCGGCGGTTTCGGACTTGTTCAGGCCGGCCAGGGCGCCGTAGTGGCGCTCGTTGAGGCGCCAGCTCCGGTGTACCGGAATCCACGCCAGATCCATCTCGTCCAGCACGGTCCACAGGGTATGGATGGCGCGCTTGAGTACCGAGGTATAGGCCACGTCGAAGACATAGCCTTCCCTGTTAAGCGTTTGTCCGGCTTTTTTGGCCTCCTCGCGGCCCTTGTCGGACAAATCCACGTCGATCCAGCCGGTGAAGCGGTTTTCCTTGTTCCACTGGCTTTCGCCATGGCGGATGAGCACGATCTTGTACATTCTGATGCCTCCTCAGTTCAGGGTGATCGTTGTCGTTATCGGGCTCGGCGCGGGGGCCGGCGGTGGGTTGATACACTTAAATCGTATGGAAATTTTGCCGCGTGATCATACGCCCGGCCGGCCGATTTCGCCAGTCGCGTTCCCGCGTTCGTGGCGCGGGCGGCGCTCGCAACTTCTCAATATCGCTATATTAAGCTATGCTGATTCGCGAAACTTCTCGATAACGCGTTGCTTGGATCCATGGTGCGCAATGAGTGTGCTGGCATGACGCGGGACGGCGCTGGCCATCCGGCGATGGATTTCCTGATCACCCGCGACGAGGACATCGAGCGGGCGTCCCGCTCTCTCAAGGCGATGTCGCATCCGCTACGACTCAAGATCCTCTGCACCCTGGGCGACCAGGAGGTCAGCGTCCAGGAGATCGTCGAGCATGTCGGCACGTCCCAGAGTAATATTTCCCAGCATCTGGCCATCCTGCGCGACAAGGGTATCCTGACCTGTCGCAAGGACGCCAACCGGGTCTATTATCGGGTGGGAGACGCTCGCACGCTGCGCCTGATCGGCATGATGCGGGACGTCTTCTGCACGCGGGGCTGACCGCGCGCGGACCGGTCAGCCGGCCTCACCTTCGTTCGACTCGTTCTCGATGGCTCGATATCTCAATCCCTAAATCCACCGCTTCTCGATCGGGATCAATTCATGAACAGCGAACGGATCATTCGGATCATGGCCGGCTCCTTCATCCTGATTTCACTGTTGCTGGGAGCGCCGGCCAGCCCGCTCCACCACAGCGACCACTGGTTGTGGCTCGCCGCCTTCGTGGGCCTGAACCTGTTCCAGAGCGGTTTCACCCAATTCTGCCCGGCGGAGAGGATTCTGTGGCAACTGGGCATCGGGAAGGCGGGTGATCGGGCCAACCGTTCGATGAATCGAACCAACCGTTAAGGAACGTCATGAGCGATTTTGCCGAATTTGCCCAGCACAACTGGTTGTTGTTCCTGGCCCTGTTCGCCATCCTGGGCATGCTGGTCGGGAGCGAGATCCTGCGCAAGATGCGTGGAGTCAGCACCCTCAACGCCACCGAAGCCCTGCGCCTGATCAACGATCGGGATGCCTGGGTCGTGGACATCCGCGATGGGGGCGAGTACAAGGAAGGCCATATCCCCCAGGCTCGCCATATCCCGTTCGCCGCGCTCAAGGAACGGCTGGGCGAACTGACCAAGGCCGGCGACAAGCCGATCATCGTTTACTGCCGCACCGGCGCCACCTCGCAGTCGGCTTGCGCCCTGCTCAAGAAGAGCGGCATCACCGCGGCCTACAGTCTGAACGGTGGCCTGCTGGCTTGGGCGGATGCCCACCTGCCGGTCAGCCGCAAGAAATCCTGACCGTCGACCGGATTCGATCATGTCGAACATCGTCATGTATTCGGCCGACTATTGCCCGTATTGCCGGCGCGTCCGGGCGTTGCTGGACAGCAAGGGAGTGAGTTACACGGTCCTGGACGTCGATCGCGAGCCTCGGTTGTGGGACGAGATCGCCCGGCGAACCGGCCGCGATACCGTGCCCCAGATCTTCATCGGCGACCGGCATGTCGGCGGCTGCGACGATCTGTTCGCGCTGGAGCAGCGCGGCAAGCTGGATCCGTTGCTGAAGAACTGAAGCGAGCCTGGCGCCGACGGCTGTTTCCATCGTCATTCAACCCATCACACCCTCTCAGACAAGGCATTGCGCATGAGCGAGCAACAGCAGATTCCCCAGCACTTCGAAATCCAGAAAGTCTACCTGAAGGATGTATCCCTGGAGACACCCAATTCTCCCATGATTTTCACCGAGCAGTGGCAACCGCAAACCGAGGTACGCCTCGAAAGCGGCGCCACGCCGCTGACCGAGGATCTGTTCGAGGTGGTGCTGACCCTGACCGTTACCGCCAAGCTCGGCGAGCGCACCGCCTACCTGGCCGAAATCCAGCAGGGCGGCCTGTTCACTCTGCGGGGTTTCGAGGACGCGCAGATGGGGCACATGCTGCATGCGTTCTGTCCGAACATTCTGTTTCCCTTCGCCCGCGAGGAACTGGCCTCGCTGATCGGCAAGGGCGGATTCCCGGCGCTGCTGCTCAATCCGATCAACTTCGACGGTCTTTACCTGCAGCGGTTGCAGCAACAGCAGGCGCAGGCCGCGGCGACGGCCCAGACTCACTGAGGGATGATCGCCGCCGAGGTCGCCGTGCTGGGCGTCGGTTCCTGGGGAACAGCGCTGGCGCTGCTACTGGCTCGCAACGGCCACGCCGTGCGGCTGTGGGGTCACGACCCCGGGGAAGTCGCGCCGCTCCGCCGGGAGCGGGAAAATCGCCGCTATCTGCCGGGTATCCCATTTCCGAACTCCCTGTCGGTCGGCGCCGATCTGACCGAGGCGCTCGCCGGAGTCGAACTGGCGCTGGCGGCGGTGCCCAGTCAGGCTTATGGGGAGACCCTGATCCGGCTGCGCTCCTGCCTGCCGGCGACCGCCGGTTTCGCCTGGGCCACCAAGGGACTGGAGCACGGCAGCGGCCGTTTTCTGCACGAAGTCACGGCGGAGGCGCTGGGCGAAGCCTGGCCGGCGGCGGTCATCTCCGGTCCCAGTTTCGCCCGGGAGGTCGCCCTGGGGTTGCCGACCGCCGTCACCGTCGCCGCGCCGGACGCGGATCATGCCCGCCGGGTGGCGACCTTGTTGCACGGTTCCAACCTGCGAGCTTACACCAGTACCGATGTCATCGGCGTCGAGTTGGGAGGGGCGATCAAGAACGTGCTGGCCATCGCCGCCGGCATCGCCGACGGGCTGGGATTCGGGGCCAATGCCCGGGCGGCGCTGATCACCCGCGGGCTGGCGGAAATGGTACGGCTGGGCCTGGCGGTGGGCGGCCGGCGCGAAACCTTCATGGGGTTGGCCGGCATCGGCGATCTGGTGCTGACCTGCACCGACGATCAGTCGCGCAACCGCCGTTTCGGGCTGGCGATCGGGCGGGGCGAGACGGCCGAAGCAGCTTGCGCGGCCATCGGTCAGGTGGTGGAGGGAGCGGCCACGGCGCGGGAAGCCGCGCGTCTGGCGCGGCGATACCAAGTGGAAATGCCGATCACCGAGCAGGTGGATCTCGTGTTGCGCCACGGTCGGGATCCGCGCCGGGCGGTGGAAATCCTGCTGGCGCGGGACCTGAAGCCGGAGTCGGCCTGAGCCCGGGAACGCCGGCGTTCCAGTGATTCCAATAGCCCGGCGCCGGTTCAGGTGATGCAGTCGTCCAGCAGCAGTCGGTTGTGGCTGTCCGCTTCCCGGTCTCGACCGGTATAGGCCAGCGGCCAGCGCTGTTTCACCACCGGGCTGTCGCTCGCCAGGGCATGGCAGGTATTCAACACCGGTGGCGGCGCTCTTTCGGCAGCGGGCTTGGCGTCTTCCTCGTCGTAGCGCTGGCCGTAGACGGTCTGGAAAAAAGTGGTGGCGACCGGACCCAGCAGTTCGGTCATGTGCGTGCAACCGTTGATGCCCACGAACAGCTCCCTGAGCTTCAGGGTCCAGCCTGGTCCGATGCGCGCGCCGACGAGTTGCCTGTAGCGGTCGGTGATGGCGGGACAGAGACCGAACGGCGAGCCGTCGGTGCTGGCCTCGACATCGCGAATCAGGAATTCGCCGTCCACGGTCAGGCGAATCCACATGTCATGAAGCGGTTCGCCGGCCTGGATAAAGCCACCCCGATCCTCGTTGGGAAAGGAATAGGTCTTGGTATCCACCATCCGGCCTTCGATCTCCCACAGGCCGTCGTCGCGTCGGTAGCCCCAGCACTGGACGGCGCGCTTGTGCAGCAGTTGGCGGGGAACGGCGGGAGCCGAGAGCGGCATGATTTTCTCCTGGCTAAAGGTAAGGTTGGCCAGCGGTTGATCGGTCAGTCGAAAAAGGTGCCATCCATGATTCGTGTCAGCCGCTGTTCCAGCTTGGCGAGAACCGCGTGCTTTTGCTTGGGGGAGTAATCCCACCAGGCCGCGATTTCATCCAGCGTCCGGAAACAGCCATCGCATAGTTGAGTCCGCGCGTTGATGACGCACACCCCCACGCAGGGGGAGGAGGGATCGCTGGGTGGGGGGATGCGGTCGGCGGTCATGGCGGATTCGGAGCGACGGACGCTATCGGTGTATGGAAGCGCCAATCATATCGCTCCGCGCCGGGGGGAATCCATCGCAATCATGATGCGCGTCATTCGGGCGCGAGCCCAGCAAGCACCGTACCGTCGAACCGAACCGGAAATCGGCACGAACCGAATGATCGGCCCCCGAAAGAAAAAAGGGTGGCCGCGAAGACTTTGGGAGAGGATTATTATGGGCTTATCGAGTGTGCTGGTTCAGAGCACGCGCTACAGCGCTTTGGTCGGACGGTGGCGGGCCGACCCTCGATCCTGTGGTGGTTACGAACTCCCCTCCGCCTTCGCGGCTACCCGGGTTGAGCGGGAACACGGTCCCCGATCGGATCGGTACCAACCAGGCAGTACGTCTCCTTAACAAGACATTTTGACTGATTTTAATGGGTTATGTTTGCTAGCTTTGTCAACAATAGCCAAAGACCCAGGCAAACGTAAATAAGGATAAACCATTATCGAAATAAGGCAATACCTTGAACTGGTGGATTTCAAGCCGGGCGGGCACAATAAGAACAAAAGTAATGGGGTTTGCGCTTGTGTGGACGTACCGCCGGGTTTAACCTTTAATTAGTCGAACATTAGGGAGCGAGCCGCCCGCGTCCGGCGGCACGCCTACCGAGATAACCGTTTACCCATCGAAACGACTCAGGAGGGAACATCATGTTGTCCTATGAAGATTGCGTCGAGCTAAGCGACCTGACCGAGGAAGAGATCGAGGCCATCGCCGAGCACGAACATCTGCCGGAAATGGCGGCGCTGGAAATGGGCAGCTATCTGGTGCATACGGCGGAAGGCATCCCGATGATCAAGCGCATCATTTTGGACGATATCGAGGAGGAGCGCCGACGCGGGCACGATCAGAAGGTTCTGCAGTTGAAACTGGTGTTGAAGCACTTTGTGGATACCCATCCGAGTGCCGCCAAGGCGTGAAGCCGGCCGGGTCCATTGCGGCAGGGAAGGTTCGGGTGCGATGCGCGGAGCGTTGCGACTGCGTCCCGCGGCGTTCAGGGCGGATCCTGGGCCAGCAGGGCCTGGACTTCGGCTTGGCCGGCCCGCCGCATCGGCCGGCCGTCGACCGGGCTCCGGGGCGCCTCCCGCTCGGCCAGCGGAGCGAAAATCGTGAGGTCGATATGATGGTCGCCCGCGTCGAAGCGAAAGACCGGCAGGCAGGCATGATCGCCGTTGCCGAGCTTGAGACGGCGCTCCGTGGTTTCGAAGGGAACCCGGCGTTCCATCAGGAACATCAGAACATCCTTGGGCGTATCGGCGAACAGATGCAGGTGGATATGGGCGTGCGGACCGGCGGTGCCGCTCAGCACCGAGCCGACCAGCTTCGGGCGGAAGCGCGCCAGGAAGCGCATGGCTTCCAGGGCGGTTTCACGCAAGCCGCGCAGGCGGATCGCCTGGCGGTCGGCATGGAACAGGCGCTGGTAATCGAGCAGGGCCCGCTCGATTTCGGCGTTGTCCGGCATCACGCCCTTGTCGGTGACCGCCAGTCGGAAGGCGGCCTTGCGCTTGGCGGTCCGGAAGTCCTGAATTCCTTCCTCGGCCATGATTCGTGCGCATTCCTGAGCCAGCAGCATTCTGAGTCGATGAGCGTCGCGGTGACGGTGGGTCATGAGCTAACTCCATCGATGCGATCGCGGCGGGCGGACGGCGACGATGGTGCAAACGCCGCGGAGCCGGATCGGGGGCGCGCGTTCGCCGGATGGAGTATCACCGGATCGGCTGAATCCGGCGGGTTTCGAGTTTCCGCCTGGGTGGAGTTGAACTTCCCGACGTTTCGGACAGGGTTGTTTGCTATATTCCATGGGGGCGGGGTTTGATTCGTTCACTCTGGTCAGTTGAGGAAGCGTAACTTGGCTCTGTTCAAGCGTAAAGAACCCTTTCTGGGCATCGACATCAGTCCCTCGGCGGTCAAGCTGATCGAACTGAGCCGTTCCGGACCGCGTTTCCGGGTCGAAGCGTTCGCCATCGAACCGCTGGGCGAGGGAATGATGGAAGATCGCAATCCCGTCGATACCGACGCGGTGGCGGAGGCGATCAAGCGGGCGTGCCGCAACGCTGGCACTCGCCTGCGGCGCGCGGCGGTCGCCGTGCCGACCTCGGGTGTCATCACGCGTACCGTGCCCATGCCGGCGGATTTCAAGGAGAGCGACATCGAGACCAACATCTCGATCGAAGCCTCTCAGTACATCCCCTATCCCGTCGAGGAAATCTATCTGGATTTCGAGGTGAAGGGTCCATCCCAGGCCAGCGCGGACATGCAGGATGTCATGCTGGTGGCTACCCGCAAGGAAAACGTGGACGCGCGGGAAGCCGCTCTCAAGAATGCCGGGCTGATTCCGGTGATCGTGGATGTGGAGGCCTACGCGCTGGAGAATGCGTTCCGGTTGCTGATGGATGGCTTGCCCAAGGCGGGCACGAGCGGACTCAGTCTGAGCAAGGCGCGGGACAGCCTGACGGCTCTGGTCGATATCGGCGCCACCATCACCAATCTTTACATCCTGCAGGATGATCGGATCATTTTCACCCGCGAACAGGGATTCGGCTGCGATCAGCTCACCATCCGGATCGCCGAGGCCTACGGCCTGCCCCGGGAACAGGCCGAGCAGGCGAAGCGCGCGGGCCAGGTGGCCGACGACTTTGCCGCGACGATTCTGGATCCCTTCAAGCAGATGCTGGCCGAGCAGATCGGCCATGGGTTGCAGTTCTTTTTTTCCTCCGACCAGTATGTATCGGGCCGCTATAATGTGGATACTATCGTCTTGGTCGGTGGGGGTGCCATGATCGTGGGGTTGGACCGGACAGTCGCGGACGTGTTGGGCATCACGACGGTTGTCGCCAATCCCTTCAGGAACATGGGTAGCGCCGCGAGGGTGAACAGCAGTGTTTTATTGCGCGAGGCACCTTTGTTGGCGGTCGCGGGTGGACTGGCCCTGAGGAGTTTCGACTGACATGACGCGCATCAATTTGCTGCCTTGGCGCGAGGCGCGCCGCGCTCTGCGACAGCGCGAGCTGATCGGGATGTTGGTCGCGGCGGCGATGGTCGCCGCCGGTATCGTGTTCCTGGTGCATGCCGAGATTGCCAGCCGCATCGAATTCCAGCAGGAACGCAACAACTATCTGCGGGGCGAGATCGCCCGGCTGAAGAAAGCGGCGGAGGAACTCCAGGAACTGCAAAAAACCCGAAGCCGGCTGGTGGAGCGGCTCAACGTCATTCAGACCTTGCAGGCGAGCCGTCCCGGCATGGTGCGGATGCTGGACGGACTGGTTCGGTTGATTCCCCAGGATATTTTCCTGACCGCCTTCAAGACCGCCAACAATCAGGTGACGCTCAATGGCATTGCCCGCTCCGACGTCGTCATCTCGGAGTTCATGCGCAAGATCCGGGATTCCAAGCTGTTCGGCGAGCCCGTGTTGCAGGTCATCGAAACCCGGAACGTCAACAACGTGCCGGCGCGGGTGTTCGAGCTGATCGTTCCGATCAAGCTGAGTGGGGAGCAGGCGGATGCGGGGGGTAAGAAATGAATCTGTCCGAGATCAACCTCAGCGACTTCGATCTCCGGGAGGCGGGTGAATGGCCGTTGGCGGGCAAGGTGGTTCTGATCGTCCTGGTCGTCGCCGCCGTGCTGGGAGCGGGGTATTATTTCTTCACCAACGACCAACTTCAGGAACTGGACCGGGTGGCAAACGAGGAACAGCAACTCCGGCAGGAATTCATCGAGAAGCAGCGGGTGGCGGCCAATCTGGAATCGTTTCGGGCGCAGCTCAAGCAGATGGAAGCCGATCTGGCGGTGATGTTGCGGCAGTTGCCGACCGGTACGGAGATGCCGGACCTGCTGGAGGATATCTCCAACACCGGCAAGAGGAATGGCCTGGATTTCGAGCTGTTCAAGCCCGAGGCCGAGCAGCCGCGGGATTTTTATGCCGCCAAGCCGATTACCATCAAGGCCAAGGGATCCTACCATCAGTTCGGCGCGTTCGTGAGCGGGGTCGCGGCCCTGTCGAGGATCGTGACCCTGGAGAACGCAACTCTGACCGGCGCGGCTGGCGGCAAGGGAGCCGGCAAGGGGAGCAGAACGGAGCCACTCACCATCCAGGCGACCCTGCAAACGTATCGCTACATGGACGAGGGTGGCGTTCCGGCCGGGGGGGGCCAGCAGAAGGGGGCCGGCAAGAAATGAACGCGCGATTTCGTCGGGGTTGTTCCATGGGGATGAGCGCACGCGGCGCCGTAGCGCTGGCGCTGGCGCTGGCGCTGGCTGTGCTGGGGGGGTGCGCCCGGCGGGATATGACCGATCTGCAGCAGTTCGTGGAAACCACCAAGCGCACCACGCCGATCAAAAAACCTGACCCGCCGCCGGAAATCAAGCCCTACACGCCGTTTGCCTATACCGCGCAGGAAGTCAAGGATCCGTTTATCCTGGCGCCGTTCGCGGCGGAGGGCGACGAAATCGGGATCTTAACCGAGGGCCAAGGCCAGCGCGGTGGCGCCTGTACCGCTGCCGTACGCCCCGATCCGAACCGGGTGCGGGAAGAGCTTGAAAAGTATTCGCTGGGTTCGCTCAAGATGATGGGTACTCTGCGAGTGGGCGGCGGCAACGAATTGTGGGCATTGGTTCTGGCTCCCGATGGGGTCGTGCATCGGGTTCAGAAAAAAAATTATCTGGGCACCAACCACGGCCGGATCGCCAGTGTTACGGAGCAGCGAATCGATTTGAAGGAGATTGTTCCGGATAAGCCCGGATGCTGGCAGGAACGGGATGCGTTTCTGTCGCTTACCCAATGATGAGGGGGAAGTGTCATGACGAGCAGGTCCACGAACGAAGGCCAACATGACCGGCGATCGGGCGGAGGGTGGCTGCCGCCATGGTTGGCGGTGGTCGGGTTGATCTGGGGAGTCGTTCTGGCGGGCTCATGGAACGGCTCGGTGGCGGCGGCCGGTGAGGACGCCGGGCGGCAGCCGGTGTTGCAGGCGGTCGACATCAGCCCGCTGGCCGGCAATCGCTTGCAGATCCGGTTCCGGTTGTCGGAGATGCCCAAGGGGCCGCCGAGCAGTTTCACGATCAACGATCCTGCGCGGATCGTGTTGGATTTTCTCGGCACGGCCAACGGTCTGAGCGCGAAGCAGCAGGCGATCAACGTCGGCGTGGCCGACAAGATCAGCGTGCTGGAAGGTTCCGACCGGACCCGGGCATCCGTGAATCTGGCGCGGCTGGTGCCGTACAACGTGCAGGTGCAGGGCAATGCGGTGTTGCTGACGCTGGAGAATGCCGGGGCGGCGGTGCCGAAGACGCCGGCCGCGACTCCCGCGAGTTCGGTGGCGGCCGCCGCGCCAAAGCGATCCGAAGCCTCGCCGCCGGCTGGGGGGCCGCGCAATGTCAAGGATGTCAGTTTCAAGCGAGGTCCGGCCGGGCAGGGCGTGATCACGGTCAAGCTCTCCAATCCCAGCATCGCGACCGACGTGCGACAGGAGGGCAATCTGATCGTCGCCGACTTTCAGGGCGCGACGTTGCTCCGCGGCCAGGAGCGGCGGCTGGACGTGACCGATTTCGCCACGCCGGTAACGATCGTGGAGGCGCTGAATCGCGGAGGCGACGCCCGGTTGAGCATCAAGCCCAATCCGCCGTTCGAGTACTTGGCCTATCAGGCGAACGATTTATACGTGATCGAGGTGCGCCCGCCGCAGAAGTCCGCGGAGCAGGAAGAGAAGGAGGCGATGTTCGATCCGTCCAAGAAGAAGTACAAGGGCGATCTGCTGTCGCTGAATTTCCAGGATATCGAGGTGCGGGCGATCCTGCAGATCCTGGCGGATTTCACCGGCATGAACATCGTGGTCAGCGACAGCGTGAAGGGCAATCTGACCCTGCGCTTGCAGAACGTGCCCTGGGATCAGGCGCTGGACATCATCCTGCGCACCAAGGGCCTGACGATGCGGCAGAACGGCAACGTGATCTTCATCGCGCCGACCGAGGAAATCGCCGCCCGCGAGAAGCTGGAACTGGAATCGCGCAAGACGGTGGACGAGCTGATTCCGCTGCGGACCGAGATCGTCCAGGTCAATTACGCCAAGGCGTCGGAACTGAAGACGTTGCTGAAAACGGTCGGCGAAAAGGGGCAAAGCATGCTGTCGCCGCGCGGCGACGTGGCCGTGGACGAACGGACCAACAGCCTGATCGTCAAGGATGTGCCCGACAAAATCGTGGAAGTGCGCAATCTGGTGACGAAGCTCGACATCCCGACCCGGCAGGTGATGATCGATTCGCGGGTGGTCATCGCCAGTACTGATTTCGCGCGGGATATCGGGGTGCGGTTCGGGGTGACGGGCGTGGGGCAGAGTGGCAATAGCGTCGGCACCGTCAGCGGCAGTTTGGACGCTACCAATACCATCATCAACAGCGCCGCACAGAATCTGATCACCACCGGCCAGCCCTATCCGGTAACGATTCCGCCGCTCGTCTCGCGGATTGGTTCCAACTTTCCGGCGGCTCCTCCTTTGGGTAGTCCTGCCCGTATAGCATTCTCGATACTGGGTGCGGATTATTTGGTTGATTTGGAGTTGTCTGCATTGCAGGCGGAAAACAAGGGTGAGGTGATCTCCAATCCGCGAGTAGTGACGGCGGATTTGAAGAAGGCGAAGGTTTTGCAAGGCACCCAGATTCCCTATTCAACTGCCTCTCAGAATGGGACAAATACTGAGTTTAAAGATGCTTTCCTGGAATTGGAAGTCACACCCCAGATTACTCCGGATGACCGTGTTCGTATGGATTTGACGGTCAAGAAAGACACTGTGGGAACCAGTGTTCCACAAGCAACTGGAGGATCGGTACCGAGTATCGACACTCGCAAGGTTGAAACCCAGGTTCTGGTGAACAATGGTGAAACCGTAGTGTTGGGCGGTGTTTTTGAACAAACCAAGACTACAGGGAACAATAAAGTGCCATTGCTTGGTGATATCCCACTGCTTGGATATCTATTCCAACAGAACTCTAATGCTATCGTCAAGCGCGAGCTGCTGATCTTCGTGACGCCGCAGATTCTCAAGGAAGGCAAGATCGCCGAGCGTTGATGGGCTTCGGTTTTCTCGAAAGATTGTCACTACTTTAAGGAGAACACTCCGTGTTTTCGATGAATGGCGGGATATTCCGATTGTTCGGCCTGTTGCTGCTCGGCGTGTTGTTGGCGAGTTGCGGCGGTGGGGGGGGTGATAGCGGTTTTACCAGTGCTGAACAAATCCAGGTCAGCATCACCGCCGACAAGACGACTCTGCAAACCAATCCCTCCGATTTCGGACCCGATCCGTCGGGACCGTTCACGAACACGCTGACGGTCAAGATCTCCCGGAGCGGCAACGTGTACGCGGCGCCGAACGTGGCGATCGATATCGTGTCGGGCCTGTCCAGCGGCGCGCTGTATTATTTGGACGGCGATCCGGCGCACGAGCAGTGCCCGACCGGAGCCACCTGCCCTCCCGATGCCACGGTTCCCATTGCGTTCCGCCGGCTGACGTTTGAAAACACGACCGGGGTGGTAACGGCCCATTTCCATTCCAGCGGCACGCCGGGCACGGTGGTGCTGAAGGCATCCGCGCCGGATCCGAACACCGGCGAGCAAATCTCGGCCAATCTGACGCTCACGGTGGGGCCGGGAGCGAGCACGGGCTTGCCGGCCGAGGTCCTCTTCAACATTCCGGCGACGCCCTTGTACATCACCGGCCAGGGTCGGACGGACGTGAAGCAGTTCCAGGTGGCGGTGCTGGACGATGGCGATCAGCCGGTGCCGAATCCGACGGCCAATAACGTCCAGTTGCAACTGTTGCCGAACCGTCCGAACGGAGGCGAGAAGCTGGTGGCGGTGACGATTTCCGGCGCCACCCAGGAAGGCACGGTCGTCAATACCCGAACCATCAACGGCGTTGCCGCGGCTTCCCTGCACAGCGGGACCTTGCCGGGCACGGTGGGGATCGTGGCGATCGCGGATCGGGCCGACAACAACGTCGACAACGGGATCCAGCAACCGGTGACCGATGTGGATACCATTGCCATCGGCAGCGGCCAAATCGTGTCCCTGACCTTCACCGGCCCCTATCCGGGCGCCGTCGCGCAGCGGTTCAATACGCTGCCTCTCGGCGATGGCGACACCATCGATTTCGCCACCGGCGTCTACAGCCGCGCGATCAGCGTGATCGCGGTCGATGAGTTCGGCAATCCGCCGGCTCCCGGCAAGTTCGTCACCTTCCGGCTGATGGACAACCCGATGACCGGCTATCCCAACGAGGGCCGGGGAACGTTCACGATCACCGGAGAGGATGGCAATCCGGAGGAAGGCGGCAATACCTTCTCCACCCCGACCAGCGGCAGTTCGCTCGCGGGTACGACGGTGAACTGTCAGTTGGTGCTGGAAGGCGCGCAACTGGGGCAGGAAGGCGGCTGGATCGTGACCGGCGTGTCCGGACTGCATCTGTTGAGCGTCAATACGCCCTTCATCGCGGGGCCTGATACCGGCTTCACCGTGCCCTACACGGTCGGTTGTCCGCCCTATTCGGGCAACGTCGCCAACAACGTGGGCGGCGCGACGGTGCAGCTCGACTCGAACGGCCTGGCTTCGACCATCATGAATTATCCGATCAACCAGTTGGGTCGGTGTTTCAAGCTGACGGTCGAGGCGAACGGCGGCACGGCGGGCGCGGTGATGAATCCCACCACCGAATCGACCGACTTCACCGACTGCAGGAGCTGGTATCTGGGCATCGCGACGGGCAGCACGCTGACCGTCATTCCGCCGGAGGATTTGAATCTGACGGTGCCGGTCGGGCAGGCGCTCGCCAAGGCGATTACCCTGCAACTGTTCGACGGTGGTACGCCGCCCGCGCCGCTGCCGGCCGAAGTGCTGGACGTGCAGGTGGTGATTACCGATCCCGACCATGACGCATTCGTGGCGGCCGAGAATGCGGTCAAGATTGCCGAGGCGAATGTGGCGGCGTCGCAGAAGGCGGCAAATGATTTTAAGGCGGCCAACCCGGACCTCAACTTTACGCCGGTGTCTCCCTCCAAGCCACCAGCTCCAACGGATTGCTTCGTGCAGACGCTTTCTGGAACTCCGCCGGTGGTAACGGGGTCAGCGCCCAATCCAAGCGCGGATCCCAGGTGTGGAACCTATAAGTCCCTTCAGGATCAGGTGGCCGCAGCTCAAAAATCGCTTGCCACTGCGCAGGCGACGAGGGACACGGCCAAGGTTCGGGACGATTTGTACACTCCGAAGGCCGACTACTTGCCCAAACCGCTGGTTACGGGCGCGCAGGGCATTGCGACCATGACCATCGCCGTGTCCGACCTGTACACCGCAGCCGCGACTGGCGGCACGGGCAGCAGCCAAGTGCAGTACTTCATCTCCACCGTCGGTCCGGAAATCATTGCCCCGACCATCACCATCACGGTGAAACCGCAGTGAGGTGAGATTGACGCCACCCGGCGTCGGGCAATCCAGAATCGGCGGGGAAACCCGCCGATTTTTTTGGAGAAATGATCAATTGCGCCAAAAAGCAGTGGATCACCCTCTACCTGGACCGCGATATTGTGGCGACCTTTCGTGCTCGCGCCGAACACTTGGGCAAGGGATAGCGCAACGCCCATGCATGGCCTGATGCCCGATGAGTGAGAATCGCTTTTCCGTATTGAATGTACATATTTTTGTGCATATCATAACAACCCATGGAGATCGAATTTGATCCGGAAAAGGCCGCAGTCAACCCTCTGAACCATGAGGGTGTCACTTTTGATGAAGCCAAGCCGGTGTTGCTCGACCCCTACGCGCTGACGCATGAAGATACGGATAGTCAAATCGAACAGCGGTTTGTGACGCTGGGGATGGGTGCAAAGGGTCGAATCCTGATCGTGGTCTGGACTCTACGCGGCGATAGCGTGCGTCTGATTTCAGCATGGAAAGCCAATCAACCACAACGGAGGCGTTATGAGCAACAATTCCGACCCACTGTTTGAGCGATATGCCAACCTGGATTTTTCCAACGCCAAGCCGGTATCCGCCGTGCCGGCCTTGGTCAAACTGCAAGTCGAACACGGAGGCAAATCCCGGATTACCATCCGAGTGGATAACGCTACCTTGGCCATTTTCAAAGCCCGCGCCGAAATGACCGGTAGCAATTACCAGACGCTGATAAACGAAGCCTTGCGACAAGCTGCCCAAGGTCAAACGCTCGCCGATGTCGTGCGGGAAACTATCCGGGAAGAGTTACATCGGACTTGACTTTAGCTAATCACTCACTCTTCCTTTTCAAAGGGGGGAGAATCCAGCGTCCAAACTCTCATTGTCTACGCTTCATCCGGGCCATGTCGGTATTCTCATTTAAATGGGGTTAACCGACCGGCGGATCGAACGGAGGATGTCGTACAATAAGCGGCCCAAAGGATTACCATACATCGATTACCTCACCGGCATGCTGACCGCAATCCCCCGCATCTTCCTCGTCGGCCCGATGGGCGCTGGCAAAACTACCATCGGCCGCCGGCTGGCCCAGATGCTGCGGCGGGAATTTCTCGACAGCGACCAGGAAATCGAACAGCGCGCCGGCGCCAGCATTCCCCTGATCTTCGAACTGGAGGGCGAGAGCGGCTTCCGCGCCCGCGAAAAAGCCGTCATCGCCGAACTGACCCAGCGCCAGAACATCGTCCTCGCCACCGGCGGCGGCGCGGTCCTCGATCCCGCCAACCGCCGCTGCCTGGCCGGGCGCGGTTTCGTGGTCTACCTGTGCGCCACGGTGGACGAACAACTCCGGCGGACCCGCCACGACACCAACCGTCCCCTGTTGCAAACCGACGATCCACGGGCGCGGCTGGCCCAGTTGTTCGAACAGCGCGACCCCCTGTACCGGGAAATCGCCGACCTGATCGTCGCCAGCGACGGCCACTCGGTGCGAACGATTACCCAGCGAATTCTGGAGCCCCTGGCGCCCGATGCCGCGTCGCGCTAGGAAGGTCGATCCGTTTCTTCCTATTTCCTATTTCCTATTTCCTATTTCCTCTTCCTTCCGCTCCGCCATGAAAACACTCCACGTCGAACTCGGTGACCGCCGCTATCCCATCCACATCGGTCCCGGCCTGCTGGATCGGCCCGAACTGCTCCATCCCCATATCCCCGGTCAGCGGGTGCTGGTGGTCAGCAACACTACTGTCGCTCCGCTGTATCTCGAACGCGCCCGCGCTGCCCTGGCCGGCCGGCGCCACGAAGCGGTGATCCTGCCGGACGGCGAACGGTACAAGACCCTGGACACGCTCGACGACGTGTTCACCGCCCTGCTGACCTACCGTTTCGACCGACACTGCACCCTGATCGCACTCGGCGGCGGGGTGGTCGGCGACATGACCGGCTTCGCGGCGGCCTGCTACCAGCGCGGCGTCCACTTCATCCAGATTCCCACCACCCTGCTGGCCCAGGTGGATTCCTCGGTCGGCGGGAAGACCGCGGTCAACCATCCGCTCGGCAAGAACATGATCGGCGCCTTCCATCAGCCCCGCTGCGTGCTGGCCGACACCGACACCCTCGCCACCCTGCCGGACCGCGAACTCAGCGCCGGCTTGGCCGAGGTGATCAAATACGGCCTGATCCGCGACTTTCCGTTCCTGGAATGGCTGGAAGCGAATCTCGACGCGCTGCTGGCCCGCGACGCCGCCGCCCTGACGGAAGCCATCGAGCGTTCCTGTCGCAACAAGGCCGAGATCGTCGCCGCCGACGAGCGGGAAACCGGCGAGCGCGCCCTGCTCAATCTCGGCCATACCTTCGGCCACGCCATCGAAACCGGCGTCGGCTACGGTGAATGGCTGCACGGCGAGGCGGTGGCGGTGGGGATGGTGCTGGCGGCCGATCTGTCGGCGCGGCTGGGCTGGCTGAGCGGAGAGCAGGTCGAGCGAGTCCGGGCGCTGCTGGCCCGCGCCCGCCTGCCGCTGGATCCACCGCCGGAGTTGACGCCGGACGATTTCACGCGGCTGATGGCGGTGGACAAGAAAGTCAAGGACGGCCGGTTGCGGCTGATCCTGCTGCGCGACCTGGGCCAGGGCACGATCGCCGAGGACGTGGATGCCCGGCGCTTGCGGGAAACCCTGGAGGCGTCGCGGTGAGAGGTGCCGGGAGCAAGCACCGGCACCTCCGGCCTATGACAGCAGGTCGGCCGCGGTGAGCGGATAATCGATTCCCGCTCGTTCCAGGTCGGCGAAGGTGGTCGGTTGCCGCGCCGGGTCGATGTCCAGTCCGAGCAGAAGGCCGATTTGCGACAAGGAGAAGAGGCCGCGAACCGCCGGTTTACCGGTCTTGGGATCGCTGTCCACCACCATCGCGTGCTGGCGGTTCACCTGGCGCAGAGTGGCGATGATGTCGCCCACCCGCGCGTCGACCACATCCTCCATCAGCAACACCTCCAGCTTGGGCTTGAGGGTCATGATGTCGGCGACCAGCAGATCTTCCCAGGCGCCGCCGGCCTTGGTCAGAATGCGGTCGGGCCGGTCGCTTTCGATGTCGCGGCTGGTCAGCAGCCCGACGATCTGGCCGTCGGGATCGCGCACCAGCAGCATGCGCACCCCGCGCTTGATCATCGTTTCCTGGGCCTTGCTCAGCGGAGTGGCCAGTTCGGTGGTGTAGGTGGTGACCTGGCTGAGGTCGGTCATGACCGACAGGGCGGGATCGTCGGCGGTAACATGCTCCGGCAAGTGCTGGCGCGGGCGGAAATAGCCGGCGCCGGCATCCAGGCGGTGAAACGGGAGCGGCTGGTAGGGATTGGCCATCGTAGTCACCTCAAAACGGTTGTCTGTTCGGAAAGCCCGGAAACCGTTCGGACGAACGATTTGCCGGTGGCGGTCAGCGCCCCCGCACGGGCCGGGCGATGATGCCGTCGGTCCACTCCAGAATCGCCCGTACCCGCGGAGTGAGCAGGTTCCACGCTTCCGCCCGGTCGACCCAGCGGTATTCGCTGTGTTCCGGCCGGCCCAATTCGGGGTTCGGCGGTAGCCTGACCTCGGTACTCGCGGATTCGGCGATGTAATAGCGGGCCACCTTGCGGCCCTGGTTGTACGGATGGGTTTCCCGGTACACATCGCCCCAGCGAAAGCGCAATCCGGTCAGGGTGGTTTCTTCTTCCACCTCGCGGACGGCGGCCTGCAGGGGCGACTCTTCCGATTCCACCACGCCCTTGGGAAAGTCCCAGTAATTGTAGGCTCGCAGCAGCAAATAGTCGTGATGATCGCGGTTCCAGTGCACCACCACGACTCCGGCCGACAGAATCCGGACGCCGGTCGGCCTCGGGTTCGTCATGCGGGCTGCTCCGTGCCGCTCACGTTCCGATGCTCTCATGCCAGGACGTGCTCGATTCGTGGACGGCCTCGACCAGCACCCGGACGTGCTCCGGATCGACGCCCGGCTGGATGCCGTGACCGAGATTGAAAACATGACCGGAGCCGGGGCCGAAATCGGCCAGCACCTGGGCGACCAGTTCGCGAATGCGGACGGGGGAGGCATACAGCGCGGCCGGGTCGAGATTGCCTTGCAGGGCAACCCGGTCGCCCACCCGCCGGCGGGCGGCGTCGAGGTCCACGGTCCAGTCCACCCCCACCGCGTCGCAACCGGTCGCGGCGATGTCCTCCAACCAGGCGCCGCCGCCCTTGGTGAACAGGATCACCGGCACCCGCCGGCCCTCGCTTTGACGGGTCAGCCCCGCCACGATCCGGGCCATGTACGCCAGCGAGAATTCCCGGTAGGCGCGCGGCGCGAGGATGCCACCCCAGGTGTCGAACACCATCAATGCCTGCGCGCCGGCCGCCACCTGGGCGTTCAGGTAGGCGATGACCGCACGGGCGGTCGCGTCCAGCAACCGATGCAACAGTTCCGGCCGGTCGTAGAGCAGTCCCTTGATCCCGGCGTAGTCCTTGCTGGAGCCGCCTTCGACCATATAGGTGGCCAGCGTCCAGGGACTGCCGGCGAAGCCGATCAGCGGCACCCGGCCCGCCAGTTCCCGGCGGATCAACCGTACCGCGTCCATGACGTAGCGCAGTTCCACCTCCGGGTCGGGAACGCCCAGTCGGTCGATGTCGGCGGTCGAGCGCACCGGGCGGGCGAACCGCGGCCCCTCGCCCTCGCCGAACGACAGTCCCAGGCCCATGGCGTCCGGTATGGTCAGGATGTCGGAGAACAGGATGGCCGCGTCCAGCGGGAACCGCGCCAGCGGTTGCAGGGTCACTTCACAGGCCAGATCCGGAGTCTGGCACAGCGTCATGAAATTGCCGGCCCGGGCGCGGGTGGCGCGGTATTCGGGCAAATAGCGTCCCGCCTGGCGCATCAGCCAGACCGGCGTGACATCCACCGGTTGTCGCAGCAGGGCGCGCAGCAGGCGGTCGTTATGAGGAGTCGCGATCATGGGGCAAGTGTGCCAAGGTTCCCGACTGGCGTCTATGGATGATCGCGGTTTGCCAAAATGGCAAGGCCGCGGCGAAAATTCTGTAATAATGACCCCAATTTCGAGATTCCATTCCTCTCCCCGCCAGGAGGTTGCCATGGCCGACCAACCCCAACGTTCCGGCCGCGGTCCGTTTCGCGCCGACCAGTTGCGCGATGGAGATCGCTACGAACTCTCCAACGGTCATCCCATCTACTGCGCGCCCTCCGGTTGGCAACACGCCTCGGGCAGCATGACCGGCGGTCTGGTCCTCGACAGCGACCCGGATGTCCGGTGGACCGGCGCGGATGCGGGCATCAGCCCGGAACCGGGCGTCTTGCGGGCACCGGATGTGGTGGTGCGAGCCACGCCGCCCAGCGGGAATGGTACCTGGTTGACCGAAGCCCCGCCGCTGGCGGTGGAATACGCCGGTCTCGGCCAGGACGAGCGCGAACTGAAGGGCAAGATTGCCGAGTTGCTGGCGGCTGGAACGGGTCAGGTATGGGTGGTGCGGCTGGTGGGGCCGCAGCGGGTGGAGGTGCATCGCCCGGAAGGACCCATGAAAGTTTATACCACCAGCGACGTGCTGGAGGCGCCGGGAATCTTGCGCAATCCGGTGCCGGTGCGAGCCCTGTTCGACCGTGAGGCGGCGCACGATGTGGTCTTGCGCAATCTCCTGCAGCGTCGGGGTTATGCCAGCCTGAATGACGTGCGCGAGGAAGGTCGCGAGGAGGGTCGCGAGGAGGGTCGCGAGGAGGGTCGCGAGG
>JAVMKJ010000200.1:35252-57743 GCA_031732855.1 Candidatus Competibacter sp.
GGTCGCGAGGAGGGTCGCGAGGAGGGTCGCGAGGAGGGTCGCGAGGAGGGTCGCGAGGAGGGAATCGTCGAAGCCATTCTGACCTTGTTGAACGGACGGGGACTGGCGGTGGACGCCGCGGTCGAAGCTCGACTGCGCGCCTGCCATCATCGGGAGACGCTGCGGCGCTGGCTGCTGAACGCGGCCCAGGCCGAGCGGGCCGATCTGATTTTCGATCGTTGAA
Source organism: Candidatus Competibacter sp. (assembly GCA_031732855.1). Taxonomy (GTDB): domain Bacteria; phylum Pseudomonadota; class Gammaproteobacteria; order Competibacterales; family Competibacteraceae; genus JAVMKJ01. The sequence goes on from JAVMKJ010000200.1 coordinate 35,476, forward strand.
AGTCCCCCCTCTTCCCGTGAGGGAGAGGGGTTGGAGGGGAGGAGTCGCTTACACCCCCAGATAATCCAGAATCCCTTCCGCCGCTTCCCGGCCCTCGAAGACGGCGGTCACCACCAGGTCGGAACCGCGCACCATGTCGCCGCCGGCAAATACCTTGGGATTGCGGGTCTGGAACTTGAATCGGCCTCCGGGCGAGGCTTGTACCCGGCCCCGCAAGTCCACCGCAATGCCGAATTCCGCAAACCAGGGCGCGGGATTGGGCTGAAACCCGAACGCGATGATCACCCGGTCGGCGGGTAACACTTCCTCCGAACCTGGAATCGCTTCCGGGATGCGCCGGCCCCGTGCGTCGGGCGCGCCGAGCCGGGTGGCGCAGACCTTGACGCCCTCGACCTGCCTGTCCCCGACGATGGCCAGCGGTTGGCGGTTCCACAAAAAACGCACGCCTTCTTCCTTGGCATTGGCGACCTCGCGCCGCGAGCCGGGCATGTTGGCCTCGTCGCGGCGGTAGGCGCAGGTGACGCTGGTCGCGCCCTGGCGGATGGCGGTGCGGTTGCAGTCCATCGCGGTGTCGCCGCCGCCGAGCACCACCACCCGCTGACCCCGCATGTCGATGAAGTTACCTGGATCGCGTTCCAGCCCCAGCAGGCGGTTGACGTTGGCTATCAAATACGGTAACGCCTCGTGAACGCCGGGCAAATCTTCCCCGGGGAAACCACCCTTCATGCAGGTGTAAGTCCCCATGCCGAGAAACACCGCGTCGTAGTCGTCCAGCAGGCGCTGAAACGGCAGGTCGCGGCCGATTTCGGTATTCAATACGAATTCCACGCCCATGCCTTCCATGATCTCGCGTCGGGTTTGGACCACCTCTTTCTCCAGCTTAAACGGCGGAATGCCGAAGGTCAGCAACCCACCGATTTGCGGATAACGGTCGAATACCACCGGCTTGACCCCGTTGCGGGCCAGGATGTCGGCGCAGCCCAGTCCCGCAGGCCCGGCGCCGACGATGGCGACCCGCCTCCCGGTGGGAGCTACGTTCGACAGGTCCGGGCGCCAGCCGGCCTTGAGGGCCTCGTCGGTGATGTATTTTTCAATCGCACCGATGGTGACCGCCCCGAACCCGTCGTTCAGGGTGCAGTCGCCTTCGCACAGCCGATCCTGCGGGCAAACCCGGCCGCAGACTTCCGGCAGCGAATTGGTTCGGTGCGACAGTTCGGCGGCCGCGAACAGGTTGCCCTCGTCGATCAATTGCAACCAGTTGGGGATGTAGTTGTGGACCGGGCATTTCCATTCGCAGTAGGGATTGCCGCAATGCAGGCAGCGGCCGGCCTGCACCGCCGCCGCGGCGGCGTCGAACTGGCCGTAAATTTCCCTGAATTGCAGGACCCGTTCGCGGGCCGGCGTTTTGGTGGGGTCTTGGCGCGGGGTTTCGATGAACAGCAACGGTTTGGCTTTGGACATGAGCGTATCCAGCGGCAAGCGGTAATGAGATAACTCAGGCGGCTTCGCGCAACGCGCCGATCAGCGACTTGAGATCGGCGGCCTTGGGTTTGACCAGCCACATCCGGCTGGCGTAGTAGCGGAAGTCGTCCAGGATGGCCTGGCCCCAGTCGCTGCCCGTTTCGGCCACGTAGTCCTCGATCAGCTCCAGCAGATAGTTGCGTTGCAACTCCATGTTCTCGGTGGCGATGCGGTGGATATCGATGAGTTCGTGGTTGTAACAGTCCACGAAAGCGTTGCGCTCGTCCAGCACGAAGGCGAAACCGCCGGTCATCCCGGCGCCGAAATTGACTCCGGTCTCGCCCAGCACCACCACCACGCCGCCGGTCATGTATTCGCAGCCGTGATCGCCGACGCCCTCGACGATGGCCAGCGCGCCGGAGTTACGCACCGCGAAGCGTTCGCCGGCGGTTCCCGCCGCGTAAAGCGTGCCGCCGGTGGCGCCGTACAGGCAGGTATTGCCGATGATCGGCGTTCGGTGACTGGCGAAGCGGCTGTTTTTCGGCGGATAGATCACCAGCTTGCCGCCGGCCATGCCCTTGCCGACGTAATCGTTGGCGTCGCCTTCCAGGTAAAGATGCAGGCCGCCGGCGTTCCACACGCCGAAGCTCTGGCCGGCGGTGCCGGTCAGTCGCAGCTTGATCGGCGCGACCTCCATGCCGAGGTCGCCGTGACGGCGGGCGATTTCGCCCGACAGCCGCGCGCCGATGGAGCGGTGGACGTTCTTGACTTCGTAGCGGAATTCACCGCCGGAACCGGCGGCGATGGCCGGCAGGGCGTCCCGCGCCATCCGTTCGGCCAGTTCGCCCTTGTCGAACGGCTCGTTGCGCGGTTCGATGCAGAACTGCGGGTGCTCCAGCAAAAGGCCGGCGTCGGACAAAATCGGCGACAGGTCCAGATGACCCTGCTTGCCGGTCGTGCCCGGCAAGGTTTCCATCAGGTCGGTACGGCCGATGAGGTCTTCGAACTTGCGCACGCCGAGGCTGGCCATGATCTCGCGCGTTTCCTGGGCGACGAAACGGAAGTAGTTCATCACCTTCTCCGCCGTGCCCCGGAAATGGTTGAGCCGCAGCACGTTGTTCTGGGTGGCGACGCCGGTGGCACAATTGTTGAGGTGGCAGATGCGCAGATACTTGCAGCCCAGCGCCACCATCGGCGCGGTGCCGAAGCCGAAGCTCTCCGCGCCCAGCAAAGCCGCCTTGACCACGTCCAGCCCGGTTTTCAGGCCACCGTCGGTCTGCAACCGCACCTTCTCCCGCAGGTGATTGATGCGCAAGGTCTGATGGGTTTCGCTCAGGCCCAGCTCCCACGGGCTGCCGGCGTACTTGACGCTGGTCAGCGGGCTGGCGCCGGTACCGCCATCGTAGCCCGCGATGGTGATCAGGTCGGCGTAGGCCTTGGCCACGCCGGCGGCGATGGTACCCACGCCGGCCTCGGCGACCAACTTGACCGACACCAGCGCCTGGGGATTGATCTGCTTGAGATCGAAAATGAGCTGCGCCAAATCCTCGATGGAATAGATGTCGTGGTGCGGCGGTGGCGAAATCAGCGCCACGCCGGGCTTGGAGAAGCGCAGCCGGGCGATCGTGGCGTTGACCTTGTCGCCGGGCAGTTGCCCGCCCTCGCCGGGTTTGGCGCCCTGGGCGATCTTGATCTGCAACACCTCGGCGTTGACCAGGTAGGCGGGAGTGACCCCGAAGCGTCCCGAGGCCACCTGCTTGATCCTGGAACTCTTCTCGGTGCCGTAGCGGGCCGGGTCCTCGCCGCCCTCGCCGGAGTTGGAGCGACCGCCCAGCCGGTTCATGGCCATGGCCAGCGCCTCGTGCGCTTCGGGGGACAAGGCGCCCAGCGACATGCCGGCGGAGTCGAAGCGTGGCAGGAGGGATTCCACCGGCTCCACCTCGTCCAGCGGGATCGGCTGGCCAGCGGGCTTGAGCCGGAGCAAATCGCGCAGGGTGGCGACGGGTCGCTCGTTGACCAGTCGGGCGTATTCCTGGTAGTCGGCGTAGTCGCCGCTGCCGACCGCCCGTTGCAGCGCCCCCACCACGTCCGGGTTATAGGCGTGGTACTCGCCGCCGTGGATGTATTTGAGCAGGCCACCGGTTTCAATCGGTTGCCGCCGCCGCCAAGCCCGCTCCGCCAATTGGATCTGCTCGGCTTCCAGGTCGTCGAAGCGCGCGCCCTGGACGCGGCTGACGGTGTCCTTGAAGCAGAGATCCACCACCTCCTCGTGCAAGCCGACGATCTCGAACAACTGCGCGCCGCGATAGCTGTTGATGGTGGAAATCCCCATCTTGGAGATGATCTTGTACAGACCCTTGTCGATGCCCTTGCGGTAGTTCTCCACGAGCTTGGCAAAGTCGCCGTTGGCGATCTCGCCGCCGCGCACGAGATCGCGCAGCACGTCGTAGGCCAGCCAGGGATGGATCAGGGTCGCGCCATAACCGAGCAGTACCGCGAAATGATGTGGATCGCGGGCGGTGGCGGTCTCCACGATCAGGTTGGCCGCGCAGCGCAAGCCGTCGCGCACCAGCCGGTGATGCACCGCGCCGGTCGCCAGCAGGGCGTGGATCGGCAGCGTGTCGGGGGTAATGGCGCGGTCGGACAGCACCAGCAGCGTCGCGCCGCCGCGCACCGCCGCCGCCGCTTGGTCGCAAACTCGCTCGATGGCGACCCGGAGTCCTTCATCGGCGGGGTAGTTGAGGTCGATGCGATGATGCGAGTATCGACCGCCGGGATTGGCCAGCAGCACCTGAAGCCGGCCCTCGGTCAGCACCGGCGAGTTGGCGGTCAGTCGCGGCGCGTGGGCCGGACTTTCCTCAAACAGGTTGCACTCGGCGCCCAGGCAAGTTTCCAGCGACATCACCACCGCCTCGCGTAGCGGGTCGATCGGCGGATTGGTAACCTGAGCGAACTGCTGGCGAAAATAGTCGTACAGCGAGCGCGGCCGGCTGGACAGAACGGCGAACGGGGTGTCGTCGCCCATCGAACCGACCGCTTCCTGCCCCACCTCGGCCAGCACCCGCAGCACCTGATCGCGTTCCTCGAAGCTCACGCCGAACAGCTTTTGACCGGTATTCAAAACCTCCGGGACCAGCGGCCCAGGCTCCGGCTCATCCTTGTACAGGGAACGCAGTCGCTGGACGTGGCCGCGCAACCAGCGCCGGTAGGGATGACGGCTCTTGAGGTCGCTGTCGATATCCGCTGGCGTCAGCAGCCGGCCGGTTTCGACATCCACCGCCAGCATTTCACCCGGCTTCATCCGGCCCTTGGCGACCACCTGTTCCGGGGCATAGTCGTACACCCCGATTTCCGAGGCGATGGTGAGATGGCGATCCTCGGTGATGACGTAGCGGGCCGGACGCAGGCCGTTGCGGTCCAGCGCGCAGGCGGCGTGGCGACCGTCGGTGAGCACGATGCCGGCCGGACCGTCCCAGGGCTCCATGTGCATGGAGTTGTATTCGTAGAAGGCGCGCAGGTCGGGGTCCATGTGCTCGACGTTCTGCCAGGCTGGTGGCATCAGCAGGCGCATGGCGCGGAAGATGTCCATGCCGCCCATCACCAGCACTTCCAGCATGTTGTCGAGGCTGCTGGAATCGGAACCGTGCATGTTGACCAGCGGCCGGATTGCGGCCATGTCGGGCAGCAGCGGGCTGGAGAAGGTGTAGCTGCGGGCCTCGGTCCAGTTGCGGTTGCCGCGGATGGTGTTGATCTCGCCGTTGTGGGCCAGGTAGCGGAACGGCTGCGCCAGCCACCACTGCGGCAGGGTGTTGGTGGAAAAGCGCTGGTGGAACAGGCAGATCGACGATTCCAGCCGCTCGTCGTGGAGATCCGGATAGAACACCGGCAGCTTGGCCGGCATTACCAGGCCCTTGTAGCTGATGACCCGGCTCGATAGCGACAGGACGTAATAGACCGGATCGCGGGCGCGAATGCGCAGATTGGCGCGGCGGCGGGCTAAGAACAGATGGCGTTCCAGCGCCTCCGGCGGCATGTCCGGCGGTGGCGCGACGAAGATCTGCTCGATATGGGGCAGGGTTTTGAGCGCTTCGACGCCGCAGGCGTCGGGATTGATCGGCACCACGCGCCAGCCGGCGATCCGCAGTCCCTCCTTGGCCAGCTCGACCCCCAGCTCGGTCCGGGCGGCCTCGGCCAGGGCGGGATCGCGGTTGAGGAACACCATGCCCACGCCGTAATGCTCGCTCAGGTTGATGCTGGCCTCTGCGGCGACCTGGCGCAAAAACGCATCCGGTTTGCGCATCAATAGACCGCACCCGTCGCCGGATTTACCGTCGGCGGCGACCGCGCCGCGATGGGTCAGGCGGGCCAGGGCGTTGATGGAAGTTTGAACCAGCCAGTGACTGGGCCGGTTGTCCATCTGGGCGATCAGGCCGAAGCCGCAACTGTCCTTTTCAAATTCGGGCCGGTACAGGCCGGCGGGATTGCGCGTTGGCTGCATGGTTCGATTCACTCGCGGGAAAAACACGGGAAGGGCACAGACAAATTACATACCGCTTGTCGCCGATCCGGCATGGTCGATGCCAATTTTGAGGTCGGAACGGCACCCGGGTTCTAAAAGTGCAGCGATTTCATGGCATTGACGAACAACTCAAGCGGGGTCCAGCACGAGGCGAGCCGGTGGCCAGCAGGGCGGGCGGCGGTAGAACGGGCAAACCGGACCCGGTCCGCCCCAAAAGTGCGCGAAGCCGCCGCCGCCGCGCGCCGAAATGGGGCGGAGGGCCGGCCACGGGCGCGGGCAAGCTCGCGCCCGTGGCCGAGCCGGAAGTCAACCGCGTCCGGCGCGTTTGCGATTGGCGAATTCCTGCGCGTCGACGGCGGCGATGGCGGTCATGTTGATGATCCGTCGCGCCGAGGCCGAGCGGGTCAAGATATGCGCCGGCTTGGCCAGACCGAGCGTGATCGGTCCCACCGACACGCCGTTGGTGACTTGCTTCAACAGGTTATGGGAGATGTTGGCGGCGTCGGCGTTGGGCATGATCAGCAGATTGGCCGCGCCCATCAGCCGCGAATGCAGGAAGACCCGGCTGCGCAGTTCCTCGGACAGAGCGGCGTCGCCGCGCATCTCGCCGTCCACTTCCAGGTCCGGGGCGCGCTGGCGGATGATTTGCAGCGCCTCGGCCATCTTGCGCGCCTCCCGCGATTTGTGCGAGCCGAAACTGGAGTGGGACAACAAGGCGATTTTCGGCGGCACGAAGCGCCTCACTTCCTCCGCCGCGAGCAAGGTGATGTCGGCAATCTCCTCGGCCGTTGGATCCGCGTTGATGTCGGTGTCGCAGAAGAACAGCGGTCCGTGCGAGGTGATCAGCATGTTCATCGCCGCGGGGGTGTTGACCCCTTCGCGCAGGCCGATGATGTCCAGCACGTATTCCACATGATCGGGATAGCCGCCGATCATGCCGCACAGCAGAGCGTCGCCGTAGCCGAGGCGCAGCAGCAGCGCGCCGATCACCGTGGCGCGGGTATTGACCCGGACGCGGGCCTTGTTGGGGTCGACCCCGTAACGCCCGCGCAACTGGTGGTATTCCTGCCAGCATTCCTCGTAGTAAGGGTTGTTTTGCGGGTCGATCACCTCAAAATCCCGATCGGGACGGATGCGCAGGCCCAGTTCGGCGATGCGCTGTTCGATCCGCCAGCGCCGCCCGATCAGGATGGGTTTGGCGAGACCGTCGTCGATGACTCCCTGGATCGCCCACAGCATCCGTTCTTCCTCGGCCTGAGCGTAGATGACCCGCTTGGGGTCGGCCTTGGCGTGATTGAACACCGGACGCATGATCAGGCCCGACCGATAAACCCGCTGGCTGAGTTGGGCGCGGTAGGCGGCGAAATCCCGAATCGGCCGGGTGGCCACTCCGCTGTCCATCGCCGCCCGGGCGACGGCCAGCGGCAGGGTGAGCAGCAGGCGCGGTTCGAACGGCTTGGGGATCAGGTATTCCGGCCCGAAGTTGATCGGCTGGTCGCCGTAAGCGGCGGTTTCTTCCTGGGAATGCGGCTCGAACGCCAGTTCCGCCAGGGCGTGGACGCAGGCCAGTTGCATCTCCTGATTGATCGTGGTGGCGCCCACGTCCAGCGCGCCCCGAAAGATGTAGGGAAAACAGAGGACGTTGTTGACCTGGTTGGGATAGTCGGAGCGACCGGTGGCGATGATGGCGTCGGGCCGCGCGGCCTTGGCTTCTTCCGGCATGATTTCCGGGATGGGGTTGGCCAGCGCCAGGATCAGCGGCCTGTCGGCCATGGTCTTGACCATCTCCCCGGTCAGTACCCCGGCCTTGGACAATCCCAGAAAGATGTCGGCGCCCACGATGGCTTCCGCCAGGGTGCGGGCGGAGGTGTCGGCCGCGTAGGCGGCTTTCTCCGGGTCGAGTGGACCCCGGCCCTGATAGATGACGCCCCGACTGTCGCACACGATGACGTTGTTGCGGGCCAGTCCCAGCCCGACCAGCAGATCGAGACAGGCGATGCCGGCCGCGCCGGCGCCGGAGGTGACCAGTTTCACCCGGCTCATCTCCTTGCCCACCAGCAACAGGGCGTTGAGCACGGCGGCGGCGGTGATGATGGCGGTGCCGTGCTGATCGTCGTGGAACACCGGAATTTTCATCCGGTCGCGCAATCGGTGCTCGATCTGGAAGCATTCCGGGGCCTTGATGTCCTCCAGGTTGATGCCGCCAAAGCTCGGTTCCAGGCTGGCGATGATCTCGACCAGCTTGTCGGGGTCGCGCTCGTTGATTTCGATATCGAACACGTCGATGCCGGCGAATTTCTTGAACAGGACGCCCTTGCCTTCCATCACAGGCTTGGCGGCCAGCGGGCCGATGTCGCCCAGGCCGAGCACGGCGGTGCCGTTGGTGATGACCGCCACCAGATTGCCGCGCGCGGTGACGGTGGAAACTTCGCGGGGATCCTCGACGATCGCTTCGCAAGCGGCGGCGACGCCGGGCGAGTAGGCCAGCGCCAGATCGCGCTGGTTGGCGAGCGGCTTGGTCGGGGTGACTTCGATCTTGCCGTAGGGGGCCATGCGGTGGTAGCGCAGGGCGCGTTCGTTGAAATCGTCGGCCATGGTTCGAGCGGCTCCTGGGAGTGGCGGCGGGGGTTCCACCGGCGTGGTCGGAAAGGGTTAAGCTTAGCGTAATGTCGTGGACGGACGTGAGGATACCGAGCGCCGCCGCTCGCCGGAATGCTGCTAAAATAGCCGCCGCCATAACAATTGCCGGACGCGGCTCCGCGCCCCCTTCCTCGCCTGTTGGAGCACACCATGACCACCATTCGCCAAGAAGATCTTGTCCACAGCATCATGACCACCATTCGCCAGGAAGATTTCATTCAGAGCATCGCCGACGCCTTCCAGTACATCAGCTACTACCACCCGGTGGATTACATCAAGGCACTGGCGGTGGCCTACGAGCGCGAGGAAAGCCCGGCGGCCAAGGACGCCATCGCGCAAATCCTGATCAATTCGCGGATGTGCGCCGAAGGCCACCGTCCGATCTGTCAGGATACCGGCATCGCGCTGGTGTTTTTGAAGGTCGGCATGGACGTGCGTTGGGACGCGACGATGAGCGTGCAGGAAATGGTCGACGAGGGCGTGCGCCGCGCCTATCTCGACCCCGATAACAAACTGCGCGCCTCGGTATTGCACGATCCGGCCGGCGCTCGCAAGAACAGCAGGGACAATACCCCGGCCGTGGTCCATTACGAAATCGTCTCCGGCCACCATGTTGAGGTGATCTGCGCGGCCAAGGGCGGCGGTTCCGAGGCCAAATCCAAATTTGCGATGCTCAACCCGTCCGACGATCTGGTGGATTGGGTGTTGAAAACCGTACCGCAGATGGGCGCCGGCTGGTGTCCGCCCGGTATTCTTGGCGTCGGCATTGGCGGTACCCCGGAAAAGGCATTCATGTTAGCCAAGGAATCGCTGATGGCGCCGGTCGATATCCAGGAACTGATCGCGCGCGGCCCCAGGAGCCGCGCCGAGGAACTGCGCATCGAGCTGTACGAGAAGGTCAACGCGCTCGGCATCGGCGCGCAGGGTCTCGGTGGCCTGACCACGGTTCTCGATGTCAAGGTGCTCGATTATCCGACCCACGCGGCCAATCTGCCGATCGCGATGGTTCCGAACTGCGCCGCGACCCGCCACGTGCATTTCCATCTCGATGGCAGCGGTCCGGCCAAGCTGGAGCCGCCGAGCCTGGACGACTGGCCGAAGCTGACCTACGCGCCGGCCAACGCCCGCCGGGTCGATCTCGCCACCGTCACCCGCGGGGAAGTGGCGAGTTGGAAGCCGGGCGAGGTGTTGTTGCTGAACGGCAAGATGTTGACCGGCCGCGACGCCGCCCACAAGCGCATGACCGATATGTTGAGCGCGGGTCGGAAACTGCCGGTCGATTTCACCAACCGCTTCATTTACTACGTCGGTCCGGTCGATCCGGTGCGCGACGAGGTGGTCGGTCCCGCCGGCCCCACCACCGCGACCCGCATGGACAAGTTCACCCGACAGATGCTGGAACAGACCGGCCTGTTGGGCATGATCGGCAAGTCCGAGCGCGGTCAGATCGCCATCGACGCGATCAGGGACAATCAGGCGGTGTACCTGATGGCGGTCGGCGGCGCGGCCTATCTGGTGTCCAAGGCGATCAAGGCGGCGCGGGTGCTGGCCTTTGAGGACCTCGGCATGGAAGCGATCTACGAATTCGAAGTCAAGGACATGCCGGTGACGGTGGCGGTGGATGCGAAGGGTTCCAGCGTCCATAAGACCGGACCGAGGGAGTGGCAGGCGAGGATCGGCAAGATTCCGGTGGTGGAGGCGTAAGGATTCGTAGTGTGGATAGGGTTGGGCGTTGGTGCGTTATTCTACATAACGCATTGATATAAAACGAAGTATCGAAGTTTCACAAACATGCGAAAAGCCCTTGAATCAATGAATTAGGGGATTTACGCACCAACGCCATCTCCTTTCCGCAGCGGAATAGGCGAGGACTTAACCCCGTGAGTGAAACCGCGCGAAACGCTACCCCCATGGTCCGCCATTTCCGCCAAATCCTGCTCTGGCCCTTGCAGGTGATGCACGCCCGGGTGCGGGAGCCGCACATCTCGAAATATTGGGAATTTCTGGAGTCGCAGGGAGAACGATGTCCCTGGCGGGAAGTGGTGGACGAGTTCGGCGATCCCGACGATTTCCAGGAGCGGCACTACAAGGAATTCATCACGTTTCTGCCTTACGTGCAACGCTTCCTGTATGGCGAGGGCATGGGCCGCGAAGGGCTGGCCGGCTACGGCAAATCGCCGATTCGCGTCTACCGTCGCCGGGACATTGCCGGGTTGCGCGCCGTGCTTGACGGTCGCTCGCCACCGGTGGTGTTCAAGGTCGCCCATGTCGACCTCTATTTTTTCTACGACATCGACATCATCATCCTGGCGGTGGAATTCTTCGCCCACGACTTGCCGTTGCCGCTCGCCCAGGAGGCCCTGTTCAAGCTGGGGCGGGCCTATCCAGCATTCTGGGAGGCCGACGGCCACGGCGGGCAATGTCCCCACCGGGTGGAATGGCTGTCGGCGACCGGCGAGACGCTGGCCGTTTCCGACTACGAAAACCGGCGCAAATACCTCCATTTCGTCTGCCAGCATCGTTCTCCCGGCATCGCCGCCCACTGGGAATACCTGCTGCGGCCGCTGGCGTTGTTCCATTCGGATCGCGAGGGCGTGATTCGCTACCGGCAGATCGAATACCACCGCATGCCGCTGCTGGCCTATCTGAGTTTCGACGATCCGCAAACCCTGACCCGCGGCGATTTTGCCCGGCTGGCGTTGATCGCCAAGGCAGGATCGTCCGATACCTTGCCCTACTCCGAGACGGAGCTGACCCATTTCGAGTGGCAATACTGCTACGACAAATTCTGGGATCCCCGCAACCCGGCCCTGACCACCCGCTATCTTTGCTGCGGCCACGCCTTCGTGGTGGTTGGCAAGGCCGGGGAACGGTTCTTCGCCGACCCGGAAACCGGACTGCTGGGCCAGTTTCGCCATCAGTATTTCCTGGTCAACCTGATCGCCCACTTCCACAAGGCCACCCTGATGCTGTTCTCCGAATGGCTGGTCGCGGCGATCAGCCAACTCGACATCCGCAACGTGGATTCGGTTAAAACGTTCAAGCGGGAAATCCGCCGGATATTCGAAACTTTCCTCCGCTTCACCCACCGCTACTGGTTCCACGAGGTTTCCAACCAGGCCCAGGCCCGGGACCTGTTCCGATTGCTGACCGGCCATCTCGACACCGACCGGATTTATCAGGATGTCAGCGCGGCGGTCAAGGAGATGAATCAATATCTGGACAGCGACGGTTTGCGGCGGCAGGCGAATACCGTGGTGCGGCTGACCGTGGTCACCACTCTGGGGCTGATCGCCACCGTTTTGACCGGTTTTCTGGGCATGAATATCTTCGACCATGCCAGCGAGCCGGCCTGGGTGAAGCTGCTCATCGTGGTCGTGGTCCTGATTCCCACCATCCTGCTGGTCTTCTACGGTGTGGCCAAGTCGAAGATCCTGTCGGATTTTCTGGAAGCCTTGACGGACGAGCGGCTGAGCTGGCGCAACAAGCTGGGAGTCTTGTTCAAAGTTTGGGGGAAGCGTCCACCGTAGATCCATTCATTTTGCTAACTGGAGAGATTCCATGCCGGAATTCGCCTGTCTGAACGCGACCCTCGCCGATTCCATCGCCCATATCGAACTCAATCGCCCCGACAAGGCCAACGCCCTGAATGGAACGTTGTGGCGGGAGATCGGCGAAGCGTTCCGCTGGGTGGACGATACGCCCGAGGCGCGGGTGGCGGTGTTGAGCGGCGCCGGCCGACATTTCTGCGCCGGCATCGATTTCGAGTTGATGGGGGCGATTCTGGATGAAGTGGGGGATCTGAGTCCGGGCCGCCGGGAAGAGCGGTTGCGGCGGATCATCCTCGACTTGCAAGCGGCATTCACGGCACTGGAGGACTGTCGCAAGCCGGTGCTGGCCGCCGTTCGGGGGCTGTGCATCGGTGGCGGATTGGACCTGATCGCGGCTTGCGATATGCGCTATGCCACGGCGGATGCGGCATTTTCGCTCAAGGAGGCGGATCTGGCCATCGTCGCCGACGTCGGCAGCCTGCAGCGGTTGCCCTACCTGATCGGCGAGGGCCGGCTGCGGGAACTGGCCTTCACCGCCCGCCAGTTCGACGCCACCGAGGCGCAGGCGATGGGGCTGGTGAACCGGGTGTTTCCCGACGCCGCGCAATTGCGGGACGGGGTGGCGGCCATCGCCGCCGGCATCGCCGCCAAGTCGCCGCTGACGGTGCGCGGCATCAAGCAGGTGTTGAACCATGGCCGCGACCACGGCGTGGCGGATGGACTGGGTTACGTGGCGACCTGGAACGCCGCCATGCTGCTGTCGGACGACACCCGCGAGGCGGTGGCGGCGGCGATGCAGAAGCGGCAGCCGAAGTTCGCGGATTGACGTCTTGGGCCGCGTGCGGCGAAAAACCGTACGCGGGAACTCGGCGAACAACACCTTCAGCAACGATATGCCAGGTCTCGCATGGCGCATCCGCCACCACCGACCGGGTCGATTTGTCGTGGATCGGTCAGTTCCAGCAGTGGCGTGACCGCTCGGACGGTCAATGCTTGGTGGCCAGCCGGTCGTCCTGATGCGGCATCTGCAAATGCCAGCCGCGTTCCCTAAGGTTTCGCAGCACCTCCGCCGTATCCTCCCGCGCCAGCTTGCGATCCGGGCGTAACTCCAGATCCATGATGTGGACCGGCTCGCCGAGAAGTTTCAACAGGGCGTCGGGAATGTTCGAAAAATCGTCCTTGGTGGCCAGGTAAAGATAGGTGTCCTGTTTCCTGCGGCTTTTGTAGATCGCGCACTGCATTGGGGCGTCTCCGGGAAGAAGGGTTTCGAATGACCGGGTATAATGCCAAGAGAATACAAGAACAGAGATGCGTTTCCCGGGGAGTATCACCATGTATCGGATTGTCGGTCGACAGCGTTGCTCCTTCGCACGGGAGCCATGGGGGGGAGGAAGGCTCTTTCGGGAACAGGCGGCGAGCCGACGGTGATACATATGCTCAGTCTGATCCTGTGGGTTCCGTTTTTCGGGGCGGTGCTGGTCGCCCTGCTGCCGGCGGCCCAGCATCGACTGATCAGGGGGATAGCCCTGTTTCACGCCGGTTTGGCCCTGATCCTGTCGTGGAGCCTGCTCGCCCGGTTCGACGGTGGCACGGCGGCCCTTCAGTTCGTCGAACAGGTGGTTTGGAGTTCCACCATCGGCGTGTCCTACGCGCTGGGGGTCGATGGGCTGTCCCTGCCGATGGTGTTGCTGGCCACCCTCCTCGCCGCCGTGGCGCTGCTGGCCTCGGATCGGGTGACGGCCGGCGCGAAAGGTTACCACGCCTGGCTTTTGGTTCTCGAGTTTGCCATGTTGGGCGTGTTCATGGCCCAGGACTGGTCGCTGTTCTTCATGTTCTGGGAGCTGACGCTGATCCCGCTGTTTTTCCTGATCGACCTGTGGGGCGGGGAAAAACGGCACGCGGCCAGCCTCAATTTCGTGCTGTACACGATGGGCGGCTCGATCTTCATGCTGATCGGCCTGATCATGGCCTATCGGCTCACGCCGGAACATTCGTTTGCCATGGCGGCCATCGCCAAGGCGGTCCCAATGCTGCCCCGCCAGGAACAGGTGTGGTTGTTGCTGGCCTTTCTGGTCGGTTTCGGGGTGAAAATCCCCATCTTTCCGCTCCACGGCTGGTTGCCGCTGGCCCATGTGGAGGCGCCGAGCCCGGTCAGCGTCCTGTTGTCCGGCGTGCTGCTCAAGATGGGCGCCTACGGCTTGTTGCGAGTGGTCGGGATACTGCCCGAGGCGACCCTGCTGTTGCAGCCGCTGCTGGTCGGAATCGCGCTGCTCGGCATCCTCTACGGGGGGCTCCTGGCTTGGCGGCAAACCGATCTCAAGGCGATGATTGCCTATTCCTCCGTCAGCCACATGGGGGTGGTGGTGCTCGGCATCGCGACCCTGAACGAGATCGGCCTGCTGGGCGCCACCCTGCAGATGGTCGCGCACGGCCTGATCGCCGGAGCGCTGTTCTTGCTGATCGGCCTGCTGTACGAACGGACCCACACCCGCGAACTGGCCGATTACGGGTCGCTGGTGCGGGTGACACCTCGTTTTACATGCCTGATCACCCTGGCCTTGCTGGCGGGAATGGGGATGCCGGGCCTGGCCGGTTTCGTGGCCGAACTGCACGTGCTTCTCGGCGGCTTCGCGCGCTGGGGCTGGCTGATGGTGCTGGCCAGTCTCGGCGTACTGATGAGCGCCGCATACGCGGTTCGGACCATCGGGGGCCTGTTCGCTGGTCCGATGCGGCCGGAACTGGCGCAACTCCAGGATCTGCGGCCGCTGGAACTGGCGGCGGCAATTCCGCTGGCGGTGGGGTTGCTGGTTCTGGGGTTGAAACCGGCGCCGGTCATCGCGCTCGCGAGCGCCAAGGTCGCGGAATTGGCCGCCATCTTCGCCAAACTGCCGTAGGGAGGATGCCATGTCCGCGACGGTTACGCCGGATTCGCCGGCCAGCGCGTCTCATCAGTCGCCTCTCGGGCCGCGCCGGCTCGTCGAGCACGCAATAGCGCATCTGGATCACGTGCTGCCCGCGCAGGCGCCGATCCTGAATTTCGTCCACCACAATACGCTGCACGGCTATCAACACCTGCCGTTCGAGGAGGCTTTGGCCGCCGCCGAGCGACTCACCGGGATTCACGCCTATCTGCCGGAGACGCGGTTTCGGGAGCTGTTCCGGGCCGATCGGATCGTGGATGCCGATCTGGATGTGGTCTTCGCCCAGCGTCCGGACCTTGAGGCCGCTGCGGTGCTGGCGCGCGTGGGTGGCCGGGATATCCACCGGGGCGAGGTGCTGCGGATTTCGCTGGTGCATGGGGTGGATGCCCTGTCCCTGAACGAGCTGGTCTGGCGGATGGAAGAACTCGACGCCACCCGCCGGTTTGAGGCGGACGTGCCCGAGGCTTCCCGCCAGCGGTTGCTGGAAGCGGCCCGACGGCGAGGCCTGTCCGAAGCCGGCGCGGCGCTGGAGGATTTGTGGCGGGCCTGTCTGGAGGGTTTCCGGTTGCCGGCTTTCAACCTCCATCCGGAAGAGTTGGTGGATTTGCAACTGACGCTGGCGAAATCGCTGCTGGCGCGGTTCCGGGAAGAAGGTGCGACGGATGACGAAGGTCCCATCGTCCACAAGCGGATGCAGGCGGAAGCCTCGGCATTGATCGAACGGTTGTTCGATGACGTGGGCGAAGGCAGCACGCTGCGCGGTTTGCTGCGGGCCTTGACCGGCCGGGATTTGTTCGACCAGGTTCGTCCGGTCCTGATCCGTCTGTCCGCCGCTCATCTCGACGAAGGTTTGGCGGCCTGGCATCCGCCCCACCGGGAGGAGGGATTTTACGCGGCCTGGCGCCGCTTGGCCGAAAGCGATCCGGCCTGGTTGTTGGCGGGGCTGACGGACTGGCGCGGGATGCTGGCCCGCTGGCCGGACGATCCGGTCGATGCGGTGGTCGCCGAACTGCGGCGGCTGGGTATTCCCGAAGCGCGTTGGGAGGGCTATCTGACGCGCTTGGCTTTGGAACTGCCCGGCTGGTCGGGGATGATGAACTGGCGACAACAACATCCCGACTATCCGGCCAATCGGGAGCATCGGGTCGCATTGGTGGATTATCTGGCGGTGCGGCTTTGTCTGGATAGTTTATGGATCGGGCGCTGGTGTCGGGAAATCTGGAGCTTGGAAGGGACGCTGCTCGCGCTGCGCGACTATCTGACCGCGCGGCCGGCGGAGGTACTGGTCCGACACGCCCTGCACGAAGGGCGGCTGCCCGAGTATCTGGCCGGCCGGGTGCGGGAACTGGTGGAGGAACGGGCATCGCTCGCCGCCTGGGATACTTTGGCCGATATGGTTTGGACCTGGCTGCACAGTCCGGTGGCGGCGCAGCCTGGAACCCATACCGTTCACGGTAGCGCCTGGCGGCTGTTCCGGCTGGCCCAGCATCTGGGGGTCTCCGGCGGCGAATTGCGCGCCCTGTCCGCGGCCGATCTGGAACGCCTGTTGGAACCGCTGGACGCCTTGCCGGCCACCGTGCGCGGGGCGCTCTGGCAATGCGCCTACGAACATCATTATCGGGATGCGTTGATCAATGCCCTGGCGAACAATCATGGCCGCCGGACCGGCCGCACACCGAGGCCGCAGGCCCAGATTGTGTTCTGCATCGACGACCGGGAGGAGGGCATCCGTCGCCATCTGGAAGAGTTGAACCCGCGCATCGAGACGCTGGGCGCGGCCGGTTTTTTCGGAGTGGCGATGAACTGGCGGGGATTGGACGACCGCGAGGTGACGCCGCTCTGCCCGGTGGTGGTCGCGCCGGCGCACGAAGTCCGCGAAGTCGGGCGGCCCGGCGCCGGAGCCGAACTGGCGCTGCACGAGCGGCGCCGCGATCTGCGCGACCGGCTGCGGGCGCTCTACCACGGCATCCGGCGCAACCTGCTGTCGTCGGCGGTGTTGATGGACGCCCTGGCCCCGGCCGTGCTGCCGGTGCTGGCCGGCAAGCTGTTCGCCCCCCGCCAGCAGGGACAACTGGCCGAAGCAGTCGGGGCGCGCTGGGTGCCCGACGCGCCGACTCAGGTCGCGGCGACCACGGCGGAACCCGACGCGCCGGCCACGCCGGAACGACCGCGCCTGGGTTTCACCGATGCCGAGCAGGCCGACCGGGTGGCGGCGCTGCTGCGCAATATCGGCCTCACCGCGCAATTGGCGCCGGTGGTGGTCTTGATGGGCCATGGCTCGATGAGCCAGAACAATCCCCATCTCGGCGCCTACGACTGCGGGGCTTGCGGCGGGCGGCACGGCGGACCGAACGCACGGACGTTCGCGGCGATGGCCAACCGCCCGGTGGTTCGGGCGCTGCTGGCCGAGCGCGGCATCGCGGTTCCAGTGGATACCTGGTTCGTCGGCGCCGAACACAACACCTGCGACGAATGCATCACCTTTTACGATCGGGGCGATTTACCGGAGGCGGCGGAGCGGGCGTTGCGGGAACTGCGACGGGATTTGGATCGGGCTTGCGCGCTGTCGGCCCAGGAGCGGTGCCGGCGCTTTGCTTCCGCGCCACGCGACCCCGCGCCGGAGCGGGCGCTCCGCCACGTCGTCGGGCGATCGCGGGATTTCAGCCAGGCGCGACCGGAACTCGGCCACGCCACCAACGCCGCCGCCCTGGTCGGCCGCCGCTCGATGAGTCAGGGCGTGTTCCTGGACCGGCGGGCGTTCCTGATCTCCTACGATCCGACCCAGGACCCCAGTGGAACCGTGCTGGAAGGCATCCTGCTGGCGGTGGGGCCGGTGGGCGCGGGCATCAACCTGGAGTACTACTTTTCCACCGTCAACAACGAGCGGCTGGGTTGCGGGACCAAGACGCCGCACAACGTCACCGGGCTGTTCGCGGTGATGGAGGGCGCGAGCAGCGATCTGCGCACCGGCCTGCCGAGACAGATGGTCGAGATTCACGAACCGGTGCGGCTGCAAATCGTGGTCGAGGCTCGTACCGAGGTGTTAGCCGCGATTTATGGTCGTCAAGCCAGCCTGCGCGAGCTGATCGGCAACGAATGGGTGCACGTGATCGCCAAGGACCCGGATACCGGGGAATTTTCGATTTTCGATCCGGCCCGCGGATTCGTGCCGTGGGTTGGTCCAATTCGACCGCTGCCGGTTCGCGCCCGCTCGGGCGACTGGTATCGGGGGCAGACCGAGCCGCTGCCGCCGGCGTTGATCGGCGGGGGAGTCGGTCAGTGACGACGCGACTCTCCCTCCAGGCTTTCTTCCCGCACGCGGGGGAAAGGGGTGAAAGGATCGGTTTTTCTACCCCGCCAGAGGATTTATTACCTTCAGCGGCGCGAAGCGCGAAAAATCCCGGTCGGCGCTCCAGAGTTGTGTCACGCCGTGTTCGAGGCATAACGCCGCGACTCTCGCGTCGTGAATCATGGGGCCGGCGATCTTCGAGCTTTCGACCAATGCCCTCAATCGCGTCCAGTAGCCGGCCGATTCGCCCAGCAACCTCAGACTGGGCGATTCCAACCAGCAGTCCACCTGCTCCAGCGCACGAGAGGTTGGCGTTGGTGGGTTATAGATTCTCGGATGCGTCGCGATGGCTAGAAATTCGTGGATGCAGGGCCATGCGATGGCCCAAGGTTGCGGGGATTCCGCCAGTCGCGCGATCAGGGTGTCGGCCTCGCGATGCCAAGCGGAATCCTCGCGATGGGCGTAGACGAGGATGTTGGTATCGACCGCGATCATCCGCCTTGCCCTTCGTAGATGCAGGATCGAGTTTGATTCCAATCGCCTTCCTGAATTCCGGCTTGCAAGCCTTGTCCCGGGAACGTCGCGCGCCGCATTCTGAAAGGCGCCGTGATCGCAACCTGTTGTTTCAGGTAATCGTGCAGCGCGCTTTCCAACACTGCCCGCAGCGTGATCCGGTGTTGCGCGGCATAGCGTTTGGTTTCCTCGAACAGACTGTCGTTCAATTCCACGGTGGTCTTCATGCCATATACCCATACTCTATCATGTTGGTTGATGGGTACTATAACACGACGCGTGGAAACCGACCGATGAGGGAGTTCGATCATGCTTGAGTGGCTTGTCGGTCTGGTCCCGGCCCTGCCGCTGGCCGCCGCGCTGTGGATCGGCTTGGCCATCCTGTCCGGGCAGGCCTGCGGCGAGGCGCACGAGCGGCGTACCAGCCGGATCGCGCTGGTTGCTTGCGGCGCTTCGTTCGTGGTGGCGCTGATCTTGGCGGTCGCCCGGCTCGCTGGATCGTTGCCCGATCGAGTGTTGCTGGGCCGCTGGCTGACCAGCGGCGATTACCGGGTCGATCTGGTTTTCGCCACCGACGGATTGAGCCTGGCGCTGGCGGTGCTGGCGTCCCTGCTCTGCCTGTTCGTGGCGCGCTTCGCGGTGAACTACATGCACCGGGAGGCCGGGTTTCACCGGCTGTTCATGGTGTTGAGCCTGTTCGCGGCGGCGATGGCGCTGCTGGTTACGAGCGGCAACGCGGTCCTGACCTTCGTCGGCTGGGAAGTCGCCGGGTTGTGCTCCTATCTGCTGATCTCGTTTTTCCAGGACCGGCCGGTCGCGGCCAGCAATGCCACGCGGGTTTTCGTGACCAACCGGGTCGGCGATGCCGGGTTCCTGTTGGGCATCGCGCTGTCATTCTATTGGCATGGCGGCGCGGATTGGGAAACGAT
Organism: Candidatus Competibacter sp.; assembly: GCA_031732855.1. Classification (GTDB taxonomy): domain Bacteria; phylum Pseudomonadota; class Gammaproteobacteria; order Competibacterales; family Competibacteraceae; genus JAVMKJ01. Next base: position 55,299 of record JAVMKJ010000200.1, read on the forward strand.
AACCGCCGGCGCGGCGGGTTTGAATTCGACCCAGGCAGGAGTTCTGGCCGGGTGTTTCCTGCTGGCCGCCATCGCCAAGTCGGCCCAGGTACCGCTGGTTCCGTGGCTGGCTCGCGCCATGGAGGGGCCGACCCCGTCCAGCGCCCTGTTTTACGGCGCGGTGATGGTTCATGCCGGCGTTTATCTGGTGCTGCGGCTGGAGCCGCTGTTCGAGCAGTCGCCGGTGGCGATGGCGGCACTGGCGGCGGTCGGGCTGGCGACCGCGCTGTACGGGTTCGTGGCCGGACTGGCGCAGACCGACATCAAGAGCGCCCTGATTTTTTCGACCTCGGGACAGGTCGGCTTGATGTTCCTGGCGTGCGGGCTGGGGTTCTGGCGCCTGGCGCTGGTGCATTTGTGCTGTCACGCGATCTTTCGCGGTTATCAGTTCCTTAGCGCCCCTTCGATCCTGCAACAACTGCACGGCGAGCGCGCCCGGCCGGTGCCGGACTGGCTGGCGCGACGGCGGCGGCCCTACGCGGCGGCCCTGCAACGGTTCTGGCTGGAGGATATGGCGAACTGGAGCGTGGTCCGGCCGGTGCAATGGCTGGCGCGGCAGTCGAGCCGCTTCGACGCCGCCGTGGTGGATCGGGCGACGGGTTTGCCCGCGCCCACCGTGCAAGCCCTGTCGTCGCTGGCCCAGTGGGAGGAACGTCAGCTCGGCGCGGGGCGGTTACTGGAGCGCGCGCCCGACGCGCGGGACCAGGGGCAAGGCATCGTCGGTCGCGTCACCGAGTGGACGGCGGGGATGTTTCATCGGTTCGAGGAGCAAATGGTGTTCCGGGCGGTCGGGCAGGGAATCGTCTCGACCAGCCATCGGTTGGGGCACGGGTTGAGCCGGGTAGAGCGTTTGCTGCGCCGGTCGTGGTCCTGGGTGGCGGCGATGGTGGCGGTACTGGCGACGGTCGTCGCCGTCGGCGAAATGTTGAGCCGAAGCGGGGACGAGGGCTTCCCGTGGCTGAGCGCGCTGCTGGCGGTTCCCCTGTTCGGAATCATCGCGGACTTCCGCGCCCGCCAGGCGCGGACCGCGTTCGCGCTGGGTCTGACGGTGGCGAGCGTGGAGCTGGTGCTGGCGCTGCAAGTAGTGGCCCGATTCCAGCCGCACGCGCCGGGGATGCAGTTCGTCGAGCGGATGGAAATCCTGCCATGGCTCGGCTATCACGTCGGCATCGACGGGATCGGCGTACTGTTTTTGCCGCTGACGGCGTTGCTGACCCTGTTCGTCATGCTGTACGCGCAGCCGCACCGCTGGGAGCGGCCGGGCGCGTTCGTGGCGAACATCCTCGGGCTGGAACTGGCGCTGATGGGAATGTTCATCGCGCTGAACCTGCTGCAATTCTGGCTGTTCGCGCTGGCCGAGGTGATTCCGGCCGCGCTGCTGATCCGGCGCTGGGGTACCAGTCCGGCGCGCGGCCGAGCGGCCGCGCAGTACGTCCGCGCCATGCTGGGCGGTCTGGCGGCGCTGCTGGCGGGTATTCTTTTGTTGGGCTGGAACCACGCCGCCACGGCGGGCGTTTGGTCCTTTGATTTGGCCGCTTTGTTTGAGACGCCGATTCCAGCCGGACAACAATCGCTGATTTTCTTCCTGCTGTTCGGTGGGTTGGCGGTGCGGCTGGCGCTGTTTCCCTTTCACGCCTGGCTGCCCATCGTGGCCAAGCACGGCACGGTGGCGGTGGGGATGGTGCTGCTGGTGGGGGCGAAGATCGGCGTTTACGCCTTGTTGCGCTTCGTTCTGCCGTTGCTACCCGCCGCCGCGCGGCAGTGGGACGGCTGGGTGGTGGCGCTGGGTTTGGTGGGCATGGTGTACGGCGCGCTGCTCGCCGTCTTGCAGATCGATCTGCGTCGGTTGCTGGCGTTCGCGGTGATCAGTCAAACCGGCGTGCTGATGGCCGGGTTGTTCTCGCTGAATGCGTCCGGTTTGAAGGGCGGTCTGTTGCTGAGCCTGAATCTGGGCTTGGCGGCGGCCGGGTTGTTCGTCGCCGCCGGATTGTTGAATCGCCGTCTGAACACGACGCGATTTCATCGTTTGGGTGGGCTGTTCGATTCGCTGCCGCTGCTGGGCTTGACCTTCCTGGTGGTGGTGCTGGGCAGCATCGCCATGCCGGGCACGCCGGGTTTCGAGGCGGCGCATCTGGCGCTGGAAGGGACGCTGGAATCTTATGGCTGGGGCGTTGCCACGGTGGCCGCTTCCGGCAACGTGCTGGCTGCGGGTTATCTGCTGTGGGCGTATCAGCGGATTTTCCTGGCCCGCAATCCCAAGGTTTCATCGCGGCCTCTGACCGATCTGCGCAACCGGGAATTGATCATGGCGGGCCTGCTGTGTTTGGTGATGATCGGGGTCGGTTTGTACGCCGATCCGTGGATCAAGATGATCGGCGGGGCGGTGGAGAACGTGGCGCGGGTGTT
>JAVMKJ010000201.1:0-11155 GCA_031732855.1 Candidatus Competibacter sp.
AACGGCCAACATCGGCGGGTCCGGCCAGTTGCGGCTGAATTTCTACTGGCGCTGATCGCACGATCCGGTGCCACTCTCCCGCAGCCCTTTTCCCCGGCGGGGAAGAGTTGTTTCATGCCTCAATTGGCGGGCGATGTCCGGCCGGCGGGTGGAACCTCGATTGCCGGCGATGTCGTCCCGGTTGCCGGAACATTCGACGTCGGTTCGGCGCCGGATACAGACTCGGAATTCCCCGGCGGCGTCGGTGCTGGACTGGCCACTATCCCGTCCGGAGCCGGGCCGGAAACCTTGATCCCCGATTCCGACAGGGCATCATCCGGCGCGACGACCTCGGCTTGGGAAGAAACGGGCTCGGCCGTTTCCACCGACGCTGGCGGAGGCGACGACATCCGCTCGCCTTCCACGGGTTCAACCGCTCGGATTTCGGCGGACTGCTGCTGGTCCAGCAACTGTTTCGCGGCCTTCGAGCCAGTCGAGTCCACGATCTCCCGCAGGGTTGGAACCCGCAACATCGCGCCCGTCTTCAAGCTGTTCATGTTGGGTTTGGAGAACGCCTGCGGATTGACCGCGAACAAGGCTTTCATCATGAGATCCCTGCCGATCGATGGATCCGGGCGAACCTTGCCGGCGATGTCCCACAACCGTTCGTTGGCCGAAACGGGCCCATATTGATCGCCACCCTTGTAAACCGGTTCGGCCGGTTTGGCGGATTCAACCGGCGGTGGTTCAACCGGCGGCGTGGCGGGAACGACGGCCAGCAACCCGGTAGCCTCAGGCCTGGAAGAAATCGGGCTGGGGGATTCCGCCACCGGTTGTGCCGGCACGGACACCTCGTCGACCCAGGGCTCTCGCGAAGGTGAATCGATCTCCGCCGGCGGGGGCTGTTTTTCCACGGTGGCGAGCAGGTTGGCGGCATCTCCTGGCGGCGGTGCCGACTCCGATACAACCGTTGGCGCGGGCTCCGGCATCCCGGTAACGGGAACCTGACCGGACCCGACCGACTCGCTCGCAGGTTCGGCAACCGCCACCGGCGGGACCGGCTCGGCAACCGCCGCCGGCGGGACCGGCTCGGCAACCGCCACCGGCGGGACCGGCTCGGCAATCGCCGCCGGCGGGACCGGCTCGGCAATCGCCGCCGGCGGGACCTCTCTGACCGCGGGGGTTTCCTGAACGTGTTCCGTGGGCGCCAAGTCGACGACCGAGGTTGGGGAAGCAGGCTGTTCCGGAATGACCACTACCGGAATCTGAACGACCGTCGCCATCATTTCCGAAACCGCCAGAAACAACAACGGAGTTGCCGAAACCGGTTCCAGGATCTGTGAGGACGACTCTGTAACCGTCGCAACGGGCCGCGCATCGAGTTCGGATATGGGTGGTTCAGGCAATGCCGCCATCGGCACGGGCTCGGACGCGACCGGTTTCGGCGCTTCCGGCTCCGGCGGCGCGACGACCGCCACCGTCGGTTCGGAGACGACCGGTTCCGGTGACGCAACGACCGCCACCGATGGCTCGGAGATGACCGGTTTCGGCGTTTCCGGTTCCGGCGGCGCGACGACCGCGACCGTCGGTTCCGGCACGACTGGAACTGTCTCCGGCCCAGTCTTGACCGGTTCGGGGCCGGGCTTACTCTCCGGCTCGGACTTGGCGACTTCGGGGGATATCGCGGGAGGTGCCACCACGGCCACCGGCTCGGGCGCCACCGACGGCGCCAGCGGAAATGCTTTCGGTTCGCGCGCGACCGCCTTTGTCGATTCCGTCGGAGCCGGCGTCACGCCGGATCGTGCATCACCCGCCATCGGGGAAATGGCTGGCCGTTCGGCTTCCGCCAGCCGCCGCGCGACCGGAGACCCGGTAAAATCGGCGATTTCCCGCAGGGTCGGAATTCGCAACATCGCGCCGGTTTTCAATCCGCCGACCCCCGCCTTGGAAAACGCCTGCGGGTTGGCCCGGAACAGGGCCTGCATCATCTGATCGCGACTGATGCCGGGATCGGGCCGAAGCTTGAGCGCGATCGCCCAAAGCCCTTCGCCGGGTGGCACCGGGCCATAGGTCGAGCCCGGTTCCCAAGTCTTGACTGGAGGCGGTGGAGGAAGCTTCTCGACCGGTAACGGCGGTTCGACGGACGTCTCAACCGGCAGGGTAACCGTGGCGACAGCCACCGGCGGCGGTTCGGATGCTGGTTCCGGCGCAGGCGCGGACACTGCGCCGGGTAACGTGTCCAGCACCGTTTTGGTCCGATCGCTCGGTCGTTTGGCCAGCCGCTGCACCGGGTCCAGAAAGACGGTGAACTCCCGGATGGTCTTGCCGCGCGGCCAACCGAACTCCAGCAGCAACGCCAGCGAGGGCTCGCGGATCGGTTTGGTCGAGACGATCTTGACGTAAACCTCACCCTCCGCGTCGTACTGGATCGAAAATACCAGGTTCGCCAGAACGGGGGTCCGGTCGATGCCGAACTCTTCGAACAGGGGCGGCGCGGCGAGTTTGACGGACACCTTGGCCAGTTCCTCCGGCGCCAGCGACGGCAGCGGGATTTTGGCTTCGAACAACTGGTTCAGGGCCGAACTGACCTGGATCTCGCCGATTTCCAGCGCCAGGGCACACGCGGGCCCCAGCAGCAGCGAAGCCAGCCAGAGGCGGAACGATTTACGGGTCATGGGATCCTCGGAATCAAGTAGCGGCATGGCGAAACCGGATCGGTCTCCGTCGATACCAGGCGCTTCGTCAGCCATATTCTAGCTAGAATGTCAGCTTGAGACGCCGGAAACCGGAATTCGGTCGCCGGCCCGAACCGACCACACCCAACGGGACAGCCGCCATGCCTTCCGACCGTGATGGACTGCCACCCCTCGCCGAGACCACGCCTGGTCCCGCCGACACCGCCGAGGATGTCGCGGCCCGATTGCTGGCCCTGCTACGGGATTTGCTGCTGGAAATCCGCCAGTCGGAGCGCACGGCGGCGGCGCTTGGACTGGATAGCCACGTGGATCGGGATCTGGCGCTGGACAGCCTGGCGCGCACCGAACTGCTGCGGCGGATCGAGCAGGCGTTTCACGTGCAATTGGGGGAACAGGTCCTGCTGGCCGAAACGCCGCGCGATCTGGTGGAGCTGATTCTGCGCGCCAGCGGCCAACCGGTGGAATCGATGCGGGCGACCGAATGGCGGGCGCCGGCGGTGGAACGTTCCACCGCCGGTACGCCAGACCGGGCCGAGACGCTGGCCGAGGTGCTGGACTGGCACGCCCGGACCCACCCCGAGCGGACGGCGATTCAGATTTACGGCAACCACGATCAGATCGAAACTTCGTTCACCTACACCGGTTTGCAACGGGGCGCGCGAGCGGTGGCGACGGGCCTGCGGGACCGCGGCCTGCAACCCGGCCAGACCGTGGCCATCATGCTGCCGACCGGGAGCGATTACTTTCTCAGCTTCTTCGGCATCCTGCTGGCCGGCGGGATACCGGTTCCGATCTATCCCCCGATGCGGCCCTCGCAGATCGAGGAACACCTGCGCCGCCACGCCCGGCTGTTGACCAACGCCCAGACCGTGGCGCTGATCACCGTCCCCGAGGCGATACTGGTGGCCCGGCTGCTGCGAACCCAGGTCGAGGAGTTGCGCCACGTAGTCACGGTGGCGGAATTGCGCCAGGAACCGGTCGCGTGGACCCCCGCCCCGGCCCGCGCCCGGGACCTCGCCTTTCTGCAATACACCTCCGGCAGCACCGGCGACCCCAAGGGGGTGATGCTGACCCACGCCAACCTGCTGGCCAACCTGCGCGCCATGGGGCCGATGGTCGAAATCAGTTCCAGCGACGTGTTCGTCAGTTGGCTGCCGCTGTATCACGACATGGGCCTGATCGGCGCCTGCCTGGGCAGCCTGTACTACGGCTTCCCGCTGGTGGTGATGTCGCCGCTCGCCTTCCTGGCTCGTCCGGTGCGCTGGCTGCGGGCGATCCACCGCCATCGCGGCACCCTGTCCGCCGCGCCCAATTTCGCGTACGAACTATGCCTGCGCGCCATTCAGGATCATGAAATCGAAGAGCTTGATCTGAGCTCCTGGCGGATGACCATCAACGGCGCGGAACCGGTCAGTCCGGCGACGGTGGAACGCTTCATCGCCCGTTTCGGCCGTTACGGCTTCCGGCCGGAAGCGATGGCGCCGGTGTACGGGCTGGCGGAATGCTCGGTCGGGCTGGCCCTGCAACCGCCGAACCGGGCACCGGTGTTCGACCGGGTGCGGCGCGCCGCGTTCGTGGCCGGTGGCCTGGCGGAACCGGCCGACGCCCGCGACGCGACCGCCCTGGTTTTCCCCTCCTGCGGTTTGCCGATTCCCGGCCATCAGATCCGCATCGTGGACGACAACGGCCGGGAACTGCCGGAACGACAGGAGGGGCGGCTGGAATTTCAGGGTCCGTCGGCGACCGCCGGCTACTACCGCAACCCCGAAGCCACCCGCAAGCTGTTCCCCCACGGCGACGGCTGGCTGGATTCCGGCGACCGCGCCTATCTGGCCGGCGGCGACGTGTACCTGACCGGCCGGGTCAAGGACCTGATCATCCGCGGCGGTCGCAACCTCTACCCCTACGAACTCGAACAGACCGTGGGAGAAATCCCGGGAATTCGCAAGGGCTGCGTGGCCGTTTTCGCCAGCGACGATCCTGCGACCGGCAGCGAGCGTCTGGTGGTCGTGGCCGAAACCCGCGCCACCCAACCGGAAGCGCTGGACCATCTGCGCCAGCGGATTCAGGGCGCCGGCGTGGATCTGCTGGGCGTGCCGCCGGACGATGTAGTGCTGGCGCCGCCGCACACGGTGCTGAAAACCTCCAGCGGCAAGATCCGCCGCGCGGCGATACGGGACCTGTACCAGCGCAACGCGCTCGGGCGCGGCGGCCGGGCGCTGTGGCTGCAACTGGCGCGGATCGGGCTGACCAGCGGCTGGGCGCAAATCCGGCGGTTGTGGCGCGGCGCGATCGAACACCTGTTCGCCGGCTACGCCTGGACGATATTCGGGTTGCTGGCGCCGGGGGTATGGCTGGGCATCATGACCCTGCCGAAACCGGCGGCGCGCTGGGCGCTCGGCCGCGCCGCGACCTGGCTGCTGGCGCAAGCGACCGGCACGCCGCTGGCGGTGCGCGGCCTGGAGCATCTGCCGGCCGGACCGTGCGTGCTGGTCGCCAACCACGGCAGCTATCTGGACGCCTACGTGCTGATGGCGGCGATTCCGCGCCAGTTTCACTACGTCGCCAAGCGGGAACTGCTCGAAAACCGCTGGCTGGGCAAACCGCTGGAACGGATCGGCACCCTGTTCGTGGAGCGTTTCGACGTGCAGCGCAGCGCGGACGAGGCGCGCCAGGTGGCCGAGGCGGCGCGCGCCGGCCAGTCGCTGGGCTTTTTCCCGGAAGGCACTTTCACTCGGATGCCGGGTCTGCGGGAGTTCCGCCTGGGGGCGTTCGTCGCCGCGGCACAGGCCGACGCGCCGGTGCTGCCGGTCACGATTCGCGGTACCCGCTCGATGCTGCGAGCCGGCTCGTGGTTCCCGCGCCGGGGCCGGCTGGAAGTGATCGTCGCGCCGCCGATCCAGCCGGACGGCGACGACTGGTCGGCGGCGGTGCGGCTGCGCGACGCGGCCCGCGCGGTGATTCTGCGCCACTGCGGCGAGCCGGACATGGGAGAATAATACCAATTCCCGATAGATTTTATATTTCACATGTAGGGTGGGTTAGCGAAGCGTAACCCACCGAAACCGCAATCGAATCGGCGGGTTACGGGCTGACGCCCTAACCCGCCCTACAATTCTGAACCATAAAATCCATTGAGAAACGGTATAAGAACCCGTACAAAAACTCCCCTCTCCCTCCGGGAGAGGGGTTGGGGGTGAGGGTAAGGGTGTTTTTTCAACGGCTTAGCCCACCAGAGGCTGTAATAAAACGCCTCTAACCGTTCACTCGATCGCGTGGATGAGATCGGCCAGGGTCCCGCCCGGCGGAATCATCGGCTTGACGTCCTCGGCGCGCTCGACCCAGACGTCGACCACGCAGGGACCGTCGTGGGCCAGCGCCCGTTCGATCCCCTCCCGGATTTCATCGGGACGGGTGATCCGCACCGTCTCGATGCCCGGAAACACCCGCCCCAGGTTGAGGAAATTGGGATTCGGCGTCCGGCATTCCTTGCTCTCGATGCAGGCCGGATCGCAATCCGCCGTTCGGACCAGGCAGGTTTCGTAATGATGGCCCTGGTTGAACATGTCCTCCCACTGCCGGACCATACCCAGAAAGCCGTTGTTGAGGATGAAAACCTTGACCGGGATGCGGTGGGCGGCGATGGTGGCCAGTTCCTGGAGATTCATCTGGAAACTGCCGTCGCCGTCGATGCACAGCACGGTCTTGTCCGGGCGGGCGTAGCAGGCGCCGATGGCCGCCGGCAGGCCGAACCCCATGGTGCCGAGTCCTCCGGAACTGATCCACTGGCGCGGTTCCTGAAAATTGTAAAACAGCGCCGCCCACATCTGATGCTGGCCGACGCCGGTGACCACGATGCTGGTTTTGTTGGTCAACCGGGACAGTTCCTCGACAAATTGCTGCGGCTTGACGAAATTTCCGCCCGTCCGGTAGCCGGGGGCGTGTTCCTCCTTCCAGGACCGCAGCGTCGCCAGCCATTCGGCGCGGACCGGACCGGCCGGGTCGAGATGGCTGGCGTGGAACAGGAAATCCCGGGCGTTGGCGCGCAGCGCGTATTGCACCGGGATGGCCTTGTTGATCTCGGTGGCGTCGATATCGACGTGGGCGAGCGTGATGCGCTGGCCGAATTCCCGGACCGCGACCCGGTCGTCGAACCGGGCGCCGACGTTGAGGATGAAATCGGCGTCCCGCAGCGCCCGGTTGGCCGCCACCGTGCCGTGCATGCCGGGCATGCCGAGAAACAGGGGGTGATCGTGGGGGATCGCGCCCAGCCCCATGAAGGTCAGGGTGACCGGTAGCTGGTGCTTCTCCACGAACCGCCGCAGTTCCGAACCCGAATCGCCGCTGATGATCCCACCGCCGGCCAGAACCACCGGCCGTTGTGCCTGGGCCAGCGCCGCGAGCAGGCGATCCGCCGTGGGCTGGTGCATGGTGACCCGGGGGTGATAACCCCGAAGGTGTCGGGGCTTATGGCCGTGCGCCGACTTGCCGACCAGAGCGTTCTTGCAGATGTCCACCACCACCGGCCCCGGCCGGCCGCTGCCGGCGATGAAAAAGGCCTGGCGCAACACTCCCGCCAGATCGTCGACGTCCTTGACCAGATAGTTGTGTTTGCTGATGGAGCGGGTGATGCCCACCATGTCCACTTCCTGGAAGGCGTCCTTGCCGAGCATCGACGTCGGCACCTGGCCGGTGATGAACACGCAGGGCACCGAATCCTTGTGGGCGTCGGCGATGGGCGTGACCAGGTTGGTGGCGCCCGGCCCGGAGGTGCCCAGCGCGACCCCGATCCGGCCGCTGGCCCGGGCGTAACCCTCGGCGGCGTGCCCCGCTCCCCCCTCCTGCCGGCAGAGCACGAAGCGGGGCGTCTTCCGTCCCTGGCGCATCCTCAGGTTCATTTCGGCGTGCAGGGGAATGATGGCGCCGCCGGTGTGGCCGAAGATGTACTCGACGCCCAGTTCGTTCAGGAGGTCGATGGCGATTTCGGCGCCGGTTTTCTCGGGGGCTGGAGGTGTTTGCGGTATTTCAGGTTGCGCGACGGATTCAGTTGGCAGCGACATGCGGAATTTTCCGGGTTGATCCTGGGCAAGGACGGTTGAGCCTGACGATGGTGGAATTCATTGTGCCAGCAATCCACGACCACGAACATCCCAGAATAAGTTTCCTTTTCTCGTGGTGTCTTAGAAGCTGTATAAAAATCAACTTATTGATTGTGATAGCAAAATTTCCAACGATGATCGACCGAAATCGTCCGCAAGCAGGTTCCTGCGGCAGCAGGGCTTTGATTTTACTCGAGCAGTTTTCCGACAGCCTCTTATCCCCCAAAGAATTTTATGGAGTAGAACATTCGTAGTTTATTCAGAACAAGGCTGAGGCAGGTCGCCCAGACGCACGATCTGACCGATGGACTGAGCCTTGTCGAAGTAGCGCTGATCGGCGGTTACCAGGGTGGCTTCGGGCGCGTGCAGGGCCACGGCATGGTAAAGGGTGTCGAATAGGTGGTGATTGAGGCGGATGGCAAGGTCACAGGCGGTAGCGTAAACGGTGGTGTCATCGACGCGGGTGAACGCCAGCGCCCGGAGCGCCCCCATTTTTTTAATTGTGGTGGCCGGGCTGACGCGGGCGAGCACCGCAGCGATTTCCGCTTCCCAGTGTGCCGGCTGATAAAGCGTGATGCCGCCATTCCTCAATGCATCCAGCAGGGCCAACGCCTGGGGAACATCCCGTTCCTCGGGATTTTCGGGAACCATCCATTTGATGGCGACGCTGGCGTCAATCACATAGCGCATCACGGCCGACCTTCCTCGCGGGCGGTGCGGATAGCTTCAGGGCTGACCGGTTCGGTTTGGGCGCGCAGCGCCAGAATGCGGTCGATCGCTTCGCTCTGTTGTTCCCGCCGCCGGGCGCGCTCGACCGCTTCGCGCATCAGCTCGGCGATGATGGCGCTCTTGTTCCGGTCCTTGAAGGTCTCGTTGAACGCCTGTTTGACTTCTTCGGGAACGCTGAAATTGACGGTGGCCATGAGGATCGCTCCTGAGTATTGTTGAAGATTTCAACAATACTCTAGGTGCTTGCGAGACGGTTGTAAAGCCGTCTGAGATCGGGCCTCACTCGTGCCGCAGCGCCTCGACCGGCTCGAGCAGGGCGGCCTTGCGGGCGGGGTAGAAGCCGAAGAACACCCCGGTGCCGGCGGCGAACAGGAAGTCAAGCCGGTCGGCGCTCACCGGGCAAATCGATCCGTGTGATACTACGGTCGAGGCTGGTAGCCGGTGAGCGGACCGGTGCGAAATGCCAGTCCGGCATATTGCCGATCCCGAATCTGCCGAAAACGTTCCGAATAGTTAAAAATACTATAATTCAAATATTTATATCGGGTCTTTCGATATAGCCAATCGTTGAAGGCGAACACGGAACCACTTGGCGGGATTTCCGACGCCGAGATTTGGGCACGAGCCGGTAAATCCCCGGTCGCTGCCCGGTACATGACCAGACCGTAGGCTCCCACGCTGAGAATCGCGCCCAGCCCCGCCGGTACCGCGGTCCAGCGAATCCAGCGGAACCGGTCGGGTCGGGCAAGCATCAATCCGACCGCCAGCAACGGCAACAGCAGACGCCCGCCAGGATGGATCAGCCCGAAGAAGTTGTAGGGCGCGATCAGATAACACCCGATCACGATCAAACCAAACCGGCGCATAACCGGGACCGGCAAGGCCATCGGCGGCAACCCGTCGAGATCGCGCGAGGAAGACGGCCTGTCCGGCTCGAGAAACACCAGGAGCACGAAGATACCCAAACCCAGCACCACCAGGGCATTACTCGTCGCTCCCAGCCAGTAGAGCCAGGGATGCTGTTCCAGCAGGCTGGTTCCATCAGGCAACAGCAGGTTGCGGAACCCACCCAGCAGCAGCGGCGATCCGAATTTATACAGGATGAATTCCGCGACGCCTTCCATCCCGGCATCGGCCACCGGCGCCTCGAAGCCGGTTAGCCGTCTGCCGAGCACGAACCAGAGTACCAGCAGGCCGAGAGGTACGAGGGCGAGCAGGACGCGATGGCGGACGCGAATCGGTCCCCACAGCACCAACAGGATCGCCAGCAGGCCCCATGCCATAAAGACCATCGCATGGGCGAAGAACAGGGCTGCTCCGAAACCGGCGATCCATGGCGCGGAACGGTGCTCGTCGAACCAGACCAGGAAGGCGAAGAACAACAACAATGCCAACTGATAGCTGGTAAAGCCATACCAGAAATAGCTCGCCAGGGCGACCACCGCTACCAGCAGCGTCAAAACCGCGCCGCGGCTGTTCTCGGGCGCGAACCGCCGCGCGAACCGCCACAATACCCACAACCAACCCGCAAGCAGGAAGATCAGAAAGATCTTACCCGCCGCGACGGGCTCGAAAACGAGGCAAAGCAGCGCCAGCAGAGCCGGCGCCAAACTGTTGGGAACCGGATAAGGGGCGACGATGAAGCCGGCAACGGCGGCGGAATCGGCGATCTTCAGCGCCAGAATCCTGCTCTGATACAACCATTCGCCAAAATCGTGGAAGTAGGGCGCCGGCGCCGCGGCGATCACCAGCGCCAAGCTCGCGATCAAGCCGACGGCGCACCCATGCCCAATCCGGTTAAACCACATTCCGATCACCATCCTCATCGGGCCACATGCTTTCTCGGATCGAACGCATCCCGCACCGCTTCGCCGACGAACACCAGCAAACTGAGCATCAGCGCCACCACCACGAAACCGCTGATTCCCAGCCACGGCGCTTGCAGGTTCTCCTTGCCCTGGCGCAGCAGATCGCCCAGCGAAGCCGAGCCCGGCGGCAGGCCCAGCCCCAGAAAATCCAGCGCGGTCAGGGCGACGATGGAGCCGGACAGGATGAACGGCATGAAGGTCAGCGTCGCCACCATGGCGTTGGGCAACAGGTGCTTGAGCATGATCCGGCCATCGGCCATGCCCAGGGCGCGGGCGGCGCGGACGTAGTCGAAGTTGCGGGCGCGCAGGAACTCCGCCCGCACCACGCCCACCAGCGAGGTCCAGCCGAACAGCATCAGGATGAACAACAGGGTCCAGAATCCCGGCACCACCACGCTGGAGACGATGATGAGAATGAACAGTTGCGGCAATCCGCCCCAGATTTCCAGGAAGCGCTGGAACAACAAATCCAGCCGACCGCCGAAATAACCCTGCACCGCCCCCGCCGCCACCCCGATCACCGAGGAGGTGAGGGTCAGCAACAACCCGAACAGCACCGAAATCCGCAAGCCGTAGATCAGCCGCGCCAGCACGTCGCGCCCCTGATCGTCGGTGCCCAGCCAGTTCTCGGCGGAGGGCGGGGCCGGGGCCGGGACCGGCAGGTTGTAATTGACGGTATCGTAGCGAAACCGGACCGGCGGCCAGATCATCCAGCCGTGTTCGTCGATCAGTTGCGCCAAATAGGGATCGCGGTAATTCGCCTCGCTGGGAAACACCCCGCCGA
>JAVMKJ010000202.1:0-10958 GCA_031732855.1 Candidatus Competibacter sp.
TATTTTATTTTAACGCCGATTGGGGACAAGCAATGCAAAATTCGAACGCGACCATCCTTCCGGCCGGGGATTGAATCACGAATGGCGACGAGTATTGGGATTACAGCAGCCTGAGAACTTCCTCGGCGTGATGGGCGCAATCGGGCCGGTCGATGATGTGGGCGATATGGCCGCTCTCGTCGATAATGAAGGTGACACGGTTGGCGACTCCCAACAGGCTCATCGCCGTTCCCATCAATCCGCCGCCGCCCACGGCGCCGTAGACCCGGGCGACGGCGCCATCGGTATCGGCCACCAAGGGGAAGTTCAGGCCGTGCTTTTCGGTGAAGCGCTGGTGGGAGGCGGCATCCTGGGTCGAAACCCCCAGGATGGCCGCGCCTTTGTCCCGGATCTCCTGATTGTGATCGCGCAGGGAACACGCCTGCTTGGTACAGCCCGGAGTGTCGTCCATCGGGTAGAAATACAGCACCAGCTTCGTGCCCAGGTAATCGGACAGCTTGACGATGCTTCCATCGGTGGCGGTGGCGGTGAACATGGGGGCGGGGTCGCCGATTTTCAATTTCATTGTTTTACTCTCGCGGGTGGGGTTGAAACGGGTTGATCGGAGTCGGTCCGTCGGTTTCGTCCGGGGCCTTGATGCGCTGGGGTACCGCGACGCGCGGATGGCAAGGCACTCAGACCATGTCGGGGCCGATCCGTTTGCATGACCCTACCAGTAAATGCCCCGCGTGAACTGAGCGAAGGAAATCTGTTCCAGCGAGGGCTCCTGAACGTCGGGTTGCTGTCCCTTGGCCGCGGACGACTCGGGGAACAGCCGGAACGCCGTGTTCATGATCACGGCGTACACTTTGGGCGCCACCGCGTGCAGCACTTGGGCGAAGATCCCGACTCGGGTGGCGATGCGCTCCGGCCGGTAGATGATCGCCTGCACGATCAGGTCGGCCGCTTCCTCGGGGCTGAGCGTGGGAACGTGCTGGTAGATTTTGGTCGGCGCGATCATCTCGGTGCGCACCAGCGGCATGTTGATGGTGGTAAATTCGATGCCGCTGTCGGAGAACTCGGCGGCCGCGCAGCGCGAGAAGGCGTCGAGCGCCGCCTTGGAAGCGACGTAGGCCGAGAAGCGCGGGGCGTTGCTGAGCACGCCGATCGAGGAGATGTTGATGATGTGGCCGCGCTTTTTCTGCAGCATGCTGGGGATGAAGCCCATGATCAGCCGCAGCGCGCCGAAGTAGTTGAGCTGCATGGTGCGCTCGTAGTCGTGGAAGCGCTCCAGCGAGTTCTCGATGGCGCGGCGGATCGAGCGGCCGGCGTTGTTGACCAGGATGTCCGCCCCGCCGTGCTCGTCCAGCACCCGCCGGGTCAGCGCGTCGCAGGAGGCGATATCGGCGATATCGGCGGTGTAGATGAAGGCCTGGCCGCCCAGCGCCTGGATTTCCTGCTGGGTCTCCAGCAGCTTTTCCTCGGTGCGGGCGACGATGATCGTCTTGGCGCCGGCCTCGGCGATTTTGATCGCGGCGGCCTTGCCGATACCCGCCGAGGCGCCGGTGATCAGTACCACCTTGCCCTTGACGGCTCCGCTCAGACTGCGGTCGACGAACAGGTCGGGATCGAGATGGCGCTCCCAGTAGTCCCACAGCTTCCAGGCGTAGGTTTCCAGCGGTGGCACGGCGATGTCGGTGCCTTTCAGGGCCTTGAGCGTCTCGCGGCAGTCGAAGCGGGTGGGGTAGTTGATCAGGCCCATCACATCGGGTGGAATGCCGAGATCCTTGAGGATCTGGTCCTTGATCCGCCGCATCGGTTTCATCTGTGCCAGGGTGGTCTTGATCAGTTGCGGCACGAAGGCGAACATCAGGGCGTTGATCCGCAGGGTCATTTCCGGGGCGTGGGCGGCGCGGGCGAACAGGTTGAGGATATCGCCGACCCGGTGCGGGTTGGGGTCCACCAGGTGGAAACATTGGCCATCGAGCCCGTCCAGATGGGCGATGTGGTCCATGGCATCGACGATGAAGTTGACCGGCACCAGGTTCAGCCGGCCGCCTTCGATGCCGATCATCGGCATCCAGGGTGGCAACAGCTTGCGCAGTTTCTGGATCAGCTTGAAGAAATAGTAGGGACCGTCGATCTTGTCCATCTCGCCGGTGCGCGAGTCGCCGACCACCGCGCCGGGCCGGTAGACCCGCCAGGGACGCGAGCACTCGCGGCGGACGATGCCTTCCGATTCGTGCTTGGTCCGGTAGTAGGGATTGTCGAGTTCCTCGGCTTCCTCGAACATGTCCTCGCGGAACACGCCCTCGTACAGACCGGCGGCGGCGATGGAACTGGTCAGGTGGAAGCAACCGGCCTCGATGGCCCCGGCGAAGGCGACCACGTTGCGGGTGCCCTCGATGTTGACCTTTTCCTGGATTTCGGCGCTGGCCTTGAGATCGTAGATCGCGGCCAGATGGAACAGGTGGTGGATGTTGCCCTTCAGACGGGCAACGTCGGCGTCCGACACGCCCAGCCGCGGCTGGGTCAGGTTGCCGATGATGGGTACCGCGCGGTGGGCGGCGACGCCCCAACGCTGGCGCAGTTGCTCCACCATCGGCAGTTCGCGCTCCAGCATCAGGTAATAGACCGTGCTACCTTCCCGCCGCAGCAGTTTTTCGACGAGGCGCCGGCCGATGAAGCCGGACGCGCCGGTAACGAAGTAATTCATGTTGTTTTAACTCCTGACTTCAGGTGGCATGACTTCAATTATAGATTGCAAGCTCGGAAAATCCTTGCGGGTCGGGGGCGCGCTTGGGAGCGTCGGGATCGGCCCGCGGGCGACCGTGTTGGAAGGAGGATGGCCGATGAGTGACGCGCAAGTGTTGATCCTGATCGTCGTTACGGCGCTGGTGTCGAGTCTGTCGACGCTGGCGCTGGGCTGGGTGGCGTTCCAAAAGTGGCTTCGGCCCGGGTTGGAGGCCCGATTGGAGGCTTTGGCCGGCTTGCTCGAGGCGCGGGTGAAGGCGGGCGCGGACGCGGCTGGCCGGGACCTGCTGGAACCCCTGCGGGCGCAAGTTCGGGGTGGCGTGGAGGATGCGGCGACCGCGCTGTTGCCGGGAGTTCGGGCCGATTTCGCGGCGGGCTTTCGGGAAGCCGTCGTGGAAAGCTTGCCCGCCCTTCGGGAGGAGGTACGCAAAGGGTTTACCGATGCCATCGGCGTGCCGAACGCGGCGGAACTGTTCGACCGGACC
The DNA here is from genome assembly GCA_031732855.1 of Candidatus Competibacter sp. Classification (GTDB taxonomy): domain Bacteria; phylum Pseudomonadota; class Gammaproteobacteria; order Competibacterales; family Competibacteraceae; genus JAVMKJ01. The sequence goes on from JAVMKJ010000202.1 coordinate 3,219, forward strand.
GCCAGGAAGGTCGTTCGTACCGGTTCGTCGCTGGTGGAGAGCGGAATGAACCTGCTGCGGGCGACGCGCCCGGACGACGGTGGCCGGGATGAATCCGCGCCCTGACTTCCAGCCTCCTGGGATCCCTCGAGTGCTGAAGGTTGGATTGGCGCGGCGAGAAAGCTGATCTATGCTGTTCTAGGCGTTCTTAAGCGATTCGACCAGATCGATGTATTGTTGCATGGCCTCTTCCTTGGTCGTGCCTTTGAGCTTGGCCCAAGCGTCGTACTTGGCGCGGCCCACCAGGTCGGTGAAGCCGGGGCGCTTGCCTTCGACGTCGCCGCTCGCTCCCTGCTTGAAGCAGGCGTACAGCTTCAGCAGGGTATCGTTGTCGGGGCGCTTGCTCAGCTTCTTGCTGTCGTCCTGGGCGGTCTGGAAACGGGTCGCGAGGTCGGACATGGCGGGTTCTCCTGATCGGACGTTTGTTGGATGTTTTTCGTTACAATGCATTTCAACATAGTCGAATGGGTCTCACTATAACCGGGCAGGCCGAACGATTCATTGCATGTAGTGGTTATATCGAAAAGGGCGGCACCGGGAAATTGGCGATTCGAGCAAGCTGTCAGCCGAGCGGCCAGTTCGGCAAAGCAACCAGATAATTCGCCTCCCTAGAATGCGTTGGCGTAAAGCGGCCGGGGATGCTTGCAATGCCTTGGGCCAATTCCCGATCCGCGGTGCCATAAATGATTCTGGATTTCTTCATGCCAAAGAAAAATGACAGCGAGCGCATATCGGGGATCGATACCGCCTGGTTGCGCATGGAGCGTCCCACCAATCTGATGATGATCGCGGGGGTCATGATCTTTTCCGAGCGGCTGGAGTACGAGCGGCTGCGGGAAGTCATCGAAACCCGTTTCTTGAAATACCGGCGTTTTACCCAGCGAGCGGTCCAGAAAACCTCCGGAGCCTTCTGGGAAACCGATCCTCATTTCGATATCGGCCGGCATGTCCTGCGCACCGCGCTGCCGGGCCGGGCCGACAAGGCCGAATTGCAGCATTTGGCCAGCGATCTGATCAGCACTCCCCTGGATTTCTCCAAGCCGCTGTGGCAGTACCATCTGGTCGAGGACTATCAGGGAGGTAGCGCCCTCATCCTGCGAATTCATCACTGCTATGCCGACGGCATCGCCTTGATCCAGGTACTGCTGTCGATGACCGATCCCGATGCGCGGGCGGCCCCGGCCCCGGCCGACGAAGCGGAGCATGCCGAGGATGCGGGAATCTTCCGGCGCTTTTTCGATCCAGTTGACAAGGTCGTCCATACCACCCTCAAGTTGAGTCGAGGTCTGGTCGACGAAGGCGCCGACATCCTGATGCACCCCGGCCAAGTCCTCGACTACGCCCGTAGCGGCGTCCGGCTGACCGCCGAAATTGCCCGGCTCGCCCTGATGAGCGACGATTCTCAAACCCCCTTCAAAGGTGATCTGGGCGTGTCGAAGCGGGTCGCCTGGGCCGAACCGCTGGACCTGCGCGAGGTCAAGACGGTCGGCAGGGCGCTCGGCGGCTCGGTCAACGATGTCCTGCTGGCCTCGGTGGCCGGGGCGTTGCGCGATTATCTGGTCGAGCGGGGCGCTCCGGTTCCCGAGGACTTGCAGGTGCGGGCCGTCATACCCGTCAACTTGCGGTCGCTGGAGAAAGCTTCCCAACTGGGCAATTTTTTCGGGCTGGTGTTTCTGGCCCTGCCGGTGGGTATCGCCAATCCGCTGGAGCGGCTGTACGAGGTGCGGCGGCGGATGAACGAGCTGAAGGAGTCCTTCCAGCCGATCCTGGCTCTGGGCCTGCTCGGTGTCGCCGGACTGGGGCCGAATCTGTTGCAGCAGTCGCTGCTGGAGATACTGAGCAAGAAGGCCTCGGCGGTGATGACCAACGTGCCCGGCCCGCGCGAGGCGATTTATCTGGGCGGGGCCCGCATTTCCGAAATGATGTTCTGGGTACCCCAATCCGGCCAGATCGGCATGGGCGTCAGCATCCTCAGCTACAACAACCGCGTCCATTTCGGCCTGGTGGTCGACCGCAAGCTGGTCGGCGATCCGGAGGCGATCATCGACCGTTTCCCCGGCCAATTCGAGAAACTGCTGTTCGTTACTCTAATGAGTCCCTGGGAGCGGGATCTCGATGCGCGACAGGTCGAGCGGTCCCTCGGGGCGCTGGCCGGACCGGATGGCCAATAGGGTGTTTATTCTAATTTTCATCCCTATGATGAACGTGAATTCCAACGAGCCGGGAGAAAGCAACGAACCGGCGGGGAACCCCTGAGGAGCACCGTCATGGTCAAGAAAGTCAAAGGCAACGCCGACAGCCAACTGTCCCAGTCCGTCCGGGAGTCCGCCCACCTGATCTGGCTGGCCGGGCTGGGCGCGTTCGCCAAGGTTAGCGGAGAAGGTGGCAAGCTGTTCGACACCCTGGTCGAGGAGGGCGAGAAGGTCGAGGAACGGGCCCGCGAAGCCGCCGGCGGCGCGCTGGAGGAGGCACGGGAAAAAGCCGACGAGACCCGCGGCAAGGTGGCCGATACCTGGGATAAGGTCGAGCAGATTTTTGAAGACCGGCTGGCTCGGGTGCTGGGACGGCTGGGCGTGCCCGGACGGGACGACCTGCGGGAACTGACCCAGCGGGTGGATGCCCTGCAGGAGCACATCAACGGTCTGCGCGAGGCCCGCGAAAACCAGCAGTCTCAATAACCATCTCGCCCGTGGTTTCCCGACCCCGACCGTTGCCTGGGGGTACGGTCGGACTGCGGTTTTCCAGCCAGATTGATGGAGGCCACATGCTTGTCACCCAGCCCGAAAGCATCCAGCGTCAGGCCAGCGGTCCACGGATCGGTCTTGCGATCGCGGGTGGCGGGCCGGTGGGGCTGGTCTATGAAATCGGTGCGTTGCGAGCGCTCGACGAGGCGCTGGATGGCATCGATTTCAACCATCTCGACGCATACGTGGGCGTGAGCGCCGGCGCCGTGACGGCGGCGTTGCTGGCCAATCAGATCGGAACCGGCCAGATCTGCCATATTTTCATCAGCAACGAATCGGAGGAGCACCCCCTCGATCCTCAGATTTTCCTGATGCCGGCTTTCGGCGAGTACTGGCGTCGGCTGGCGTCGGTGCCGCGATTGCTGTGGGAATCGTTCTGGCGCTATCTGCAAAACCCCCTCGATCTGAGCCTGCTGCAATCGCTGACCCGGTTGGGGCGGGCCTTGCCATCCGGCTTCTTCGACAACGAGCCGATCCACGAGTACTTGGGGCGAATGTGGAGCGCGCCGGGCCGCACCAACGATTTTCGTCGGTTGAAGAACAAACTGTACGTGGTGGCGGTGGATCTGGATACCGGCGAATCGGTGAAATTCGGTGCTCCCGGCTACGACGATGTGCCCATTTCCCGGGCGGTGCAGGCCAGCAGCGCGCTGCCGGGTCTCTATCCGCCGGTGGAGATCGGCGGCCGTTATTTCGTGGACGGTGCCCTGCTCAAGACCATGCATGCCTCGGTGGCCCTGCAGGAAGGGCTGGATCTGCTGTTGTGTCTCAATCCGCTGGTGCCGTTCGACGCCCGGCTGGCCGCGTTGGCGGGCAAGCCGACCCAGGTTGGCCGGTTGGTGGAAGGGGGCCTGCCGGCGGTGCTGTCCCAGACTTTCCGATCGCTGATCCATTCCCGCCTGAGGGTGGGCATGCAGAAGTACGAAAGCGAGTACGAGCATTCGGACGTGATCCTGTTCGAGCCCAACCGCGACGACGCCAAGATGTTCTTCACCAACGTCTTCAGCTTTTCCGGTCGGCACTGGGTCTGCGAGCACGCCTATCAGACCACCCGCCAGGACCTGCTGGCCCGGCGCGAGGAACTGGAGCCGATCCTGGCCCGGCACGGCATCCGGATGCGGCTGGACGTGCTGGAAGATCGCGACCGGCATTACTATACCGGCCTGCGCGACCAGCGGGGTTTGGCGGCTCCGGCGAAATTCCGCGGCCGGCTGACGCGAGATCTGCACGCCGCGCTGGATCAGCTGCAGGACATCGTATCGGCTCCCGCAGTCGTGGCTCCCGAGGAACGGAAAGCGGTCGCCGGCCGCCGTTAAGGTTCGACCCCGATCCTGTTGGCCGCGGCGGACGAGGAGAAGCGGGCGGTTGCGGTCACGCCAGATATTCGCGGCTGAGTTGTCTCAGCAGTTCCCGAGCTTCCTCGATCAGAAACGGCGCGACCAGCGACAGCACCTGATAGACCCCCAGCGCCAGATTATCGCTGTCGCTGTCGCTAGTCCGCGCGGCGCTGGCGCGGGTACTCTGGAAGTTCAGCCAGTAGGTCGCGATCACCGCGATATTCTGGGCGAGCGCCGCGATTTCCTCGGGCGTGGCGCGCATGACCCCCGCTTCCACCAACCCCTTGCAGATGGCGGCGGCGGTGTTGACCTTGCGTTCCAGGATGCGGCGGAAGTGGGTTCGCAGCTTTTTGTTGCGGCTGAGGATGTTGTCGAGGTCGCGATAGAAGAACCGGTATTCCCAGATGTTCTCGAACACCAGATGCAGATAGAGCCACATGTCCTCCATGTTCGGGACGCGGCGTTCGGGTGCCTGCAGGGCCGCGTCCATCCGCCGCTCGAACTGCTGGAACAGCAACGAGATGATTTCATCCTTGTTGCGGAAGTGGTAATAAAGATTGCCGGGGCTGATGTCCATTTCATCGGCGATGTGGTTGGTGGTGATGCGGGGTTCGCCGTAGTCGTTGAAGAGTTGCAGGCTGGTCTGCAATATTCGGTCACGGGTTTTCATGGGGCCGGCGCGCGTTCGGACAGGGCATCGATAGGCGAAGGATCGGAGGGATTTTAATTCTTTACGCTTTGGTCCTTAATTGTGGGTGAATCCGGGCTGTTTTCCAGTGGGTCGACCCGGACGAGAAAAGAAGATGACGAGGAGGGGAAGAACGTGGAAAAAATCTGGCTGAAGGAATATCCGGCGGGCGTTCCGGCCGACATCGACCCGAACGAGTTCGCCTCGCTCAAGGACATTCTGGAAAAGAGCTGCCAGCGGTTCGTCGACCTGCCGGCCTATTCCAACATGGGCGTGACGCTGCGCTACCGGGAGATCGACCGGCTCAGCCGCGATTTCGGCGCCTATCTGCAACAGGCGCTGGGATTGGGCAAGGGCGAGCGGGTCGCCATCATGATGCCCAACGTCCTGCAGTATCCGGTCGCCTTGTTCGGCATCCTGCGCGCCGGCCTGATCGTGGTCAACGTCAATCCGCTCTATACCCCCCGCGAGCTGGAGCATCAATTGATCGACTCCGGCGCGAGCGCCATCGTGATCGTTGAGAACTTCGCCCGCACCTTGCAGGAGGTATTGGATAAGACCCCGGTCAAGACCGTGATCATGACCCAGTTGGGAGATCTGTTTCCCTTCCTGAAACGAACGCTGGTCAATTTCGTGGTCAAGCGGGTCAAGAAAATGGTGCCGGCCTGGAACATTCCCGGCGCGATTTCGTTCGATCAGGCCCTGGGCGCGGGCGCGGGCAAGGCGCTGACCGATGTGCCATTGAATCACGACGACATCGCGTTTTTGCAATACACCGGCGGCACCACCGGCGTGTCCAAGGGCGCCATCCTGACCCACGGCAACATGGTGGCGAACCTGCAGCAGGCTTCGGCCTGGCTGGGTTCGGTGTCGAAACCGGGTGAAGAAACCATCATCACCGCCCTGCCGCTCTACCATATCTTCTCGCTGACCGCCAACTGCCTCACCTTCATGAAAGCGGGCGGCCACAACATCCTGATCACCAATCCCCGCGACATGCCCGGCTTCGTCAAGGAGCTGGGCAAGGTCCGGTTCACCGCCATCACCGGGGTAAACACACTCTTTAACGGCCTTTTGCATACGCCCGGTTTCGACCGACTGGATTTCAGCGCCCTCAAGCTGAGCCTGTCGGGCGGCATGGCGTTACAGCGGGCGGTGGCGGAAAACTGGCGGCGGATCACTGGGGTGCCTCTGATCGAGGGTTATGGCCTGACCGAGACCTCGCCGGCGGCCACCTTCAATCCGCTGACCCTGGAGGAATACAACGGCAGCATCGGGTTGCCGCTGTCCTCGACCGAACTGTCCATCCGCGACGATGAAGGCCGGGAATTGGGCATCGGCAAGGACGCAGTCGGCGAGATTTGCATTCGTGGTCCACAGGTGATGCGCGGCTACTGGAACCGGCCCGACGAAACCGCCAAGGTGATGACCGAGGATGGTTATTTGCGCACCGGCGACATCGGGTTCGTGGACGAACGGGGCTATACCCGGATCGTGGATCGCAAGAAGGACATGATTCTGGTGTCCGGCTTCAACGTCTATCCCAACGAAATCGAGGACGTGGTCGCCCTGCATCCGGGGGTGTTGGAGGTCGCGGCGATCGGGGTGCCGGACGAGAAGACCGGCGAGGCGGTCAAGGTCGTGGTGGTCAGGAAGGATCCGGCCGTGACCGCCGAAGCGTTGATCGAGTACTGCCGCCAGCATCTGACCGGCTACAAGGTGCCGCGCCGGGTCGAATTCCGGACCGAACTGCCCAAGACCAACGTCGGCAAGATCCTGCGGCGGTTGCTGCGGGAGGGGTAGGAAGGGTTGCCGCGATCCGTGGGGAACCCCCGTTTCCGTTCGAGAGGCACCACGGAATCCGCCTTGAGGATAGTTGGGCACGAGTGTACGCTTTTGTTCGTATCATGTCTCATACGGTTGCATTTCGCATGGGTTAACCCCAAAAGGAAACCCTGACCATGAACTCCGACCTGCACACCATTGCTTTTGCGGAAAACCCGGAACCGCGTTGCGCCTGCCTGCTGGTGCTGGACGTATCCCCCGGCTCGATGGAGGGCGAGCGGATTGAAGCTCTGAACCAGGGATTGCAGGTCTTTCAGGTTGCCTGAGGGCCTGTCCATAAATAACTCGATAAGGTAAGCCCCCGGCTCTGCCGGGGGACTCACCGAGGTTTGACTTGTTCCACTTATTTTTGGACAAGCCCTAACCAGAAGACCGGCAAGGCGTACCGGCCACCGACCGAAGCGGAATGGGAATACGCCTGTCGGGGTGGAGTCGCGGGAGAGCGCTACCGTGGCGGTAGTGACCTGGATCGGCTGGCTTGGTACGACGGGAACAGCGGTGGCAAAACGCAGCCGGTCGGCCAAAAGCCGGCTAACGACTTTGGCTTATATGACATGAGCGGGAATGTCTGGGAGTGGGTGCAGGATTGCTGGCATGACACTTACAAGGGCGCGCCAGCCGACGGCCGCGCTTGGGAAACGGGCGGCGATTGTCAACAAAGGGTGCTGCGGGGGGCCTCCTTCTTCTATAGGGCCGAGTACCTGCGCTCCTCGGTTCGTTACTGGAACAGGTCCGGGAACCGGGGCCGGGACGGCGGGTTTCGCCGTGCGCTGGGGCTTGTTGCCCCCACGCTGCCCGCACTGACGGAATCGCCGTCTGCCCCTACTTTGCCTGAGATTCAGCCTGAAACTCTCAGCGCGGGCGGCTGGCACACCTGCCGGGTAAAGGGCTATGGCACTGTCGCCTGCAGGGGAAATAACGAGTACGACCAAGCCACTCAGCCAGCCGGTGTTTTTACCCAAGTCAACGCGGGTGATTCTCATACCTGCGGAGTGAAAAGCGACGGTGCCGTTACTTGCTGGGGGGCGAACGACCACAGCCAGGCAGGCCGTGCAGCCCACATCGCCCGCACTTGGCGTATCGCCTC
>JAVMKJ010000203.1:0-55262 GCA_031732855.1 Candidatus Competibacter sp.
TAACATTGCTGGTCGCATAACGCACCGAACTGACTGGAATCCATATTGAGCCAAACTAATTTGTTGATTGTGGGAGCGGCCTTGGCCGCGATATGAGGGTCAGCCATCGCGGCCAAGGCCGCTCCCACATATAAGTTATTGATTTAATAATATTCAGTTTTTAGACAGCTTCTTACAGCAAAATGAGAATTGCTGTCACCAGCAGCGGAGAGCAAAGTCGGGAGGATTGAGGATGTGGGCGGAATCGCCGGTGGCGCGGATGCTGAACAACCCCCGGTTGAGCGCCATCGCGTCGGCTCCGGCATCCGCCGTCAGCCAGGCCATCGCCCCGTAAATCCGGTTGTGGGCGTAGCGCGGCATCCATCCCTTCAGGCGATCGAGCTTGTCGATGAACTTTTTGACATCATCGGGCTTGAGCGTGGTTTTGACTTCCACCACCACGATCTCCTCGCCGTCGTGGGCGATGATGTCGAATTCGTAATTCCCGCCATCCGCGCGGGCGCCCTTGATCCGGGTCGCGGTGTCGGTGACGGCGATGCCCCGCTCGGTCAGGAGCCGGACCAGATCGCCCTCGACCAGGGACTCCATCAGCTTGCCCCACTGGCTGGTGAACAGTTCCTCCAGTTTGTTGAGCTTTTTCTCGCTGGCCAGGGAAAGTTCCTTGAGCAGCCGGTCGGTTTCCTGAAACTTGCGGTCGGTCTCCTGAAACTTGCGGTCGGTCTCCTGAAACTTGCGGTCGGTTTCCCGAGATTGTTCCTTGAACAGGCGGTCGGTCTCCTGAAACTTGCGGTCGGTCTCCTTAAATAGCGACCAGACCTCTTCGAGCGACACGGTACTCATATTCTCCTCCTGCGAGCGGGAAGACCCGTTTGGTTGGACCCTGCAATAACCGCAACGTATCCATTCACACCCCCCACCCCAGCCCTCCCGCACAAGGGGGGAGGGGGCCTTGCGAAACAGTCCGTTGCTCAACTCCCCCTCCCCTCGCGGGAGGGGGTTGGGGGGAGGGGGCGAGCGGTTACCCGCAACGGCTCAGCCGAACTCCAGCCGGAACCCTGCCTTTTTCAGATAACGCGCTTCCGTTTCCAGATCGGCGCGGGTGAGCGGATGTTCGTCCAGCCAGCCGGCCGGAAACCGCAAAGCGACCCGCTGCTGGCTCGCGCTCAGCGCCGGCGGCGGCAAATGCTGGCGGCTGCGGCCGCGATGCAGCACCACGGCCAGCCGCAACAGCACGCACAAGCGCTGGGCGGGCTGCGCCAGTTCCCTGGGCAGGTGTCCGAACGCATCCGCCGGAAACGAGCGGCGGTGGCGGCGCACCAAGGCCGCCAGCAGCACCTGATCGCCGCGCGAGAAACCCGGCAGATCGGCGTTCGCCAGAATGTATTCGCCGTGCCGGTGGTAATTGTGATGGGCCAGCAGCAGGCCGATTTCATGCATCCGGGCCGCCCATTCCAGAATCTGGCCGTGGCCGTCCGTCGCCAGCCCCCATGCGTCGCGCGCCTGCTCCAGCAGCGCCAGGGCCGTCGCGCCGACCCGCTCGGCCTGGCCCTCGTCCAGACCGTAACGGTGGGTGATGGCGGCGACGGTGCGATCGCGCACGTCCTCATGGCGGATGCGCCCCAGCAGATCGTAGATCACCCCCTCCCGCAACGCCCCGTCGGACACTTCCAGCCGGGTCGCGTTCAGCACTTCGCACAAACCGTGCAGCACCACGAACCCGCCGGGGAACACCCGGGCGCGGGCGGGTTCCAGTTGCCAGCGGGCGGCGATCACCGCCGTGTTACCCACCTCCAGCAGGGCGCCGCGCAAACACCGCAGCGCGTCCAGGGTGATGCCCTCGCGGCTCCAACCCTCCCGGATCACCACGTCCTGGATCGCCTTGATCGTGCCCGAGGCGCCCGTGACCGCTTGCCAGCCCAAATCCTGAAATTCCGCCCAGACCGGTTCCAGCTTGAGCCGCACCACCAGTTCCGCCTGGCGGAACCGGCTCTCGGTGATCCGCCCATCGTCGAAGCACATGCGACTGAGACTGACGCAACCCATCTTCAGACTGGTCAGATGCAGCGGCTCGAATTTCTCGCCGATGATCAACTCGGTGCTGCCGCCGCCGATGTCCACCACCAGCCGCTGGCCGGACACGTCGGCGACGCTGTGGGCGACGCCCAGATAAATCAGCCGTGCCTCCTCGTGGCCGCTGATGATTTCGATGCTGTGCCCCAGCACCGCCTCGGCCCGGCTCAGAAACTCGGCGCTGTTGCGCGCCTGCCGCAGGGTATTGGTGCCGACGATGCGCAACTGCCCGGGCGGAATCTGGCGCAGGCGCTGCCCGAACCGTCCCAGGCAGTCCAGCGCCCGCAGTTGCGATTCCTCGGACAGACGGCTCCTGCCGTCCAGTCCGGCGGCCAGTTGCACCATTTCCCGCAGCCGGTCCAGCACCTGCACGTGCCCGTTGTCGATCCGGGCAACGATCATGTGAAAGCTGTTCGAACCCAGATCGATCGCCGCGACGACATCGGACTGCATGTGGGCGGTCTCCATATCAATCCTGCTTCAGGCTGCGCAACTGGCCGGCGGTCAGCGCCCATTCCAGCACTCCCCCGCCGGCGGCCGCCCGTCCGGGAAAGTCGATCAGCGCCACCCCGCCCTTGCGGAAAGCGATCGACGGGCACGCGACATCGGCCAGCAGCAGACCCGCCAGCAGGCCGAGTTGCGGCTCGTGCCCCACCGCCACCACCGTGCCATCGGCCGGACATTGGACCAGCCACGCCAGCACGCTTTCGGGCGGATGGCTGAAGTCCAGCTCGGGGCGTTCGACGATCGACAGATCGCCGAAGGCGCGGGCGATGATCTCGGCGGTCTCGCGGGCGCGCAGCAGCGGGCTGCACGCCAGAATATCGATCCGCCGCAATTGCGAGCGCAGGCGATTGGCGCCCTTGCGCATCTTCCTGCGCCCGACCTCGGTCAGCGGCCGGCGGGCATCGGTACCGCCGGCGGCGATGAAGGTTTCCGCATCCTCGGCGACGGCATGGCGAACCAGCAACAGTTTCATCGGTAACTCCTCGACCAGAATGATCGTCAGTTTATCACCGCAACCCCGTTGCGTTGCGGGCCGGCGCGCTTGTTGGTTCCACCCGCAGATCGGCGGGGAAATCGCAGGCGAACAGGCTCCCGACCCCCAATTCGCTCTCGACCCGCAACTGGCCGCCGTGATTGTTCAGAACGTGCTTGACGATGGACAGCCCCAGACCGGTTCCGCCGCTGCCGCGCGAGCGGTCCCGGTTGACCCGGTAGAACCGTTCGGTCAGTCGCGGGATGTGGTGGGGCGCGATTCCCTCGCCATCGTCCTTCACCGTCAGATGAACGCCGTCGGCGCCGGCGAACCAGCGAATCTCGATCCGCCCGCCCGCCGGGGTGTAACGCACCGCGTTGAACGCCAGATTGGAAAAGGCGCTGCGCAACTCCTTTTCGCAACCGAGAATCCACAGCCCGGAGTCGGCGACGACGTCGATCCGGTGACCCTGCTCGCCGCTGAGGGCGACGGCGTCGTCGGCGATGTCCGCCAGCAGCGCCGGCACGGCGACCGGCTTGAGCGCTGGCCGTTCCTTCTGCGATTCCAGGCGGGCCAGCAGCAGCAGATCCTCGACGATGTGCAGCATCCGGCGGGATTGCTCCTGCATGCAATGCAAAGGTTGCCCCCAGGCGGCCAAAGCGGGGGCGTCGCTGTCGAGCAGGGTTTCCAGATAGCCGGTGATCACGGTCAGCGGCGTGCGCAGTTCGTGCGAGACGTTGGCGACGAACTCGCGCCGCATCTTTTCCAGCCGCCGGACGCGGGAGATGTCGGTCGCCAGCAGCAACCGCTGCTTCTTGCCATACGGCACGACGCGGGCGCCCAGCAGCAGCGCGTCGTCGGCCGGCGCGGGAAATTCCACGCTGTCGTCCGGGCGTCGCTGGGTCAGGAATGCCACGAAGCTCGGATGCCGCACCAGATGGGCGATCGGCAGGCCGACGTCCCGCGCCGACGACAGACCGAGCAGCGTCTGGGACGCCCCGTTGCACCAGATCACCCGGTCGTCCTCGTCCAGCACCACGGCGGCGTCCGGCAGCGCGGCGGTGGCCTGCTGGAACTGCTCCACCAGGCGGCTGATCTTGCGCTTGCGCTTGCGGCTCTGCCGGCGCAGGCGGTCGAACCGGGCGACGACCCCGGCCCAGACCGGTCCGGCGCGCGGGGGATGGGCTTCGGGATCGCCCCTCAACCAGCGGTCGAGCAGATAGAGGCGCCAGATCTGCCAGGCCAGGCAAGCCAGCGCGGCCAGCAGCAGAAACGGGAGGAGGCGCCCCGCGATCCAGCCCAGGAGCGCCGCGCCCAGGAAGATCAGCGCCAGGCGCCGCCCCAGCGCCAGCCAGGGCCGGGACATGTCAGACCCTCGTCGAGAACCGGTAACCGGCGCCGCGCACCGTCTGGATCAGCGCATCGTAACCATCGGGTTCCAGCACCTTGCGCAGGCGGCGGATGTGCACGTCCACCGTCCGTTCCTCGACATAGACGTTGCTGCCCCACACCCGGTCGAGCAACTGGCCGCGGCTGTAGACCCGCTCGGGATGGGACATGAAGAATTCCAGCAGGCGATATTCGGTCGGTCCCATGTCCAGCATTCTGTCGCCGGCGCTCACCCGGTGGCTGGCCAGATCCAGGGACAGCCCGTCGGCCCGCAGGATTTCGTCCTCCGCCGCCGGCCCGCCGCGCCGCAGCACCGCGCGGATGCGCGCCACCAGTTCGCGCGGGGAAAAAGGCTTGGTGACGTAATCGTCGGCGCCGCTTTCCAGCCCCTGCACCTTGTCCTCCTCCTCGGCGCGGGCGGTCAACATGATAACCGGCAGTTCCCGGGTCAGTTCGTCCTTTTTCAACCGACGGGCGTAATCGATGCCGCTGATGCCGGGCAGCATCCAATCCAGCAGAATCAGGTCGGGCAGGCGTTCGGCGATGCTGGTCTGGGCCTGGCGGGCATCGGCGGCTTCCCGCACCTCGTAGCCCGCGCTCGCCAGCGCGAACACCACCATCTCCCGGATGGGCTGCTCGTCTTCCACGATTAAAATGCGTTTCGCGTTCATGAACCCTCTTGAATTCGTCAAAACCGTCCCAACTTCACGTCGTGGCCATCGCCGCGAATTCCTATTTAAGGCAATTCGATGACAGGGACATGACAAGGCGAACGGATCGCATAGCAAATGGCTATCGATTGATTTTAGTTATTCAATTTCCACGATGAAGAAACGTGGCCTAAGCTTCAACCCAAGTCGTTCGATTCGTTTCCCACAACCTTCGAGGATATGCCCATGAGCGTTCTGGTCACCCAGCCGGCCCCCGATTTCACCGCCGCCGCCGTTCTGCCCGACGGTTCGATCAAGGAGGACTTCAAGCTGTCCGACCTTCGCGGCAAATACGTGGTGCTGTTTTTCTACCCGCTGGACTTCACCTTCGTCTGCCCGTCGGAAATCATCGCCCACGATCACCGTGTTTCCAAGTTCAGGGAACTGGGCGTGGAAGTGGTCGGCGTGTCCATCGACTCGCAGTTCAGCCATTACGCCTGGCGGGAAACGCCGGTCGAGAAGGGCGGCATCGGCCGGGTCGGTTTCCCGCTGGTCGCCGACGTCAAGCACGAAATCACCAGGGCCTATGGCATCGAGCATCCCGCCGGCGTCGCGCTGCGCGGTTCCTTCCTGATCGACAGGGCCGGCGTGGTGCAGGCGCAGATCGTCAACAACCTGCCGCTGGGCCGCGAAGTGGACGAGATGGTCCGCCTGGTCGAGGCCTTGCAATTCACCGAGCAGTACGGCGAGGTCTGTCCGGCGGGCTGGAAGAAGGGACAAAAGGGCATGAAGCCCACCGCCGAAGGCGTGGCCTCCTACCTGGCCGAGAACGCCGCGGCGCTGTAAGCCGCGCCTGCGCCCTCTCCCGCCGGGAGAGGGTTGGGGCGAGGGTGCCCTGGATCGATCCGGGCACCTTCGCCTCGATCGCTTCGCAGTGCCCGCACGCCAGCGTCTTCCAGCGCGGTCGCTCGCGTACCGGCATCGTCCGTCCGTCTTGGAACCCAATCAGGAGACTTCCCGATGAGCAGCAAACACGCCCGCCTGTTGATCCTCGGCTCCGGCCCGGCCGGCTACACCGCCGCCGTCTACGCCGCCCGCGCCAACCTCAAGCCGGTGCTGGTCACCGGCCTGCAAATGGGCGGGCAGTTGACCACCACCACCGAGGTGGATAACTGGCCCGGCGACGTGGAAGGATTGATGGGACCGGATCTGATGGAGCGGATGCGCAAACATGCCGAACGGTTTCATACCGAGATCGTGTTCGATCAGATTCACACCGCCAAGCTGCAAGAGCGTCCGTTCCGATTGATCGGCGACTCCGGCGAATACACCTGCGATGCGCTGATCGTCGCCACCGGCGCCAGCGCCCAGTATCTCGGCCTGCCCTCGGAGCAGGCGTTCATGGGCAAGGGTGTGTCCGGCTGCGCCACCTGCGACGGATTTTTCTACCGCAATCAGAAGGTGGCGGTGATCGGCGGCGGCAACACGGCGGTCGAGGAAGCGCTGTATCTGGCCAACATCGCCAGCGAGGTGACGCTGGTGCATCGCCGCCAGCAGTTCCGCGCCGAGAAGATCCTGATCGACAAACTGATGGAGAAGGTGGACGGCGGCAAGGTCCGGCTGGAGCTGGACAGCGTGCTGGACGAGGTATTGGGCGACGACGGCGGGGTGACCGGCATCCGCGTCCGCAACGTCAAGAGCGGCGAGACCCGGAATCTGGAACTGCAGGGAGCGTTCATCGCCATCGGCCACAAGCCGAACACCGACATCTTCGCCGGCCAACTGGAGATGCGCAACGGCTACATCCAGGTGAAGGGCGGCAGCGAGGGCGGCGCCACCGCCACCAGCATCCCGGGTGTGTTCGCCGCCGGCGACGTGGCCGATCACGTCTACCGGCAGGCGGTCACCTCCGCCGGCACCGGTTGCATGGCGGCGCTGGACGCGGACAAGTATCTGGATCAGGTCGGGTGACGCCTGCTGAAATTCAGAGACCGTGCAACAACGCCTCTCCCTGCGGGAGCGGCGCGGTCGTTCCGCGAGCGGGGGGCGCCAGCCCCCTGTTTCCCGGAAAGCGGAAAGAGGTCGGCGATCCCGGTTGGCGGGAGGGAGGCTTGCGGGTGACAACTTCATCGCCAACCCCCTCTCCTTCCCCAGGCGCGGCGGTGTAAAATTCCCGCGATTCCCAGCCCGCGCCAACCGGGCTGGCAACCGAGCCCGCGTCCCCAACCACACCCAAGGAGAATAATGATGCCCAAATCCGCCCGCCCCCGCCGCAGCATGCTGTACATGCCCGGCTCCAACGCCCGCGCCCTGGAAAAAGCCCGCGCCCTGCCCGCCGACAGTCTGATTCTGGATCTGGAAGACGCCGTCGCCCCCGACGCCAAGGAACTGGCCCGCAAGCAGGTCTGCGAGGCCGTGGCCGCCGGCGGCTTCGGCATGCGCGAAGTGCTGGTTCGCGTCAACGCCCTGTCGACCCGGTGGGGCTATGAGGACATCGCCATGGCCTCCAAATCCGGCGCCGACGGGCTGCTCCTGCCCAAGGTCGAAAGCGCCGACGCCATCCGCCACATGGAAGCGATCATGCGCGCCAACGACGCCCCCGAATCCATGCGGATCTGGGCGATGATGGAAACTCCGCGCAGCATTCTGGAATCGCAGCGGATTGCCGAGTCGACGCCGCGCATGGAGGGTCTGGTAATGGGCACCTCCGATCTGGCGAAGGAGCTGGACTGCGCCCACACCCACGAACGCCTGCCGTTCATCGTCTCGCTCGGCCTGTGCCTGCTGGCCGCCCGTGCCGCCGGGCTCGCCATTCTCGACGGGGTCTACCTCGATTTGAACGATGAGGCCGGTTTCGAAGCCGCCTGCCGGCAGGGTCAGGAACTCGGCTTCGACGGCAAGACTCTCATCCACCCGAAGCAGGTCGGTCCCTGCAACAGGGTGTTCACGCCCAGGCCGCAGGATGTCGCCTGGTCGCGGCGGATCATCGAGGCCCATGCGGCGGCGACGGCGCGCGGCGAAGGCGTGGTCGTGGTCGATGGCAAACTGGTGGAGAATCTCCATGTCGAAAGCGCCCGCCGCGTGGTCGGCATGGCGGATGCCATCGCCGCGATGGAAGCGGCCAACGCCTGATGATTCTCACCCCCGGCGGGAAGCATGGGGCCGGCGACATGCCGGATTCCCGTCGCCTCGCCCTTCAGTCCCCTCGTCCGCCGGAAGGTGGCGAGGGCTGGAGCCGGAGGCTGAGTCTCACATGACAAGTCCTCGATTCACTACCCTTTTTGCCCTGCTCTCCATGCGTCGCTCTTTCCTCCGACTGCTGGCCCTCTTGCTCGCCTGCGTGCTGTCGACGGCTTGCGAACAGGCTCCACCCGATACGACCGTCCGCGTCACCGGCTCGACCATGGGTACCAGCTACGAACTCAAGCTGGTGCCCGATCCGGGGCAAACCATCCCGGCGGATATCAAAACCCGGGCCGACGAACTGCTGGCCCGAGTCAACCAGCGGATGTCCACCTACGATCCGGATTCGGAACTGTCGCGCTTCAACCGCAACCCGAGCACCGACTGGATAGCGGTCTCCCCCGAATTGCTCTACGTGGTCGCCGAGGGACTGCGGATCGGCGAATTGACCAACGGCGCCTTCGATATCACCGTCGGGCCGCTGGTCAACCTGTGGGGATTCGGACCCGAACCGCGCCGCGATCAGGTCCCCTCGGACGCAGCCATCGCTCGGGCACGCGAGCGGGTCGGCTACTGGCGGTTGCACGTCCGCGAGGAGCCGCCGGCGCTGAAAAAGGACCGCGCCGACCTCTACGTTGATTTGTCGGCCCTCGCCAAGGGCTATGGCGTGGACCAGCTGGCGGCATTGGTGGAAGCGAGCGGCATCCACAACTACCTGGTTTCAATCAGCGGCGATCTGCGCGCCAAGGGCCGCAACGGCCAAGGGCAACCCTGGACCGTCGCCATCGAACGGCCCGTACCCGGCCAACGCTCGGTCGAGCGCCTGATTCGCGTCGGCGACCACGGCGTTTCCACGGCGGGCGACTACCGCAATTTCTTCGAACAGGACGGCCAGCGCTACTCGCATATCATCAACCCCCACACCGGCCGACCCGTACCGCAAACGCTGGTGTCGGTGACGGTCGTCAGCGACCTCGACATGGAAGCCGACGCGGCGGATACCGCGTTGATGGCCGCCGGGGCCGATTATGGATTCCAACTCGCCACCGACCATCATCTGGCGGCCTTCTTCATCCTGGCCAGCCCGGATGGAAAAAGCTTTCAGGAACGCTACACGCCCGAGTTCGAGTCTTTTCTTCTGCCTCGGCGGCCCTGACTCAGCGCTCCCCCCAGCCACTGCATGACCACTTTCGCTCTAGCCATTCGCAACCTGCGAAAAACCTACGCCAACGGGCTGGAAGCCGTGCGCGGGATCGATCTCGACATCGCGGAAGGCGAATTTTTCGCCCTGCTCGGCCCCAACGGCGCCGGCAAATCCACCACCATCGGCATCGTCTGCTCGCTGGTGCGCAAGACGGGCGGCACGGTCCGGGTATTCGGCCACGACATCGACACCGAATTGACCGCCGCCAAGCGCTGCATCGGCCTGGTACCGCAGGAATTCAACTTCAACCAGTTCGAGCCGGTGGTCGAAATCGTGGTCAATCAGGCCGGCTACTACGGCATCCCCCGCGAACTGGCCCAGCATCGCGCCGAAACTTACCTCCGCCAGCTCGGACTGTGGGAAAAACGCCGGGAGATGGCCCGCCAGTTGTCCGGCGGCATGAAACGGCGCTTGATGATCGCCCGCGCCCTGGTGCACGAACCGAAGCTGCTGATCCTCGACGAACCCACGGCGGGAGTGGACATCGAAATCCGCCGTTCGATGTGGGACTTTCTGCGCGAGATCAATGCCCGAGGCACCACCATCATCCTGACGACGCATTACCTGGAAGAGGCGGAAAGCCTGTGCCGGCACGTAGCCATCATCGATCGGGGTCTGATCGTCGAAAACGACCAAATGAGCACCCTGCTCGGCCAGCTGCACGTGGAAACCTTCGTGCTGAACCTGCGCCGGCCGCTGGCGGAGTTGCCGGATATCCCCGGTTACCCCTTGCGCTGGCTCGATCGGTACACGCTGGAAGTCGACGTTGCCAGGGAACAGGGACTCAATGCCCTGTTCCCCCATTTGTCGGCGCGGGGCCTCGAGGTCTCCAGCCTGCGCAACAAGTCCAACCGGCTGGAGGAATTGTTCCTACGGCTGGTCGATAGACAGGAACGTCTTGATTGATGTGATTTCGGGGTAGTTGAAGGCGAGGTGTGGGGAGTTAGCGAAGCTCCAAAGTGCTGAGTTGCAAGGCCTCCCACCCGGCAGCCGGCTTTCAAGATTCGGAAAAAACCTTCGATCCAAGCGCGCAAGCCGTACCAACAGGCCTCGGCGGCCTGCGGTGGCCAATCGGTGAGGAGCAACCACGGCGCTTGATGGCCTTCGCCCCAATAGGCCAGCAGGGTACAGTCCAGACGGGTTTGGCGGGTGCCAAACGCCGTGCCCCGCCCTTGCCACCGGCTCCCCACGGTGGGAACCCAGTGAGTCAACGGGTAGCGGTGAACCCAGCCCGCCGGCCGGAACGTGCCGCCGGTATTGACCCGCAGCAGCGGGTGCCAGCCCAAGTGCTGGATGCCCTCGAACAACCACTGGGCGTACGAGCCCCGATCGGCGAGGACGATCACCGTCCAGGTCGGCGGCACCCGCCCGCGCAAGGTCTGCAACAAGGCCAGCCATTCCGGTTTCCACGGATGTTTGCCGGTGGCCGGCAAGAGCTTCCACAGGATCGGGACCGCACAACCTCGGTACACCACGCTGATGGCCAACACCACCCTGCGTTGGCCCAGGGTGGTCGCATCGAGGGCAACCGCCAGTTGGGTGCCGGACCACCCCTCCAACACCCAATTCAGCCACGGCGCCCAGCATGGGCTCAGGTCGAGTTCGGCCCGTCGCGCGCCGGCTTTCGCCTCGGCTTCGCGGTAGGTATCGCGCAAGCGTTCCCGCACGGCCTGAAACGATTGGCCGAGCTGACACGACCACCCGTCGGCGATCGCGGTCAAACGACACGAGCGCACCACGATCATCCCCAAGCTCCACAAGGCCAAGCCCATGACCATCGGCTGGCTCAGGTGGGGAAAGTGCTTGGCAATTTCGGTGCGCCATTGATACAGTTCGGGCGAGCGAGACATGACGGTTCCTCCGGTAACCAGGCGATTTCCCTATCGGCTATTTTACCGCAACCTCATGTCTCGCTTACTCTTTACGGAAAAACCTACACTTGTAAGGTTGGGAGGAGGGGGCGAACGGTTACCCTTGGCATGGGCCCTGATCGGAGGCGATCCTGCGCTATAATGGATTCCCCTTGCCGCCCGTTCGGCGATGGCTTGGGGAGAGGCGGATGACCCCGCGGAGAATATCGCCATGTCCCGATTGCCCCAGATCGTCCCAGGTCAGTTTCCCGGCGCCCGGCCGCGCCGGATGCGCCGCGACGACTTCTCCCGCCGGCTGGTGCGGGAAACCATTCTGACGCCCGCCGACCTGATCCAGCCGCTGTTCGCGATCGAGGGCGACAACCGCCGCGAGCCGGTGGCCTCGATGCCCGGGGTGGAGCGGCTCACCATCGACGAACTGCTGCGCGAGGCCGAGACGCTGGCGACGCTGGGCGTTCCGGCGGTGGCGCTGTTTCCGGTGACGGCGCCGGAGGCAAAATCGCTGGATGCCGCCGAAGCCTACAATCCCGACGGACTGGCCCAGCGGGCGGTGCGAGCCCTCAAGGCCCATGTTCCCGAGCTGGGGGTGATCACCGACGTGGCGCTGGATCCCTTCACCTCCCACGGACAGGACGGCCTGGTGGACGATTCCGGCTACGTGCTGAACGACGAGACCGTGGCGGTGCTGGTCCGGCAGGCCTTGTCCCACGCCGAGGCGGGGGCGGACATCGTCGCGCCCTCGGACATGATGGACGGCCGGATCGGCGCCATCCGCGAGGCGCTGGAGTCCAACGATTTCATCCACACCCGCATCCTGGCCTATTCCGCCAAATACGCCTCCAGTTTCTACGGGCCGTTCCGCGACGCCGTCGGCTCGGCCGGCGCGCTCGGCAAGGGCAACAAGTACAGCTACCAGATGGACCCGGCCAACGGCGACGAGGCCCTGCGCGAGGTGGCGATGGATCTGGAGGAGGGGGCGGATGTCGTCATGATCAAACCCGGGATGCCCTATCTGGACATCGTCCGCCGGGTCAGGGACCAGTTCGCCGCGCCGACCTTCGTCTACCAGGTCAGCGGCGAGTACGCCATGCTGCTGGCGGCGGCCCGCAACGGCTGGCTCGACGAGCGGGCGGTGATGATGGAATCGCTGCTGGCGATCAAACGGGCTGGCGCGGATGCGATTCTGAGCTATTTCGCGAGACGGGCGGCCGGCTGGCTGCGGCAGGGATGAGCAGAAACTGGAAAATTCTGCTGTTCGGGGCGCTGTGCGTGGCGTTGAGCGTGTTTTTTCTCGCCATCATGCGCCCCCCCGGCGGCCAATCCTCGGCGCCGGGTCGGGACCTGCCCTGGCAAGTGACCCTTGGCCAGGACGGCGCCACGAGCACGGTGTTCGGCCTGACGCTGGGCGAGAGCACGGTGCGGGATGCGGTGAACAAGCTGGGCCGGCGCTACGAGTTGGGTCTGTTTCGGGACAGGACGGATCGACTGAGCCTGGAAGCCTATTTCCGGGACGCGGTGGTCGGCGGTCTGAACGCCCGGCTGGTCCTGTCGGCGCGGTTGCCCGATGAGATATTGACCGCGATTCGAACTCAAGCGGGCGAGGGCAAGCCCACCGCCGATGGCGGCCGCCGCTATCCGGTGCCCGAGGCCGATGCGAGCGCGGCGCTGGGGGCCATCGTCACCGCCGTTACCTACATGCCGGTGGTCAAGTTCGATGCCGATCTGGCGCGCAAGCGTTTCGGCGAGCCGGCCGAGCGCGTTGCGACCCGGGATGGAGAGCACTGGCTGTATCCGGAGTTGGGATTGGACCTGCTGCTCGGCGACAACGGCGAGGCGCTGTTGCAGTACGTGCCGCCAGCGGAATTCGAGCGGCTGCTGCGGGCGCCGCTGCGCGAGACTTCAGGAAAGGGGACAAGATGACGACACAGCCCGACCAGTACGCGGTGATGGGTAATCCCATCGCCCATAGCCTGTCCCCGCGCATTCACGCGCTGTTCGCGGCCCAGACCGGCCAGAACCTGGAATACCGGGCCATTCTGGTGGAACCGGGCGGGTTTGCGGCGGCGGCGCGGGATTTTCGAGCCGGCGGCGGCAGGGGCTTGAACGTCACCGTGCCGTTCAAGCAGGACGCCTGGGTGTTCGCCGATCTGCTGAGCGTTCGCGCGGAGCGGGCCGGGGCGGCGAACACCCTGGTGTTCGAATCCACCGGCGTCCTCGGCGACAACACCGACGGCGCAGGGCTGGCGCGCGATCTGACCGTCAATCATGGCTGTTCGCTGGCGGGTCAACGAATTCTGCTGCTGGGCGCCGGCGGCGCGGCGCGGGGGGTCTTGCAGCCGCTGCTGGGGGAAAAGCCGGCGCGACTGGTCGTCGCCAACCGCACGGCAAGCAAGGCGCTGGAACTGGCGCTGCGGTTCGGCGATCTGGGGGCGGTATCCGGCTGCGGTTTCGCCGAGTTGGCCGGCCAGCGGTTCGATCTGATCGTCAACGCCACGGCGGCCGGTTTGGAGAATGCCGTGCCGCCGTTGCCGGAGGGCGTGCTGGCCCCGGACGGCTGGTGTTACGACCTGATGTACGGCAGCGAGCCGACCGCCTTCGTGCGCTGGGGCCGGGAGCGGGGCGCGGTCCAATCCCTGGACGGGCTGGGGATGCTGGTGGAACAGGCGGCGGAAGCGTTTCACCTGTGGCGCGGGGTCTGGCCGGAGACGAAGTCGGTGATCGCGGCGTTGCGGGGTTGATCGCGTCGTGCCGGCCATCGACGAGGCGCTGCTCCAGGCTGAAGTTGCCGAAGTTTGTGGAGAGTCTGTTGTGGGAAACGTATTACCCGACTCCGGACCATCGGCCAGAAGTTTGAATGCTTCCGCCGACCTCTTGATGGCGCGGCGGGCCGCGGTGGAAGAGGCGATCCGGATCGAGGAGGCCGCGCTGGTCGAGGTGATGCCGCTGGTTAAGCGTTCGGACCCCTCCCCCCAGCGGGGGGAGGTTGGGAGGGGGGAAAGATTGCGACGCCAACGACTTGCCCTCCCCCAGCCCCCTCCCGCTGGGAGGGGGGAGTGAACGGTTACGCCGCTGGGTTGTGGAAGCCGGGTGCTGGCAATAACGTCCCGCTGATTCGCTCCGCCAGCAGCGCCGGCGAAGCGTGTGGGGCAATCGCGCTTTGATGGATGGTAATCGGTAATCGGTAATCGGGGTGAACGGTCATGGCGCGCATATCCCTGGCGGAATTCGAACAACTGGCCTACGAACACGTTCCCTTCGTGGGGATGCTGGGCATTCAGGTGGAAAGCCTGGAAGCCGGCCGGGCGAGCATCCGAGTGCCCTTTCGCGAGGATTTCATCCGACCCGGCGGCACGGTGTCGGGTCCGGTGCAGATGGCGCTGGCGGACATCGTGATGTACGCGGTGGTGCTCAGCCTGATCGGGCGGGTGGAACTGGCGGTCACGACCAATCTGACCTGCAATTTCCTGCGCCGCCCCAAGCCGGCCGATTTGATCGGCCGGGGTCAGATTCTCAAACTGGGCAAGCGATTGGCGGTCGGTGAAGTGTTGCTGTACTCGGAAGGCGAACCAGAGCCCGTGGCGCATGTGACCTGCACCTATTCGATCCCGCCGACGACTCAGGAGCCGGTGGCCATTGCAGCCTTGCCATCGCCCATCCAGGAACAGAAGGATTAGGATGAGTCCCAAACAGGAGCGGCGGCCATCCTGACCTCGGATCACCACCTCACGAATACGTGCGACGATCCTCGATCACTTTCCCATCGTTCGGCAAACCGCCGGTGGTACAGAACACCGCCTCGCCGCGCAATTGGGTCACCTCGCGGATGCTGATCGTCACCGCCTGAGCCAGTGCCTCGCCGCCCGACGGGCTTTCGCAGTGCAACGCCATCCGATCCTGGCCGTCCGGATTGTCCACCACCAGACGCATCCGCTGAATCTCGGGATGGCGCCGGGCGATTTCCGCCACCTGCTCCGGATGCACGAACAGGCCCTTGATCTTGGTCGTCTGGTCGGCCCGGCCCAGCCAGCCCCGGATGCGGACGTTGGTGCGACCGCAGGGCGAACGTCCGGCCAGGATCGCCGACAGGTCGCCGGTGGCGAAACGAATCAGCGGGTAATCCGGGTTGAAGGTGGTGACGACCACTTCGCCCACCTCGCCGGGAGCCACCGGGTCGCCGGTGCCCGGTCGGACGATCTCCAGCAGCAGGTCTTCCTCGACCACCAACCCTTCCTCGGCATCGGTTTCGTAGGCGATGGCCCCGATCTCCGCCGTGGCGTAGCACTGCCGGATCGAGATGCCCCGTTCCCGCAAGGTCTGGCGCACCGCCGGATGGACCGCCTCGCCCGAGACGGCGGCCTTGCGCAGGGAGGAAATATCGGCTCCCAACTCCTCGGCCTTGTCGACGATGATCTTGAGAAAGGACGGGGTACCGGTGTAGCCATCCGGGCGCAGATCGACCATGGCCTGAATCTGCTGCTCGGTTTGCCCCGTCCCGCCGGGGAACACCGCACAGCCCAGTTGGCGAGCGCCGCCATCGAAAATGTACGCTCCGGGGGTGAAGTGATAGGCGAAGCAGTTGTGGATCAAATCCCCTTGGCGAAACCCGGCGGCGTACAGCACCCGGGCCATGCGCCAGGGGTCGACATCCTGCCCTTGCAGCTCGTAAATCGGTCCCGGAGAAGCAAAGACCCGCCGGGCGTGGCGGTGGGGGAGGGCGTTCAAACCGCCGAACGGCGGGTGTTTCCTTTGCAGTTCGATCAGGTCGCGCTTCCGGGTCAGCGGCAGGACGGCGAGGGCCTCCCGGCTGGAGATGGCCGCCGGATCGATGTCGGCCAGCAACTGGCGGTAATAGGGTGTATGTTCCCTGGCGTGGCGCAACTGCCGCGCCAGCTTGCCCATCAGGTCCTGCTCGCGTTCCATTGGATCGCGGGTTTCGAGGGAGTCGTAGTAGGTCATGATCGCCTCCGACATTTTTCAGGAAAGCCAGCGCTTGCGGCGGCGGTAATGCTTGATGTCCTTGAAGGACTTGCGCCCCGAGGAGGAAATGCCCAGGTAGAACTCCTTGACGTCCTCGTTGGTGCGCAGGCCTTCGGCGCCGCCTTCCATGACCACCCGACCGTTTTCCAGGATGTAGCCGAAATCGGCGTAGCGCAGCGCCATCATGGTGTTCTGCTCGGCCAGCAGGAAGCTGACGTTTTCCTGGCCGTTCAGGCCCTTCACGATTTCGAAGATTTCCTCGACGATCTGCGGCGCCAGCCCCATGGAGGGCTCGTCGAGCAGAATCATTTCCGGTCGGGCCATCAGCGCCCGGCCGATGACGCACATCTGCTGTTCCCCGCCGGAGGTGTAGCCGGCCTGGGAACCGCGCCGGGTCCTGAGGCGCGGAAAGTAGTGGTAAACCTTCTCCAGGCTTTGCTTCAACTCACCCCGGGAAATCGAGCGGGTGTAGGCGCCGGTCAGCAGGTTTTCCTCGATGGTCAGGTGGCCGAAGCAGTGTCGCCCCTCCATGACCTGAATGACGCCGCGCCTGACCAGTTCGTTGGGGGAAAGCTGGTCGACCCGGCGACCCTTGAATTCGACCGATCCTTTGGTGACATCGCCGCGTTCGGCGCGCAACAGATTGGAAACGGCCTTCAGCGTCGTCGTTTTTCCCGCTCCGTTGGCCCCCAGCAAAGCAACGATTTTGCCCTTGGGGACGTTGAGGGATACCCCCTTCAACACCAGGATCACATGGTCGTAAATGACCTCGATGTTGTTGACGGTCAAATACGGCTCGGCCGCCGGAGCGGCTTCGGTCGGTGCAGTCACTGCGGTCATGGGCGCGAACTCAGGACGAGTACGAAAATTCCCCTCTCCCTCTGGGAGAGGGACCAGGGGCGAGGGTTTCCGAAAGTGCCCTCACCCTTACCCTCTCCCAAGGGGAGAGGGAATTTGGAGGCCGTACGAAAACCCCCCGCTCCCCACGGGAGAGGGGTTGGGGGTGAGGGCGATTTTTCAACAGCTTAGCTCACCAGAGGCCGTAACAAACGCCTCTTGGAGTCAGGATTCCTTCGAGCAGTCGCGCGGCGTGATGCTCTTTTCCTTGGCGTACTGCTGGGCGGACGCCTTGAACAGCGGGTGGATCAGGGCCTTGTTACCCTCGACCCAGTCGGAAACCACCACCCACTTGGTGCCGTCCCACTGCTGGATCTTGACCTGGCCCGACCCTTCGTGGTTGTCGCAGGAGGTCTTGATTTCCGGCAGCAGATCGGTCGCGCCGATCTGCTTCAGGCGGGCGTTGGAGATGTCCAGGTTTTCCATCGCCCAGCGCACCTGCTCGCCGGTCATGGCTTTGCCCTTGCCATATTTTTCCTGGGCCTTGCGGATCGCTTCAACCGACAGCACGGCAGCGGAAACGCCCCGGTTGTACAGAATGGTGCCGATCTTGGAGGTGTCTTGCAGGTTGCCCTTGCCGGCGCCATAGACCACCTTTTCGATGTCGGCGATCAGCGGCACGTTCTTGCCGGCCACGTTCCAGGTCGCGGACATATAGCCCTTGGCGGCGTCGCCGGCCGGCACGGTGTCTTCCTCGGACCCGGCCCACCAGGAACCGATTATTTTTTCCCTCGGGAACCCTACCTTCTGCGCGGCCTTGATGGCGGTCTGATTCATCACGCCCCAACCCCAGAACACGACGTAATCCGGTTTTTCCTGGCGGATTTGCAGCCACTGGGCGCCCTGTTCGTTGCCCGGATGGGCCACCGGAATCAGCGTCAGCTCGAACTTGTTCAGCTTGGCCTCTTCCTGCAGGGCGACGATGGGTTCCTTGCCATAGGCCGAATCGTGGTAGAGAAACACGATCTTCTTGCCCTCCAGGCTGCCCTTTTCCTTTTCCTTGAGGAACCGGATGATGGCGGACGCCTGCATCTGGTAGGTCGTGACCAGCGGAAAGGCGTAGGGGAACACCGAACCGTCCACCGCGTCGGTGCGGCCATAACCGACCATGGCCATGGGGATCTTGTCGGCCGCCGCCTTTTCGATCAGGGCGTAGGAAATGCCGGTGGACATCGGGTGGATCGGGCCGGAGGATACCTTGGCCTTGTCTTTCAGGCGCTCGTAGCACTCGATGCCCTTGGCGTTGTTGTATTCGGTTTCGCACTCTTCCCAGACGAGCTTGACGCCGTTGACGCCGCCTTCCTTGATATTGACGTAATTGAGGTAATCGACGAAACCGCCGAAAAACGACTGGCCGTTCGCGCCGTAGGGACCGACGCGATACGAGGTGATGGGAAAAAACTGTTCCTCGGCGGCCAGCGCGGCTTGCGCCAGCAGGACGATGGAAACGGCGGCGGTCGACACGGACTTGCGATACTCGAACATGTTGTCTTCTCCATTGATTTTGTTAATAAAATACACCCTAGTGGGGGAATGGCCACAGACGCAGTTTTTCCTTGCCGATTTGCCACAGGCGGGCCAGACCGTGTGGCTCGACGATCAGGAAGAACATGATCAGGGTCCCGAACAGCAGAATCTGGATGTGCGAGACCGTTGCGTTGGAAAAGGGCAGACCGAGCAGTCCAGCCACCCGGGGCAGGGCGATATCGAGGAAAATCGGCAGCAACAGGATGAAGGCCGCGCCGAGGAAGCTGCCCAGGATCGAACCCACGCCGCCGATGATGATCATGAACAGGATGCGGAACGACATGTCCAGCGAAAAGCCGTCCGGTTCGACCGATCCCAGATAGCAGAAGGCGTAGAGAGCGCCCGCCACCCCGCAGTAGAACGAGCTGACGGCGAACGCCAGCAGCTTGGTCGGCATCAGCCGGATGCCGATGACCTCGGCGGCCACGTCCATGTCGCGCACCGCCATCCAGGCGCGGCCGGTGGACGAGCGCACCATGTTCTTGGCCGCCAGCGCCATGACGGCCACCAGGGTCAGCACCAGCAGGTATTTTTCCCGGGGGGACGCGAATTCGTGGCCGAGGATGACGACCTTCTGGGCGGAAATCACCCCGGATGAGGAGTAATTGGAAAACCAGGGAAACTTGGTCAGGCACCAGACGATGAAGAATTGCGCCGCCAGCGTCGCCACCGCCAGATAAAACCCCTTGATCCACAGACTCGGAAGTCCGAACAGAATGCCCACTCCGGCCGCCGTCAATCCGGCGCATGCGAAGGAAACCAGGATCGGAATTCCGTCGATCCGCAACTGGAAGTTATAGGCGGCGTAGGCGCCCACCGCCATGAAGGCCGCCGAGCCCAGGGACAACTGGCCGGCGTAGCCGGTGAGGATGTTCAGGCCCAGGGCCGCCAGGGAGAAAATCAGGAAGGGAATCAGAATGGCCGAGAACCAGTATTCGCCGGCAACCGCCGGAACGATCAGAAACGCCACGCCGAGCAGGAGAATCACGCTGATGCGGTCCTGGCGGATGGGGAACAGTTGCTGGTCGGCGGCGTAGCTGGTCTTGAACTGGCCGGCTTCTCGGTAAATCATTGACTTTTCTCCTTAACTCCCCTCTCCCTGGGGGAGAGGGGCTGGGGGTGAGGGCCTGATACCCGGTCGGTATAGCTCTTCTCTCCCTGGGGGAGAGGGGCTGGGGGTGAGGGCCTTATACCCGGTCGATGTGCTTTTCACCGAAAAGGCCTTCGGGGCGAACCAGGAGGAAGAACAGCGCCAGGACGTAGGGGAACCAGCCTTCGATGCCGCCAAAATTGCCGCCGAACAGGGACTGCATGACCGGCGGCAGGTAAATCTCCGCCAGTTTTTCCGAAGCGCCGATGAGCAGGCCGCCGACGATGGCGCCCGGCACCGAGGTGAAGCCGCCGATGATCAGCACCGGCAACGCCTTGAGGGCGGTGAACGTGAGCGCGAACTGCACGCCGTTGCGGGCGCCCCACATCAGGCCGGCGACCAGGGCGACGAAACCGGCGATGCCCCAGACGATGGCCCAGATGTGCTGCAAGGGGATGCCGATCGACAGCGCCGCCTGGTGGTCGTCGGCCACCGCCCGCAGGGCCCGGCCGATCCGGGTGTATTGGAAGAACAGCGCCAGCGTCGTCACCAGCAGGGCCGCGACCCCGGCCGCCACCAGGTCGAACCTGGAAATCACGATGCCCCACGCATCGAGAATGGCCGGGATCGGCTCGTCGACGATGCCGAGGTCCAGGGCGCGCGGATCGCTGCCGAACACCATCGGCGCCAGGCCCTCGATGAAGAACGCCAGGCCGATGGTGGCCATGAACAGGGCGATGGGGGGCTGGTTCACCAGCTTGCGCAGCACGAACTTTTCGGTGGCGATGCCGAACAGGGTCATGATGCCGAAGGCGAGGGCGATCGCCAGCCACAACGGCGCGCCCTTCTCCATGCAGCCCACCACCGACAGCGCGGCGAGATACACCATCGCCCCCTGAGCGAAGTTGAACACGCCGGAGGCTTTGTAGATCAGCACGAAGCCCAGGGCCACCAGGGCGTACATCACCCCGGACAGCAGGCCGCCGATCAGGACTTCCATAAAGAATTGCATGGCCCGACCTCCTCAGTGGCTCACGCCCAGATAGGCGGTGATCACGTCCGGGTTGTTTTTCACGTCGTCCGGCAGGCCGTCGCCGATCTTCCTGCCGTAGTCGAGCACCACGACGCGGTCGGAAATGTCCATCACCACGCCCATGTCGTGCTCGATCAGGACGATGGTGGTGCCGAACTGGTCGTTGACGTCGAGAATAAAGCGGCACATGTCCTGCTTTTCCTCGACGTTCATGCCGGCCATCGGCTCGTCCAGCAGCAGCATGGACGGCTCGGCGGCCAGCGCCCGCCCCAGTTCCACCCGCTTTTGCAGGCCGTAGGGCAGGCGGCCGACCGGGGTGCGGCGGATGTGCTGGATTTCCAGGAAGTCGATGACTTCCTCCACCTTTTTGCGATGCTCCAGTTCCTCCCGCCTGGCCCGGCCCAGCCACAGCGCGTGCTCGACGAAGCTGGCCTTCATCCGGGTGATGCGCCCGGTCATGATGTTGTCGAGCACGCTCATGCCCTTGAACAGCGCGATGTTCTGGAAGGTGCGGGCGATACCCTGGGTCGCCGCGTGATGCGGCTCCATTTTCTTGCGCTCCTGGCCGCGAAAGATGATGACGCCTTCCTGGGGGTGATAGACCCCGTTGATGACGTTGAGCATCGAACTTTTGCCCGCTCCGTTGGGGCCGATGATGGCGCGGATTTCGTGCTCGCGGACGTCGAAGGAGATGTCGGTCAGGGCCTTGACCCCGCCGAAGCGCAGGGAAATGTTTTGCAGGTCGAGAATGACGTCGCCGATTTTTTTGCTCATGGTTCACGCCGCCTGCCTGGCCGCCGGGAAGGTCCTGGCGTCGACGATCTTGAGATCGGCGGCTACCGTGCCGCGTCGGCCATCCTCGAACTTGACCTCGGTTTCGATGAATTGCGTGGCTTTGCCGCCGTACAGGGCGTCGATCAATACCTGATACTTTTTCGCGACGAAGTTGCGCCGCACTTTTCGGGTCCGGGTCAGCTCGTCGTCGTCCGGGTCGAGTTCCTTGTGCAGGACGAGGAAGCGGTGGATTTGCGAATCCGCCACCATGGCGTCCCGGGCCAGGGTCGCGTTCACCTCCTCGACGCAGGTCTTGATCAGTTCGTGGACCTGCGGCTTGCCGGCCAGATCGGTGTAGCCGGAATAAGCGATGTTGCGCCGCTCCGCCCAGTTGCCCACGGCTCCCACGTCGATGTTGATGAAAGCGCAGACCTGGTCACGGTCGTGGCCGAAACAGACTGCTTCCTTGATGTGCTGGAAGAATTTGAGCTTGTTTTCGATGTAGTTCGGGGCAAACATCGCACCGTTGGAAAGCTTGCCCACATCCTTGGCCCGGTCGATGATGTTCAGGTGGCCGTCCGCGTCGATGAAGCCGGCGTCGCCGGTCATGAAGTAGCCGTCGGCGTCGATCGACTCGGCGGTGGCGTCGGGCCGCTGGTAGTATTCCTTGAGCAGCATCGGGCCTTTCACCAGCACCTCGCCGTTGTCGGCGATCCTGATCTCCACTCCCGGCGCCGGAGCGCCGACGCTGCTGGGCTTGACCTGCCCGTCCGGTTGCAGACAGACGTAGGCGCAGGTTTCGGTCTGGCCGTAAAGCTGCTTGAGGTTGATGCCGATGGAGCGGTAGAAGCTGAACAGTTCCGGTCCGATGGCGGCCCCGGCGGTGTAGGCGACGCGGATGCGGCTCAGGCCCAGGACGTTGCGCAGGGGACCGTAGACCAGGAGAGTCCCCAGCCCGTAGAGCAGTCGGTCGCCGAGAGCCACCGGCCTGCCGTCGAGAATGGCGCCGCCGCAGCGCTTCGCCACGTCCAGGAAGTAGTGGAACAGCTTGCGCTTGACGATGCCGGCGTCCTCCATGCGGATCATGACGGAGGTGAGCAGGCTTTCGAACACCCGGGGCGGCGCGAAGTAGTAGGTCGGGCCGATTTCGCGCAGGTCGGTCATCACCGTGTCGCCCGATTCCGGGCAGTTGATGGTGAAACCCGCCACCAGCGCCTGGGCGAAGGAGAACAGGTGGTCGCCCACCCAGGCCATGGGCAGGTAGGACAGAATGTCGCCGTCGGCGTCCAGCTGGTCGATTTGTATGCCGCCCCGGGCGGAGGCGATGAAGGCGGCATGGGTCTGGCAGACGCCCTTGGGCTTGCCGGTGGTGCCGGAGGTATACAGCATGACCGACACGTCGTCCGCCCGTCCTTGCGCCACTTCCTCGTCGAGGAAATCCGGATGGTTGCGGTTGTGAATCCGCCCCATCTCCATCAGGGCGTGGATGTCGTGGAGAAAGGGCTGGTTGTAGTGACGCATTCCCCGCGGGTCGTCGTAGACGATGTGCTCGAGCAGGGGCGCTCGATCCAGGACGTCCAGCAGTTTGTCCACCTGCTCCTGATCCTCGACGGCGGCGAAACGAATGGCGGCGTCTTGGAGGACGAAGAGCATTTCGTCCGCCACGGCGTCCTGGTAGAGCGGAACCGGAACGCCGCCGAGGCATTGGGCGGCGCTCATCATCATGTAGAGGTGGGGCCGGTTGTCGCCGATGATGGCCAGGTTGTCGCCGCGCTTGAAGCCGAGGGCCGCCAAGCCGCTGGCCAGGGCGCGCACCCGCTCGGCGACGCTGGTCCAGCTCCAGGTCTGCCAGATGCCCAGGTCTTTCTCGCGGATGGCCGGCGCGTCGCCCCGCGCCTTGGCATGATGGAAAAGCAGGCGCGGAAAAGTCTGTAACTCCTCCGACGCTCCGGTAGGTGTTCCAAAAGACATCGTTCTTCTCCAGCCGAGACCCGGCTCGCGGGAGCGGGACTCGGTGATTTGGTGGTTCGCTTTTTTGTTGTAATGAAGAGGCGACTTACGAAAAAGCTTAGTCGAGATAAAAAAGAAGTGTAGGAATCCTGTTGTGTTCGTCTCAAACCGCCGCGAATCCGTGGAGGATGGTGGACCCCGGAAGTCGGACGGGGGGTTTTAAGTCAAGGAAAAGCGATGACGATTCCGCGCCAAAGTCGGTCCTGTCGCATGGCGCGATCACCCGCCTTCGGAAACAGGGGCTCCGTGATAACCAATACGGCATAGCAGCGCTCGGAGGGCTCACTACCATACGCCTGAATCCGGTGGGTTCGAGGAGCGATTGCGCCTGCTATCCGCCCCCGATCCCGCCCGATGCGAGAATCGCTGTACTTCATTGGCGAATCTCCCGCCGACCGACGCCATCTCTCCGGGACACCCATGAGCGGACTGCACTTCACCTTGAGCGAGGACCAGGCGATGGTCGTCGAGACTGCCCGCCGCCTGCTGCGAACCCTGGAACCCCAGCGCGACCGGCACCTTCGGATGATCTATGAAGAGCAGCGTTTTCCCGAAGAGGTGTGGGCAGCCATGGCCGAGGCGGGACTCATCGGGGCGCTGGTTCCCGTCGAATACGGCGGCTCGGGACTGGGCGTGCTGGGCATGGCGCTCGCCCTGGAGGAATTTGCCCGCCACGGATTGCCCAACGGATTTTGCGTGCTGAGTTCGATGACCGCCATGGCCCTGCTGCGGGGCGGTACGACCGCGCAGAAGGCGCAATGGCTGCCCGCCATCGCGGCGGGGTCCTGCAAATGCGCCTTTGCCATCACCGAACCGGATGCCGGTACCAATGCCTTTCGGATGAAGACCCGGGCGCGGCGCGACGGTGAGGTCTATCGCCTGACCGGCGGCAAGGGTTGGATCACGGGGGCGGATGTGGCGGATTTCATTTTGGTGGTGGCGCGCGTGCTGTCCGATGATCCGCCCGATACCCAGGCGCGACCCAAGAGCGCGGAATTGGGGCTTTTTCTGGTCGACGCCAATGCCCGGGGATTGGAAAAACAGCGGATGAATACCTTCGGTCTCGAAGGCTATCGCCAGTTCATGCTGTATTTCGACGAGGTCGAGGTACCCATGGCGCGGCGCATCGGTTCGGACCAGCGCGGGGCCGCGGTGCTGTTTCAGGCGTTGAATCCGGAACGCATCCTGATCGCCGCCGCCCTGGTGGGCCTCAGCGAGTTCGCGCTGTCCAAGGCGGTCGCTTACGCCCGGGAACGCAAGGTGTTCGGCGAGACGCCCATCGGCGCTTATCAAGGGGTCCAGCATCCCCTGGCACGGGTCAAGATTACCCAGGAAGCCACTCGCCTGCTCGCCTACAAGGCGGCCTGGCTGCTCGACCGGGAAGCGCCGGAAGCCGGCCATTACGCGGACATGGCCAAGCACATGGCCTCGGAACTGGCGATCGCGGCGGTGGATGCCGCCATTCAGACCCATGGGGGCAGCGGCTTCGTCCGCGATCACCACCTGATCGACTTGTGGACCTCGGTGCGCCTGTTCAAAACCGCCCCCCTCAACAACGAAATGATTCTCAACCAACTGGCCGAGCATCTGCTGGGGTTGCCGCGCTCGTATTGAGTCTGCGCGGACCAATGGCCTCAACCTGCGCGAGGGTGGGGGCTCGGAGGGGATGCTCCGACGCAGTCCATCCAAACCGAAACCGCTTGAGTGCGGAGGCCCCGCCATGACCGAGATTCCATCCAACTGCAACACCGACAACGCCCGTTATGACAGCATGCTGCGTGCGAACCTTTTCGCTGGAGAACTGCACTGGGTCACCGGAGGAGGCAGCGGCATCGGTCGCTGCGTGGCGCACGAACTGGCCGCGCTGGGCGCCACGGTGGTGATCAGCGGGCGCTCGGCGGACAAGCTGGAGCGGGTCGCCGCCGAGATTCGCGAAGATGGGGGCCGGGTTGAAACCCGCTCCTTCGACATTCGAGACGAAGAACAGGTACGGGCGGCGGTGGCGAGCGTGGTAGCCGCGCACGGGCGCATCCATGGCTTGGTCAACAATGCGGGCGGGCAGTTTCCCGCGCCGCTGCAAAGCATCTCCAAACACGGATTCGAGGCAGTGATCGCCACCAATCTGGTCGGCGGCTTCCTGATGGCGCGCGAGGTGTTCGTGCAGTCCATGCGGGCGCATGGTGGAGCCATCGTCAACATGACGGCCGACATGTGGAACGGCATGCCGGGCATGGGCCATTCGGGCGCGGCGCGCGCCGGCATGGTCAATCTCACCAAGACGGCGGCGTTCGAGTGGGCGTCCAGCGGGGTGCGGGTGAACGCCGTGGCGCCCGGCTTCATTGCCTCCAGCGGCATGGATACCTACGGTGATCTGGGGAAGACGTTTATCCCCAGGCTGAAGGACCATGTGCCTCTGCGCCGGATGGGGCTGGAAGCCGAGGTGAGTTCGGCGATTTGCTTCCTGCTCAGCCCAGGCGCGGCCTTCATTACCGGCATCACCTTGGCCATCGACGGCGGCGCACCGTTGCATGGCCCGCTCTTCCCGGTGGTGGACCATGACCGATCCATGCCTTACAACGGGTTTCATCGCGCGAGGCTGCCGGCCGCGTTGCAAGGCAAGCTATAAGGGGGGTGGCTTATCCGCCGGTAACCCCCTCGGCCCGCGCTTTCCCGAGAAACTCCAGCAGGACCTGATTGACAGCTTCGGGTTCTTCCACCGTTGAGGTATGGCCGGCGCCGGGGATGATCGCCAGGCGCGACCTCGGTATTTGCACATGGATGCGCTCGGCCTTGGCTGGGACCGTCGCCACATCCTGATCTCCAACGATAATCAGGGTGGGAACCCGGATCTGTTGAAGGTTCTCATACACGCCGGCCCGTTCGATCACGCCGGTTACCGCTCGAGTGAGCCCGACGCGGTGGTTACGTAAGAGGGTGGCTTTCATGGCCTGTCGAAGTGGGGCACGGGCAGGGTCGTTGAGGAACTTTTGGCCGAACATGATCGGCATGATCCGTCCGACGATCATTCTCCAACCCAACCAGCGCGCGATGAAGTTCAGCAGGCGATAACGACCAATGTTTTCCTGGGGTTCGGGGTCCGCCGACGTTTCCATCAGCACGAGGGATCGGATCAAGTGGGGATAGCGAAACGCGAGCCGCATTCCGACGAAGCCCCCCATCGAGAGGCCGACGAAATGACATGGGGCGCATCCCAATGCCGCCATCAGCGCGGCGGCGTCTTCAGTCAGTGTGTCCATGTCGTAGCCAGAGGCGGTAACCTGGCTCTGACCGTGACCGCGGAAATCGAAGGTAATGCAGCGAAAGTACTCTTGGAGGGCGGCAACCTGTTGATCGAACATGCGTCCGCTCCACAGGAGGCCATGGGCAAAGACAATCGTTTCAGGGCCGGTTCCCTTGTCCTCGTAATACAGATGGGCTCCGTTCAGCGTCAGGTAGGGCATGGAAGACTCCAGTGACGTTCTCGACATGGGTTCGAAAATGGGGATAAAACGTGGGTGACCTCTCCAATTCAGCGCTTCAGCCGCGCCGCGAGTTGCGTCGCCAGCCAGGCGGTCAGGGCATAAATCGTGAGCTGCGGATTGACGCCGCACAGTGTGGTATCGAGGCCACGCGGCAGTGCCTGCGTTTCGGTGGTGGCGGCTTCCGGCGTGATCGGCCAGGCTCCTGCCAACATGGCGGGCGCCAGCGCCGCGAGAATGGCGCGATCATGCGCAGTGAGCACCCGATAGCTGGCTGAGTCATCCTCCAATGCAGCGGGATCGGGCCAGACGGCCACTCCGCCCAGCACGGCTGCGACTCCGGCGGTCACGCCCAGAAACAAAAAGCGGCGACGGGTCAAACGAAACGTCATGTCGGGTGTTCTGTCATTGGATCAAGATCGAGATGCAAATTTACGATTCCAGAACTGGCCCTTCTTGCTCGTACTGGTATTTATGGGAGGTCTCAAGCCCCTCGAAATCCGGAACGGGAGTGGCCATGCGGCCATGGCCACCGACGGCCAATTTGGCATAGCGTCGCCCGGGAGGCTCATTACCCTATGCAGGACTGATATCCCAGCGCATCACGCCGACGCCAGGAGGCGTTCATGACCCCCTATACCGCCTCAACCCGCGACATGCAGTTTGTCACCAACGAACTGGCCGGTCTCGCCGACGTCGCCGCGCTGCCGGCGTTCACCGGTCAGGACGTCGGACCGGAACTGGTGGAAGCCGTGCTGGAGGAAGCCGCCAAGCTGGCCGCGGAAGTGCTGGCGCCGCTCAGCCATGTCGGCGACGTGCAGGGCGCCAAGCTGGGCCCCCACGGCGTCATTCTCGCCGACGGCTTCGCCGAGGCGTACCGTAAATTTGTTGAGGGTGGTTGGAACGGCGTCGGTTGCCCTGCCGAGTACGGCGGCCAGGGCCTGCCGGAATTGATCGGCGTCGCCACCCAGGAGATGTGGCATTCCGCCAACACGGCCTTCGCGCTGTGTCCGCTGCTCACCGCCAGCGCGATTGAAGCGATCCTCCGTTCTGGCTCCGCCGAGCAGAAGGCGTTCTATCTGCCGAAGATGGTCAGCGGCGAATGGACTGGCGCCATGAGCCTGACCGAATCGCAGGCGGGATCCGATCTGTCGGCGGTGCGCACCCGGGCCGTGCCGGAAGGCGACCACTACCGGATCTTCGGCCAGAAGATCTTCATCACTTGGGCCGAGCACGATATGACCGAGAACACGATTAACTTGGTGCTCGCCCGCACTCCGGACGCGCCGGAAGGGGTCAAGGGCATCTCGCTGTTCATCGTGCCCAAGTTCCTGGTCAACCCGGACGGATCGCTGGGCGCACGCAACGACGTGCACGCCGTTTCGATCGAGCACAAGCTGGGCATTCACGCCAGCCCGACCTGCGTGATGGCCTTCGGCGACCGGGACGGGGCGGTCGGCTACCTGGTAGGCGAGGAGAACAAGGGCCTGGCCTACATGTTCATCATGATGAACGAAGCCCGGTTCAAGGTCGGCGTGCAGGGCGTGGCCATCGGCGAACGCGCCTACCAGGCCGCCCGCGAGTACGCCAAGGACCGGGTGCAGGGCCGGCCGATCGGGGTCAAGAGCGGCGACCGGGTGACGATCATCCACCACCCCGACGTGCGGCGGATGCTGATGAGCATGAAGGCCCAGAACGAGGCGATGCGGGCGCTGGCCTACGTGGTCGCCAAGCACATGGATCTGGCCCGCCACCATCCCGACCCGGCGGTTCGCGAATCGCATCAGGCGCGGGTGGATTTGCTGATTCCGGTGGTCAAGGGCTGGTGCACCGAAACCGGCATCGAGGTCGCCTCGCTGGGCGTTCAGGTCCACGGCGGCATGGGCTATATCGAGGAGGCCGGTGCCTGCCAGCACCTGCGCGACTCCCGCATCGCCACCATCTACGAAGGCACCACCGGCATCCAGGCCGCCGACCTGGCCGGCCGCAAGCTGAGCATGGACCAGGGCGCGGCGATGCGAGCGCTGCTCGCCGAGATCGAAGCGACCGCCAGCGACCTGGCGCAAGCCGCCGGCGACGACCTCGCCGCCATCGGCGCGGGGCTGGCCGAGGGCGTCAAGGCTCTGGCCGAGGCCACCGCCTGGATGCTCGACGCCACCGATCCCGCCGCGGTCATGGCGGTGTCGGTGGACTACCTGATGCTCGCCGGCACCGTGTGCGGCGCCTGGCAGATGGGCCGCGCGGCGCGGGTGGCGCAACGCAAGCTGTCGGCGGGGGAAGACCCCGTGTTCCACGAGGCCAAGCTGATCACCGCCCGCTTCTACGCCGAGCACGTGCTGCCCAGGGCCAGCGCCTTGCTGCGTTCGGTTCTGAACGGCGGCGCCTCGATCCTGGCCCTGACCGAGGAGCAGTTTTAACTTCGAACGCCACCTGTTACTGGATCGATGCCACGGTGTCGGCCTGGAGCGTTGGCCGGTTTGATCCGCATCCGAACCGAACCGGAAGCAGGCCGCGTTGATAATGGAATGGACGCCGGTGATGCCACTCCACGTTCGACGAGCGCCCCATGAGTACCGAAAAAACCGCCTGCATTCTGTGTTCGCGCAACTGTGGACTCTCCGTGACGATTGAAAACGGCAAGTTCACCCGCATTCGCGGGGATGACGAACACCCCGTGTCGAAGGGCTATATCTGCCAAAAGGCCGCCCGTCTGGAGCACTACCAGAATCACGAGGATCGCCTGAAGCATCCATTGCGACGCCAGGCCGATGGGAGCTTCGCGCGGGTCGGTTGGGACGAGGCGCTGGACGATATCGCCCGCCGGCTGCGCGCGATCCGCGACCGGCATGGCGGGCGGGCTTTCGCCTTTTATGGCGGCGGCGGACAGGGCAACCATTTGGGCGGCATGTATGGCCAGCAACTGCACAAGGCGATGCGGAGTCGCTTCGTCTACTCCTCCCTGGCGCAGGAGAAGACCGGCGATTTCTGGGTCAACGGCCGCCTGTTCGGCCATCAGACCTGCCATGTTACCGAAGATGTGGAGCACGCCGATTACGTGCTGTTCATCGGCACCAACCCGTATCAGGCGCATGGCATTCCCAATGCGCGCGATACCCTGCGCGCCCTGCAAAGGAACCCCGCCCGCACCATGGTGGTGGTCGATCCGCGCCGTTCCGAGACCGCGAAATTCGCGGATATTCATCTGCAAATCAAGCCCGGCACCGATGCCTTCCTGATGCTGGCCCTGTTGGGCATCATCGTCCGCGAAGACCTGCACGATCGCGAATTTCTGGCCCGGCGCTGCAAGGGCTTTGCCGATCTGGAAAAGGAGTTGCTGGCCGTTCCCGTCGCCGATTTCGTGCAACGGACGGAACTGGCGCTGGCCGACGTGGAACGGGTGGCGCGCGGCTTCGCCACCGCCCGCGCCGCCTGCGTGCGCATCGATCTGGGCATTCAGCAAACGCTGCACACTACTCTGAACAGCTATCTGGAAAAGCTGCTCTATCTGGTCACCGGGAACTTCGGCAAGCGGGGTGGCAACAACCTGCATACCTTTCTGCTGCCCTTGATCGGCCACAGCGACGAGCGCAATCCCCAATATCCCCTGACGGCCAGGCACAGGATGTTTCCGATCGCGGGCCTCTATCCACCCAATATCCTGCCCGACGAGATCGAGCATGACGGCGAGGATCGGGTGCGGGCGATGGTGGTGGATAGTTCCAATCCAGTGCTGTCGGCGGCGGATACTCGGGCCTACGAGCGCGCCTTCAGCCAGCTCGACCTCCTGGTGGTGATCGATGTGGCCATGACCGAAACGGCCCGTCTGGCCCACTACATCCTGCCGGCGGCCTCACAGTTCGAGAAGTGGGAAGCCACCGGCTTCAATCTGGAATTCCCCGAGAACGCCTTCCATCTGCGCCATGCCCTGTTTGCTCCCTTGGGGGAAAGCTTGCCCGAAGCGGAAATCTATACGCGGTTGCTGGAGAAGATGGGGGAAATTCCGCCACGCTTTCCCCTGCTCGAAGGGATCGCCCGGCTGGAGCCGCGGTTCGCCGGCCATACGGTCTTTCTCGGCGCGCTGGCAGCCATCTTGGCAAGCAAGCCCCGCTGGCGACCTCATGCGGCGTCGATCCTGTATCGCACTCTCGGTCAAACGCTGCCGTCGGGCGCGGCGGTCGCGGCGCCCCTGCTGGGGCTGACGACTCTGTATGCCAGGCGGCACACCGCCCCCGTCGAGCGGGCCGGCCATCGCGGCAATCGCCTGACCCTGGGAGCGTCGTTGTTCCACGCCATCCTCGAACGGCGATCCGGCACGCTGACGAGCATCAACACGTTTGACGATACCTGGTCCCTGATCCGTCACCCGGACGGGCGTATCGACTTGGCGATTCCCGAGATGCTGGCGGAACTGCGGGCGCTGCGTTCCGAAACCCTGCCCGGGGCAGGCTATCCCTTCATCCTGATGGCGGGGGAGCGTCGTTCCTACAACGCGAATCAGATCTATCGCGATCCGGCCTGGCGCAAGGTGGATCGGGAAGGCGCCCTGCGCCTGCATCCGGCCGATGCGCGGGCGCTGGGCCTGGCCGATGGCGCGCGGGCCAGGTGCCGCTCGGCTACCGGCGAACTGGAGGTCACGGTCGAACTGGATGACGACCTGCGCCGCGGCACGGCGACGCTGCCGCATGGTTACGGCCAGCGCTACCGCGACGGCGAGCCGGTGGGACCGCAAATCAACCGGCTGACGGCGGGTGCCCACTGTGATCCTTTTACCCGCACCCCCTTTCACAAGTACGTGCCGGTGCATATCGAACCGGTTGCCGCCTGAAATTCATCCCTGTCTGGCTATGACGCCGGGCGGGTATTGAGGGCGCATCACGGAAGCGATGCTCTGTTCGCTCGATTACACCAGCAGATAGCCGCCATCGACCGGCAGGCAGGCGCCGGTGGTGTAACTGGCGGCGGGGGAGACCAGATACAGCACGGCGCCGGCCATTTCCTCGGGCCGCGCGATCCGGTTCAGGGGAATATGCGCCAGCGCCTGTTCCAGAATCGCCGGATTCTGAACCAGCGCGGCAGCGAACCGGGTATCGGTCGCGCCCGGCAACAGCGCGTTGACGCGCACGCCCATCGGCGCGCATTCCCGGGCGAAGGCCTGGGTCATCGAAATCACCGCTGCCTTGGTGATGGAGTAGATGCCCTGGAGCGGACCCGGAATCACCCCGTTGACCGACGCCACGTTCACAATGGCGCCGCCGCCGTTTCTCGCCATCAACTTGGCGCCGTTCGCCGACATGTAGAAATAGCCGCGGATATTGACATCCACGG
Organism: Candidatus Competibacter sp.; assembly: GCA_031732855.1. GTDB lineage: Bacteria > Pseudomonadota > Gammaproteobacteria > Competibacterales > Competibacteraceae > JAVMKJ01. Next base: position 32,459 of record JAVMKJ010000203.1, read on the forward strand.
TCTTCTGAAAGGCGTCTGGAGGGGTATCGACGATCGGTCCGAAATAGGGGTTGGTGGCGGCGTTGTTGACCAGGATGTCGAGCCGGCCGTGGCGTTGTTCCAGCGTCTGAAAGAATTCGCCGATCCGCGCCATCTCGCCGATATGGCATTCGATCGCTTCCGCCGAACCTCCGGCGGTCCGGATGGCGTCCACCACCTTCCGACAATCATCCGACTTGCGGCTGGATACGATGACGTGCGCGCCATGGGCGGCGAGCAGTTGGGCGATGGCGGCGCCGATGCCCCGGCTGGCGCCGGTGACGGCGGCGATCTTGCCGCTCAGGTCAAAAATCTCGGGCATGGTCATGGTCTCCCCCTGGCGATCAGCCGTTGGCAGCGCTTTTCGAGGAAGCGGCTGATGTCGCCATAATTACATTGGGTAAACCCCCGGCTCTGCCGGGGTGACAGTAGAAGTTTGACAGTTCCGGGAGTGCTCGCATAGGGCCACTGCTTGGTGTATTGCCAATGTCGGTAATAAGGAAGAGCCTCTCGGCAACAGCAGGGTCTCGTAGGAGTACGCTATCAGTAGTTTAAGTGAAGTCATCTGCTGGTTGGATAGATCAAGAATCTCTCGTAATAGGGAATACTAAAAATACAGGCTGAGTGAAGCAGTGACCAGAGATGACATTCTCAACCGCTAGATCAGTTTTTGTCACTGATACACCACCTTTAGGTGGTTCCCATAAAGGGGCCGCGTTAGCGACCCCGATGAGCCGCTTTGAGCGACTCATGAACGAAAGCCCCCGGCTCTGCCTGGGGATGGTTACTGGTGAAAGCCGGATTGTGGGTAAGCTCGGCCGACCCAGCGGAGTACGGCGGAGCCGGGGTCGGCTGGATCGCCTTGTCAGGATTCGACTTTCTTGGGGAATTCCGGGCAAACGACCGACTCTGCCAGCCTGCCACTGGCCTGATAGAAGATCATTTCGCCTGTTTCCTCACAAATCCAGACTTCTTTGGCGCCTTTTTCAAAATACAAGCTTTTCTTCTCCACCAGTTCGGCCAACCTGCTACTAGGCGAGGCCACTTCCACCACTATTTCTGGTGATTCGTTGTAGGGAGTGGACTTCCCATTTTTCTCGAAAAACGCCATTGAACACCAAACAACATCTGCAACTTTAACATTTTTTGACGTCAGGATACTGCATTCGACAAAGGCTTTCCCTGACGGTAACTTTTCCTTCAGGGTGATGGCAATGGCTGTTTGCAACATCCCATGGAAATTGCTTGCTGGACTCATCTCTATTTTTCCCCATTCATTAAGTTCGATCTTGAATGGGAGATCCGATAGGACCGGATCAAAGATAACTGTGGACCAATCCATTCTCTCCTCCCTTCCGGTTCGGATTATACAATTGAAAGAAAACGCAACGAATGTTTCCAAAGGCTAACGAGGAGATGAGCGGCGGAGCGAAGCGGAGTCCGCTCGATCTCCTGGTTCTTCCGCAGCCGGTGGATTTTTTTTCCAAAAAATTGACAAAATCACCAAAAATTTCAACGAATGGGCGCGGCCGCGCCACTTCGCCATTTTGGCGATTTTTCTATTTTTTTCATCAGCTTATCCATTGGATGTCGGGAAGAACGGGGCGGCGGATAAGCCGCGAAAGGCGAGAAAGCCGCAGGCTTTTTCGCCTTGAAGTCGGCTTATCCGCGTGGTTGTGCGGCGCTTCGCGCCAAGCAAGGACGCGGATGCTTATCCGCCGCCAACGTTTGAGCTAACCGGCGCGCTGCGGCGTGGCACCCTGGCCGCGAGGTGCAACATGAACTTGGGCGCCTCGCGGCCAGGGTGCCATGCCGTGGCGTGTCCGGTTGAGCGAAGGGTTAGGCATCGCTGCGCGTTGTGCGGCGGCCGGGTGTCTTGGCCTTCGGCGCCGATGGCGAGCCACCGGGCTTGCGCTCCTCAAGCCGCCCCGTAACGTACTTGTGAAGAATGCTAGCAATCAGCGTCTGGTACGGGAGGCCTTCCGCAAGTGCTTTGACTTGAATGTCCTGCAGATCGCCGGCAGATAGTCGGATGTTGACTCGGCGATCCTTAATGGCCGTCGCGCGAGCGGCAGCCTTCAGGCGATTGAGCTCGGCCTTGGAGGCGACAGATTTCAGCTTGCCCGACTCATAGGCTTCGATCATCTCGATCTCAAAGGGATCAGGCTGTGTCATCTGGACCTCCAGTCTTGAGGTAGTCGCGCGTTGCCTTCCGGCTGGGGATGACCGTCTTGAGAAAGTAGTACTCCGCCTCCTCGACATAGGGCACCAAGTAGGCGTAGCCATCCCAAGCAACGACCAGAAGCCGCTGGTTTGGGTACTTCTTGGCGTTGGGATGCGCCAGCACGTCCAAGAGGCCGCCGCCTTCGATGGCGACTACAACCTGCTCGAACGACACGCCGCGCTCCGCCAGCAACTCGCTGTTCTTGTCGGGATTCCACCGGAAGGGCTTCACGCAGCAAGTGTAGCCTGCTGTGTGCCTTTTGTCGCCAGGCGATGCGGCGCGGGTTCCCTGCGATGCCTAACGGGGCGGCGGATAAGCCGCGAAAGGCGAGAAAGCCGCAGGCTTTTTCGCCTGAAGTCGGCTTGATCCGCGTGGTTGTGCGGCGCTTCGCGCCGGGCAACCAGCGGATGTCATCCGCCGCCCCGTTGTCGCGGGCGCGAAGCGTCCACGACAACATTGAGTTGAGCCGCAACGCGTTAAATGGCGTGGAACTTGCCCGGGCTTGACCCGGATCAGCAAGTTCCATGACATAGCGTTGTCGCGCTCGAACTCGTTGTTAGAAGTTTCCCTCTTCCATAAAATAATCGCTATCTAATCTTTTAATCTTCACTTCTCTAACTGTATTTACGCCTAAATCATACTCTATCATCAGTTCTGAGAGTTTTATTCCATCAATCAATACGATTCTACTTTCGATACTTTTAACAAAATCGATTGCATCCTTAGTAAAACCAGAAGTAGTTATAAAAATTCCTTTCTTTGCCTTTTGCCCCATCAAGGCTCCGGCAAATTTCTGAATTTCTGGTCTTCCTACATTTCCTTCCCATTTTTTTGCTTGAACATAAATTGCATCCAGTCCAAGTTTATCTTCTTTAATTATACCATCAATTCCTTCGTCACCAGACTTCCCTCTAACTTCTCCAGCTTCTTTTAATGATCCGCCGTATCCCATTTTTACTAGTAACTCGACAACTAGTTTTTCAAAAAATGCTGGTGAAATTGTTTTTAATTGTTTATTTAGGTCTTCAGTTAAGGCATCCTTTAGCTGCTTGTATCCGAAATCTATAGATTCTTCGGGTGTTATTTTTATTTCATTCTCTAGATGAACAGTTTCGGATATTTCTTCTTCAAGATCGGAAGTAGATTTTTTAATTGAACGATATTCTTCATATTGTTCTAAAACCTTCATATTTATTTCTGACGGTTTTTTATCTAATAAATCCAACCCTCTTTTCGTAATTTGAAATTGACCGCGTTGTGGATCACTAAATACTCCGGCTTTCTTTAAATGAAATCGAGCCCATCTTACACGGTTATCGATTATTGCTTCTGCGCCGGATGGTAACATCAATGCACGCTCTTCCTCTGACAGATTGAAAAAATCCGATATATGTTGAATTGCTTCTTTAATTTTGTGAGGTTTATTGTCTGCTGCAAACTGCACTAGCGGTAACATTACTGTTTGAAAATCCGGTATTTCCATCATTTTTCCTCTTAAACTGCCCGAAGGGTCCTTCTAACGATGAGATGAGCGGCGGAGCGAAGCGGAGTCCGCTCGATCTCCTGGTTCTTCCGCAGCCGGTGGATTTTTTCCCAAAAAAATTGACAAAATCACCAAAATCTCAACGAACGTGCGCGGCCGCGCAGCCGCGCCAATTTTGGCGATTTTTCTATTTTTTTCATAAGCTTATCCATCGGCTGCGGAAGAACCAGTGATTATGCAGTTTCTGCCTATCTACTTATTGGAATAACTATATGATATTTGTAGACTTTATTGGCAGTATAACATTCATTGCAAACCCTGCCGCCCTGGAAACCCCGACACGCTCGCCCGTTCCCCCGAAACTCGCCCGTCCCTAACAAGGCACGGTTGACGCAGCAGAGCAGGATGGCCGGGGAGCGCCCTCACTATCAGCAGGAAGCCGCACCATGACCTGGGCTTTTGTAACAAGTATTATAGCTTTGCGCTGACGGATCGGCGGAATTTACCCGCTTTTCAGGAAAAATCGCCTCCTGTGAATTTTTCCGTGATCCGAACTGCGGGCCGGGCGTGCATGTTGTGCATCACTCAACAGGATCAATGAATTAGCTTGTGGATCGGTGATCCAGGCCGTGCCGCGAACCATCGCCATCACAGGAGAATTTACAGCAGGGGCGATTTTGGCGGATTATCGCCGTCAGAGCGTTCAGTCAACCAGGAGAGGACATGTCATTCCATAGTCTGAATTTCAACCTGGGCGAAACCATCGACATGCTGCGCGATACGGTGCGCGCCTTCGCCAGCAAGGAAATCGCCCCCCGGGCCGCCCAAATCGACCGCGACAACCAGTTTCCCGCCGATTTGTGGAAGAAATTCGGCGATCTGGGCCTGCTCGGCATGACCGTCAAGGAGGAATACGGCGGCGTGGACATGGGCTACCTGGCCCATATCGTCGCCATGGAGGAAATCTCGTGGGCTTCCGCCGCCGTCGGGCTGTCCTACGGCGCCAACTCCAACCTCTGCGTCAACCAGATTCACCGCAACGGCACCGCCGACCAGAAGACCCGATACCTGCCCAAACTGGTGACCGGCGAGCAGGTCGGCGCGCTCGCCATGTCCGAGGCCAACGCCGGTTCCGACGTGGTGTCCATGAAGCTGCGCGCCGACAGGAAAGGCGACCGTTACGTGCTGAACGGCGGCAAGATGTGGATCACCAACGGCGGCGACGCCGATACCCTGGTGATCTACGCCAAGACCGACCTCAGCGCCGGTCCCCGGGGCATCACCGCCTTCATCGTCGAAAAGGGCTTCAAGGGGTTCAGCCACGGCACGCATCTGGACAAGCTGGGGATGCGGGGCTCGAATACCTACCCCCTGTTCTTCGACGACTGCGAAGTGCCGGAGGAGAACGTACTGGGTGGAGTGGGGAACGGCGTCAAGGTGCTCATGTCGGGTCTCGACTACGAGCGCGCCGTGCTGGCGGCCGGGCCGCTGGGCATCATGGCCGCCTGCATGGACATCGTGGTGCCCTACCTGCACGACCGCAAGCAGTTCGACACCCCCATCGGCGAGTTCCAGCTCATGCAGGGCAAGCTGGCCGACATGTACACCACCTGGCAGGCCTGCCGCGCCTACGTCTACGCCGTGGGCCAGTCCTGCGACCGGGCCGACCATGCCCGCGTCCTGCGCAAGGACGCCGCCGGCGCCATTCTGTACGCTTCGGAAAAGGCCACCTGGATGGCCGGAGAGGCGATTCAGGCGCTGGGCGGCAACGGCTACATCAACGAATATCCCGCCGGCCGCCTGTGGCGGGACGCCAAGCTCTACGAGATCGGCGCCGGCACTTCGGAAATCCGCCGCATGCTGATCGGCCGGGAACTGTTCGCCGAGAGCGCCTGAGATGAGCGTCATCAAATCCCGAATCAATCCCCGCTCGGCCGAGTTCCAGGCCAACGCGGCCGCCATGCGGGTATTGGTCGCCGATTTGCGCGACAGGATCGCCAGGGTGGCGGCGGGCGGCAGCGAGGCGGCCCGCCGGAAACACGTCGCCCGCGGCAAGCTGCTGCCGCGGGAGCGGGTAAATCACCTGATCGATCCCGGCGCGCCCTTCCTCGAGATCGGACAACTGGCGGCCTACGGCCTCTACGATGACGAATCGCCGGCGGCCGGCATGATCGCGGGCATCGGCCGGGTGCAGGGCGGCGAGTGCATGATCGTGGCCAACGATGCCACGGTCAAGGGCGGCACCTACTATCCGCTGACCGTGAAGAAGCACCTGCGCGCCCAGGAAATCGCCGAGCAAAACCACCTGCCGTGCGTGTATCTGGTCGATTCGGGCGGCGCATTTCTGCCCCGACAGGACGAGGTCTTTCCCGACCGGGACCATTTCGGCCGCATTTTCTACAACCAGGCCAACCTGTCCGCCAAGGGCATCCCTCAGGTCGCCGTGGTCATGGGGTCCTGCACCGCCGGCGGCGCCTACGTGCCGGCCATGTCCGACGAGACGGTCATCGTCAGGAACCAGGGCACCATCTTCCTCGGCGGACCGCCGCTGGTGAAGGCCGCCACCGGCGAGATCGTCACGGCCGAGGATCTGGGCGGCGGCGACGTCCATACCCGCATCTCCGGGGTCGCCGACCATCTGGCCGAGAACGACGCGCACGCCCTCTACATCGCCCGGCGGATTCTCGCCAACCTCAACCGGGTCAAACCGGCCAATCTGGCGCTGGGTGGCGGCGAGGAGCCGATTTACGATCCGGAGGAAATCCACGGCATTCCACCGGCCGACACCCGCAAGCCCTACGACGTGCGGGAGATCGTCGCCCGGATCGTGGACGGGTCGCGCTTCGACGAATTCAAGTCCCGCTATGGCGCGACCCTGGTGACCGGTTTTGCCCAGTTGTACGGTTACCCGGTGGGCGTCGTCGCCAACAACGGCATTCTCTTCTCCGAATCGGCGCAGAAAGGCGCCCATTTCATCGAGTTGTGCGGCCAGCGCGGCATTCCGCTGCTGTTCCTGCAAAACATCACCGGCTTCATGGTGGGCCGCAAGTACGAAAACGGCGGCATCGCCAAGGACGGCGCCAAGATGGTGACCGCCGTCTCCACCGTGCAGGTTCCCAAGGTGACCGTGCTGATCGGCGGCAGCTTCGGCGCCGGCAACTACGGCATGTGCGGGCGCGCCTACTCGCCCCGCTTCCTGTGGACCTGGCCGAACAGCCGGATTTCGGTGATGGGCGGCGAACAGGCGGCGAGCGTGCTGGCGACCGTGCGCCGGGACGGCATCGAGGCCGAGGGCGGCGTCTGGAGCAGGGAGGAAGAGGAAGCGTTCAAGGCGCCGATCCGCGCCCAGTACGAAGAGCAGGGCCATCCGTACTACGCCACCGCCCGCCTGTGGGACGACGGCGTGGTGGACCCCGCCCAGACCCGGCGCATCCTCGGGCTGTCGCTGTCGGCCGCCCTCAACGCGCCCATTCCGCAAACCCGCTTCGGCGTGTTCAGAATGTGACGCGACAGGCGGGCGAGGGGAGCGAACGGCTGCCCGCGGCGCCGGGCGGTCCGCCAGCAGGGGCCGGCGCCACCGACCAGGGAGATCGACCGAGTGTTTAACAAGATACTGATCGCAAACCGCGGTGAAATCGCCTGCCGCGTCATCAAGACCGCCCGCCGCCTGGGCATTGCCACGGTGGCGGTGTATTCCGAAGCGGATGCGGACGCCCGCCACGTGCGGTTGGCCGACGAAGCGGTGCTGATTGGCCCGGCGACTCCACGGGAAAGCTATCTCGCGATCGACAGGATGGTCGCCGCCGCCCAACAAACCGGCGTTCAGGCCATTCATCCCGGCAGCGGCTTTCTGTCCGAAAATCCGGATTTTGCCGAGGCCTGCGCCGCCAGCGGTATCACCTTTATCGGCCCGCCGGCCGAGGCGATCCGCGCGATGGGTTCCAAAAGCACCGCCAAGGCGCTGATGGCGCGGGCGGGCATTCCCCTGACGCCGGGTTATCATGGGGACCAACAGGAACCGGTCTTCCTGCGGGAACAGGCCGACCAGATCGGCTACCCGGTACTGATCAAGGCCAGCGCGGGCGGCGGCGGGAAAGGCATGAGAGTGGTGGAGCGCGCCGAGGACTTCGCGGCGGCGCTCGCCTCCTGCCGGCGGGAGGCCGCTTCCGCGTTCGGCGACGAGCGCGTGCTCGTGGAGAAATACCTGACGCAGTCGCGTCACATCGAAATACAGGTTTTTGGCGATGTCCACGGCAACGCCATTCATCTCTTCGAGCGGGACTGCTCGGTCCAGCGCCGCCACCAAAAGGTGCTCGAGGAAGCGCCCGCTCCCGGCCTGACGTCCGACCGCCGCGGCGCGATGGGTCGAGCGGCGGTGGAAGCGGCCAGGGCGGTCGGTTACGTCGGCGCCGGCACGGTGGAATTCATCGTGGGCCCGAACGGCGTTTTCTACTTCATGGAGATGAACACGCGGCTCCAAGTCGAGCATCCCATCACCGAAATGATTACCGGCCTCGATTTGGTCGAGTGGCAACTGCGGGTGGCGTGCGGCGAGCCGCTGCCGCTCGCGCAGGAACAGATCCAAATCCACGGGCACGCGCTGGAAGCCCGGATTTACGCCGAAGATCCGGCCAGGGGGTTTCTGCCCTCCACCGGCAAGCTGATGCACCTCGCGCCGCCGGAAGAGAACCTGCACGTGCGAGTGGATACGGGAGTCGAGGAAGGGGACGAGATCGGTCCTTTCTACGATCCGATGATCGCCAAACTCATCGTGTGGGACACGAATCGGGAGCAGGCGCTGGCCCGCATGCTTCAGGCCCTGGCCCAGTACCGCATCGTGGGCGTCGCCAACAACGTCGATTTTCTATCCCGCCTGGTGGCTTCCCCGGCGTTCGCCCGGGCCGACCTCGATACCGGTCTGATCGAACGCGAGCGCGAATTTCTCTTCGATTTGGGATCGCCGATTCCCCGCGACGTTTTTCTGGTTGCCGCGCTGGCCACCCTGTTGCGCGAGCAGGCCCGGGCGGCCCGGGCGGCGGCGGAGCATACCGATCCGCTCTCGCCCTGGCACTTGCGCGACGGATGGCGGCTCAATTCCCGCGCCGAGCGCCGGTTGCTGTTCCGGGCGGGCGAGTTGGAGAAGTCGGTGCGCGTGCGCGACGCAGAAGGGGGGTACGCCCTGGGTTATGCCCTGGAAATCGATGGTCGGGAGACCCTGGTCCGGGGCGAGCTGGGGCCAAACGATACCTTGTGGGCGGAACTGGGCGGCTTGCGGCTGAACGCCACGGTGGTGGTCGCCGGCGAAAGACGGTACGTGTTTCTGCACGGACGTGCCTGGCAGCTCGCGCGAATCGACCCGCTTTATTACAGCGGCGAGGGCGGCGGCCAGGAAGGCGGGCTGCTGGCGCCCATGCCCGGCAACGTCATCGCCCTGATCGCCCGGGAAGGGGCGAGAGTGGAGAAGGGCGCTCCCCTGCTGATTTTGGAGGCCATGAAGATGGAGCACACGATCGCGGCGCCGGCCGACGGTACGGTGAAAGCTTTCCATTTCGCGGTCGGCGATCAGGTGAGCGACGGCGCCGAACTGGTGGAGTTCGAACCCGACGAGACATGAGGTTGCGCCCCTGCCGTGGCGGCGATGGCACTGGCGGCGAAACGCTCCGGCTTGCCAAGCCACCCTCGCGAAGCCGAGTCGGGTTATACTGGCGACCCGTTCCCGTTTCCCGCTTCGAGGAGCCCCCGAATGCGCATGTTTCGCTCCAGGCCCGCGCTGCTTGGGCTGCTGGCCGTCGCCTTGCTGGCCGGTTGCGGCCAGAAAGGCCCGCTGTACCTGCCCGACCAGAAACCGCAGTCGTCTCCCGCCCCGCAGAACAACCCGACCGTCAGGCCCTGAGCCCATGGATCATTTCGAATACCGCGCCGGCCGGTTGCACGCCGAGGACGTGCCGGTCGCGGAAATCGCCGCGGCGGTCGGCACGCCCTGTTACATCTACTCCCGCGCCACCATCGAGCGGCATTGGCGCGCCTTCGACCGGGCCTTCGGCGAACATCCTCATCTGGTCTGCTACGCGGTCAAGGCCAACAGCAATCTGGCGGTGCTGAACGTGCTGGCCCGGCTGGGTTCCGGCTTCGACATCGTCTCGGGCGGCGAACTGGCGCGAGTGCTGGCGGCCGGCGGCGATCCCGGCAAGGTGGTCTTCTCGGGAGTCGGCAAGCGCCGCGACGAGCTGGAGCGGGCCCTCGAGGTCGGCATTCACTGCTTCAACGTGGAGTCGGAGGCGGAGCTGGCGCTGCTGGAACGGGTGGCGGCCGAACGGGGCCGGCGGGCGCCGGTGTCGCTGCGCATCAATCCCGACGTGGACGCCAACACGCATCCCTACATTTCCACCGGTTTGAAACAGAACAAGTTCGGCATCGACGTGGAACGGGCGCTGGCGGTTTATGGGCGGGCCGCCGCTTCGCCGCACCTTGAAGTGATCGGGGTGGATTGCCACATCGGCTCGCAGTTGACCCAGGTCGCGCCGTTCGTGGCCGCGATGGAGCGGGTGCTGGCGCTGGTGGCGCGGCTGGAAGGGCAGGGGGTCCGCATCCGCCATCTCGACCTCGGCGGCGGGTTGGGCATCCGCTACCGGGAGGAGGAACCGCCGCTGCCCGCCGACCACGCCGCCGCGCTCATGGAACATTTGCGCGGCCAGCCCTACGCGATCCTGATCGAACCAGGCCGGGCGATCGTGGGCAACGCCGGCATCCTGGCGACGCGGGTGGAACTGCTCAAGCCGGGCGAGGATCGAAATTTCGCGGTGGTGGACGCGGCGATGAACGATCTGATCCGCCCGGCCTTGTACGCGGCCTGGCAGGCGATCGTTCCGGTCGAACCGCGAACCGAAGGCGAACCGCGCCGCTACGACGTGGTCGGGCCGATCTGCGAGACCGGCGATTTTCTCGGCAAGGAGCGGGATCTGAACATCGAACCGGGCGACCTGCTGGCGGTGCGCTCCGCCGGCGCCTATGGCTTCGCCATGAGTTCGAACTACAATTCCCGGCCGCGCGCCGCCGAGGTGATGGTGGACGGCGGCCGGTTTCAGGTGGTCCGCCGGCGGGAGACGGTGGCGGAGTTGTATGCCGGCGAGGCGGTGCTCGCATGACGGCGAGAGTGTGTGAATGCGGGATTTCGCGAGGAGCCAAGCCGATGATCGCGCGTTTCGCCAATCCCTCCCTTGCAGAAATCCGCGCTCTTCTGCAGCGGATCAGAACCGTCGCCGTGGTCGGGCTGTCTCCCTCGCCCGGCCGGGCGAGTCACGGGGTCGCCAGGGCGTTGCAAGGCTTCGGTTTGCGCGTCGTCCCGGTGAATCCCGCGGTGCCGGAGGTGTTGGGAGAAAAGGCCTATCCCAGCCTGCGCGACCTGCCGTGGCCGGTCGATCTGGTGGACGTTTTCCGCAGCCCCCGCCATGTCGCCGGCATCGTGGAGGACTGCATGGCCCTGAAGCTGCCGGCTCTCTGGTTGCAGGACGGCGTCGTGGACGAGGTGGCGGCCCTGAGGGCGAGGGCGGCCGGTCTGACGGTGGTGATGGATCGCTGCCTCTACCGCGACTACATTCAACTGATGCGGTGAACATGTCCGAGAGAACGCCCGACCACCCGGTCCAGCACCGGCTGAAGCTGCGCAACCTGCGCCTGTCCGACTACGGCGACGTGCGGGACATCATGGAACTGGTTTACCCGAACATGGACGGCGCCTGGAGCCGCGAACAGTTTGCCTCGCAGAGCGCCCGTTTCCCGGAAGGACAGATTTGCATCGAGGACAACGGCAAGGTCGTGGCCGCCGCCCTCAGCCTGATCGTGGACTACGGCCGCTACGGCGACCGCCACACCTACTGGCAGATCATCGGCGACGGTTATCTCACCACGCACGATCCCAACGGCGACACTCTGTACGGCGTGGACGTCTTCGTCCATCCCGACTATCGCGACATGCGGCTGGGCCGGCGGCTGTACGACGCCCGCAAGGAACTGTGCGAGAAGCTCAACCTGCGCGCCATCATCGTCGGCGGCCGGATTCCCGGCTATGGCAAGTACGCGCCCGAGATGACGCCGCAGCAGTACGTGGAGCTGGTCAAGGCCAAGGAAGTCGTCGACCCGATTCTCACCTTCCAGTTGGCCAACGATTTTCACGTCCGTCGAATCATCACCGGCTATTTGCCCGACGACACCGAATCCAAGGCCTACGCCGTGCTGCTGGAATGGCTGAACATCTACTACGAGGACAAGGAGGTGCTGATCGGCGGTCGCAAGTCGGCGGTGCGGATCGGAGCGGTGCAGTGGCAGATGCGCCAGACCGCCTCGGTGGAGGAACTGCTCCAGCAGGTCGAGTACTTCGTGGATGCCGTGGCCGGCTACAAGACCGACATCGTGCTGTTCCCGGAATTCTTCAACGGCCCGTTGATGGCCCAGTTCAACCAGCGCAACACCGCCGAGGCCGTGCGGCAGCTCGCCGAACACACCGAGCCGCTGCGCGAGGCCATGGTGCAGCTGGCGGTCGCCTATAATGTCAACATCATCGCCGGCAGCATGCCGGAGTACGGTGGCGGGGCGTTGTACAACGCCGCCTATCTATGCCGGCGCGACGGCACCTGGGACAAGCAGTCCAAGCTGCACATCACCCCCGACGAGCAGGCCTACTGGGGTCTGAAAGGCGGCGACTCGCTCAAGGTGTTCGAACTGGACGTGGGCAAGATCGGCATCCTGATTTGCTACGACGTCGAATTCCCGGAACTGCCGCGGCTGCTGGCCGACCAGGGGATGCAGATCCTGTTCGTGCCGTTCTGGACCGACACCAAGAACGCCTACCTGCGGGTGCGGCGCTGCGCCCAGGCGCGGGCCATCGAAAACGAATGCTACGTGGTGATTTCCGGCAGCGTCGGCAACCTGCCGAAGGTGGAGAACATGGACATGCAGTACGCCCAGGCGGCGGTGTTCACGCCGTCGGACTTCGCCTTTCCGCACGACGCCATCGCCGCCGAGGCCACGCCCAACACCGAAATGACCCTGATCGTCGACCTGGACCTGGACAACCTCAAGGAATTGCGCACGCACGGCAGCGTGCGCAACTTCCGCGACCGGCGGCTGGATCTGTACAAGATCGCCTGGACCGGCCGGAGCTGAAAACCCGGTTGGCGAGGAATCCGGTCAGAGCCCGTTGAAATAGCCCAACTCGGTCTCGACCGGTTTGCCGTCCCGCAAGGCATACACTCGGATGCCGCTGCCTTCGTAGTAACCCCAGTCGACCAGGATTTCCATCACTCCGTCGCCGTTGGCGTCGGCATAATAAGAGCTATAAGTCTCGTAAGGCCCTTGATTTTCCTGTTCTCCCGGCCACCAGGCCGAGATGGCGGTCGTCTCCTGCTGGCCTTGGACAGTCCTGACCAGGAGTAGCAGCGAATAGTCGTTGGGGTCTCCATGATCGCCGACTTCCTTCCTGCTCCGGGCGTGGATGACGCGCTCCTCCGTCCCGTCGCCGTCGAGGTCGACGCCGTGGACGTACTCGATGCGTACCGGCGCCCGCTTGAGTCCCTTGCGGTCGAGGAATTTCCGAACGACGGGAGCAAAGTCCCGATGGTTTTCGAGCACCTTCGGGCGGCGCGGGAGCGCGTTCCAGGGACCGGCGATGGCCAGGGAGAATTTCTTGACCGAGCACGCCGAGAAATCGACGGTGAGGTCGGTATCTCCGGTCGCCATGTTGTCGCACGCCCTCACCTTGCCCCCAGAGCATTCGCCCAGGGGTTCGTCAAAGGAATAAAGCCTGTAGATCAAGCCTTGCGGTATCCGTTCCGGATCCAGCGTCCGGCAGCACTGCCCGGTCTCGGACGAACACGCGGAGGGATTCGCTTTGGGGAGTTTCTCGTCATCGATCTTCACCCATCGCCCCTGCGCCGAGCCGCCGAGGATCACTCCGGTGGTGACCGGATGGGGAATAAAAGTCGGCACGACCTTGTTTAATGGAACGGTTGGGGAAGAGTTCGTCTGAATCCCGACAGGGATTTCATGGTCCCGGCCCTCCAGATCGGTTGCCAGCATAAGCCACCGTTCTCCCACCTTCACCCGATACGCCAGCCGTCCGCCGTCGGGGCTGAAGACCGGATCGCCGACTTCATCGAACGCCGGGCCTTTGTTCTCGCCGACCAGAATGAATTCCTTGCCGTCCTGTCTGGCCGCGTAAGCGAGTTTTCGCCCGTCGGGGCTGAAAACCAAAGGTCGGCTTCGGGGCGAGTCGTTGAAATTAAATTCCGGTCCCTCCCGATCGCCCAGCATGACAAACTCCATGTTACCCCGGCGAACCCGGTAGGCGATTTGGTGGGTGCGGGGATGAAACGCCGGCGCCTCGATGGAATCGAATTCGGGACCTTTCTTCCCGTCTGTCATGATGAACTCTTTTTCACCCTGTTTGGCCCAGTAGATCACCTGACTGCCATCGCGGTTGAAAAGCGGAGCGCCAACCTTGTCGAATGCGGGTCCTTTGCGTTCGCCGTGCACGATGAACTCGGTTTTGCCCTGCCGCGCCCAATAAGCCATCTGGCGGCCATCCGCGCCGAACACCGGATTGCTGACGAAATCGAATTCAGGGCCTTTTTTCCCCGCCAGCAGGATAAACTCCCGGTCGTTCCGCCGGGCGCGGTGGGCCAGCCGACCATCCGGACCGAACGCCGGCAGCCCCACGTGTTCGAAGGTGGGACCAGGCTGGTCATCCCGTACCGTGAACCACTGTTCTCCCCGGCGGGCGGCGTAGGCGAGTTGACGGCCATCGGGGCTGAACACCACATCGGCGATTTCTCTGCCGCGCCCGGTGTCGGGCACGGTGTAATAGCCGATGTCGTCGAAGGCCGGGCCTTTCTTATCACCCCGGATGACGAACCATTGGTTGCCCTCCCGTGCTCGATAGGCCACTTTTCCGCCGTCGGGGCCGAACACCGGGAAACCGGCGCCGTCAAAAGCCGGGCCTTTCTGGTCGTCCCACACGATGAATTCCTTCTTGTCTTGCCTGGCCCAGTAGGCGACATGCTGGCCGTCGGGGCTGAAGACCGGCGCGCTCACCAGATCGAAATCGGGGGTGCGTCGATCGTTGACCACGACGAACCAGCGATCCCCCTGCTTGGCGCGGTATCCCAGTTTGCCGCCGTCGGGGCTGAAAACCGGGTTGCCGACCCGGTCGAAGGGTGCCCTGCCCCAGCGCCCGTCCTTGGCGAGGTTGGCGCTATAGCACGTTTTCGACGGAACGTCGTACAGCGCCAGCCAGCGACCCGGTTTTTCACTCTCCCGTTGGTCCTCGACCGTTTCGTGGAGAAGGATCCGTTTGCCATCGGCGGAGGCTTGGATCGCGCAGCAGCGATCCGGCACGAAATGGTCGGGACGCACCCAGTCCGGTGACGCCGGCGGACGATTGCGCGTCGCATGGGCCGGGTCCCAGGGAGTTCTGTCGTACAGCCAGCAGGCGGCGACGGATGGAATCGCTTCAAGCTTCTCCGGGTCCGGCAGCAGATGTCTCGGGACCATTTCTCCGGGCTGCCAGGCAACCAGGCGAAAATCGGGCCTGGTAATCAGCAGCCAGCCGGATATGCCGTCATCCAGAAACAGGGCATTGCCATTGAATTGCGCGCTGATGGTTTTTTCCAGGACCACCCGACCCGTGCCGGCGTCAATTTCCCAGGTGACCTTGGTGAGCGATTCCGTGGAGCTGGATTCTCGATAACCGGGTTCGCCCGGCTCAAGGATGTCTTCCTCAACTGTTTCCCCTCGAAAACGGGTGCTGGTGGCTCGCAGGGTCGATCCCTGGTAGTCGATGGCCACACCTTCGGTGGCGCTCAGGAAATTGCCGCTCCGGTTGTTTTCGTAGACTTCTGTCCACTTGTCGAACAAGGTGCGACCCATATCGCCTTTTTGCACGACCCAATCGCGTTGGTGATCGATGTCGTCGCCGCCGGCTTCCGACGATCGGCGGTGGCCGTATCGAATCCAGTAAAGATTCGGCTGGCCTTCGAGCAGGCGCACGGACACGGAGGTGGGATCGAAGACCATATCCTCCGCGGCCAGTGGTTTTTTCTCGACATCTGCCAGCACGAGCGGCTCTTCTCCGTCGAGGACCAACTGAAGCCGTGTGTTGCCATCCGCTGCGGGTTCGCAGCGCAGCCGATAAGACAGCTGGTTTTCCCGCCCCAGGTGACTGGTCGAGAGCTTTTGGCACGTCTCTTTGGAAGGTGTATTAGCCCATGCCAACGCGGAACAAGCTAACAGCAGAACAAAGAAGAAATCTCGACGCATGGCGGAATTTCCGATGGTGTGTCCAGGGTAACCGTTCGCTCCCCCCGCCGGCTTGCGGGAGAGGGGAGCGAACGGTTACCCTGCTTGCACGTGCTTCAAATGCTGGTTGGGACAGTGCTCGGGTTCGATGCGGTCCTGTTGGTCGCTTCTCTTGGTTGAGGTTGTTTTCCATGATTTAATCCTGGTTATGCTGGAAAATGTAGCGCGCATTTCGCATGGACGGGACGATCATCTGGAAAAATCCGGTCGGTTGTCAGCAAGGTCGTCTGCTTGCCGCCTGAAAACCGCTCGAATCGTTGATAGAATCGATCATTATGAAACTGAATTTCACCAAGATGCACGGACTCGGCAACGATTTCGTGGTGATCGACGGCATCGGTCAGACCGTGGCGCTGGACCCCGAGCGAATCCGCCGCCTGGCGGACCGCCACCTCGGCATCGGCTGCGACCAGGTATTGCTGGTGGAAGCGTCCGACCGGCCCGACGCCGATTTCCGCTACCGCATCTTCAACGCCGATGGCGGCGAGGTGGAACAGTGCGGCAACGGTGCCCGCTGCTTCGCCCGTTTCGTGCGCGACCGCGGCCTGGCCGATCGGGACGAGCTGCGGGTATCGACCGCCGGTGGCCTGCTCGCGCTGCGTCTCCAGTCGGACGGTCGGGTGGCGGTCGACATGGGCCAGCCGCGGCTGGAGCCGGGCGAGATCCCCTTTTTCGCCACCGAACGGGCCAGCCGCTATCCGATTGCCGCCGACGGGGTGGAGCTGGAAATCGGCGTCGTCTCCATGGGCAATCCCCACGCCGTGCTGGTGGTGGACGACGTCGACCGTGCCCCGGTGACGCATCTGGGGCCGCTGCTGGAGCGGCACGGCCGGTTTCCCAACCGGGCCAACGTCGGTTTCATGCAGATCCTCGCTCCGGACCATATCCGGTTGCGGGTGTTCGAGCGAGGCGCCGGCGAAACCCTGGCCTGCGGCAGCGGCGCCTGCGCGGCGGTGGTGGCCGGCCGCTTGTGGGGTCTGCTGTGGCCGAACGTTCGAGTCGAGTTGCCCGGCGGCGAACTGACCGTCCACTGGGCCGGCGAAGGCGAGTCGGTGGTGATGATCGGCCCGGCGGCGACCGTATTCGAAGGGTGGATCGAAGCATGAGCGAGGAATGGGAAGCGCTGGATCCCGAGTTGGCGGTAGCCGCCTGGCTGCGCGACCACCCCGATTTTTTCACCCGCCATCGCGAGCTGGTGGAAGCCCTCCGCATTCCCCATCCCTGCCGGCCGGCGGTATCGCTGCTGGAGCACCAGAACCGCCTGCTGCGGGAGCGCTGCCAGCGCCTGCACGACAAGCTGCTGGAACTGGTCGCCATCGCCCGCGACAACGACCGGCTGGCGGAGCGGGTGCAACGGCTGGCGTTGAGCCTGCTGGACATGCCGGGCGAGCCGGACCGACTGCCGCACGGCATCAAGGCCGTCCTGCGGGACGAATTCAACGCCGACTGCGCCGCGCTGTGCCTGTTGGCCCCTGGTATTCCCCGCTCGCGGATCGAGACCGAATTTCGGTGCCTGGAAGGCGTTACGGAATTCGAGGATCTGTTCCGGAGCGGACAGCCGCAATGCGGTCGGCTGCGCCCGGAACAAGCCGGCATCCTGTTCGGGGACTGCGCCGCCCGGGTGGCATCGGCGGCGCTGATTCCACTGGGGCGCGGCGAATGGCGCGGGCTGCTGGCGCTGGGGAGCTGGGACCCGGGGCGCTTTCATCCGGGCGTCGGTACCCTGTTTCTGGAGCGGGTGGGCGAACTGGTCGGTCAGGCGCTGCAAACCCGGCTGCTGGCCTGCCGGTGGCGGGCGATATCCGATTCACCCTCCGCGCGCGGAGGGTGACCTCAGATGGGTGCGCGGGCTTCCAGCCCGCTTTTGGCTTCTCCAGCGGGCTGGAAGCCCGCGCACCCAGGGAATTTTGCTTAAAAATCAATTCGAGGTTTTTCGACAGTCTCTCAATATCCCAGCCAGTCGTCCAGCCGCGCGCGCGCCTCTTCCACCCCCTGACCCGTCAGCGCGGAGAACAGTTGAGCGCCGGTTTGGGGGTAGTCCGGCCGCAGCAACCGCCGCACCTGCTCCAGCACCCCGAGCGCCGCGCCGCGCCCGAGCTTGTCGGCCTTGGTCAGCAGAACATGCACCGGCAGCTCCCGGGCGGCGCACCCGTCCAGCAGATGCCGGTCCAGATCGGTCAGCGGATGGCGGATGTCCATCAGCAGCAGCAGGCCGCGCAGGGCGGCGCGCTCGCGCAGGTAGCGCTCCAGCAGAGCCTGCCAGTGGCGGCGGACCGCGTCGGGGACCTGGGCGTAGCCGTAGCCGGGCAGGTCGACGAGAAAGCGCTCCGCTTCCACCTCGAAGAAATTCAGCAACTGGGTACGGCCCGGGGTCTTGCCCACCCGGGCCAGTCGCCGCTGGCCGGTCAGGACGTTGAGCGCGCTGGACTTGCCGGCGTTGGAACGGCCGGTGAAGGCCACTTCCCGACCGGTGTCGGGCGGCAGTCGCGGGAAGGCGTTGACGCTGTCGAAAAAACGGACCGCGCGGTAGCGGACGGCGGATGGGGAGACCGTCGGAAAAGTAACAGGTTTGATGGGGTTTCTCATTGAACTTAAAGGCCGAAACTGATATATAAAACGTCGCAGAACCGAATTCCGTCATCGTACAGGAGCCTTCCAAAAATGAAAAAACTCGTTGTGATCGCCGCGACCTGCGCACTGCTCGGTTCCGCGACTGTCGCGCTGGGCGCGGGCGACGCCACCGCCGGCAAGGCCAAGTCCGCCACCTGCGCGGCCTGCCACAATCCGGATGGCAACAGCACCAACCCACAATATCCCAAACTGGCGGGTCAGAGCGCCGACTATTTGACCAAGCAGCTCATGGAGTTCAAGAGCGGCGCCCGCGCCAACCCGATCATGCTCGGCATGGTCGCGCCGCTGAGCCCGCAGGACATGGAGGACCTGGCGGCTTTCTACGCCTCGCAGCAGATCGCCCGGGG
The DNA here is from genome assembly GCA_031732855.1 of Candidatus Competibacter sp. Taxonomy (GTDB): domain Bacteria; phylum Pseudomonadota; class Gammaproteobacteria; order Competibacterales; family Competibacteraceae; genus JAVMKJ01. The sequence goes on from JAVMKJ010000203.1 coordinate 51,513, forward strand.
CGCGGCCGATCCGGCCCTGGCCCCGGTCGGTGAGGCGATCTTCCGCGGCGGCAACCTGAACAGCGGCGTCTCCGCCTGCATGGCCTGTCACGGCGCCACCGGCGCCGGCAATCCGGCGGCCAAGTTCCCGGCGCTGGCCGGCCAACAGGCCGCCTATGTCGAGGCCCAGCTCAAGGCCTTCCGCGCCATGGAACGCGCCAACGACGCGGGCCAGATGATGCGCGCCATCGCCGCCAAGATGACCGATCCGGAAATCAAGGCCGTCTCGTCCTATATCCAGGGCTTGCAATAAGACCCGGCCTAACCGGGCTGGACTCCCTGGCTCGAGCGTGAGGGTGGCCGCAAGGCCACCCTTTTTTGCCGCCGGAATGACCGCTCGTTTCCCTCGTCCGCTTGCGGGAGAGGAACGTGGGGTAACAGTCTGAATTGTTCCGACTCGCGAACGGATGCCGGCCGGCCGTGTCGAACAGGCGTCCCACCCACGATCTTCCAATCACCTCGACCACTGCGTGAACGAAACCACCGCGAGCGAGTCGCCCCGCCGGCGCACCTTGGGCTGGGTGTTGCTGGAATTCCTCGGCTCCATGAACCTGGCCATCACCCTGCTGGTGGTGGTGGCCATCGCCTCGGTCATCGGCACGGTGCTGCGGCAGAACCAGCCGTATCCGGACTATGCGATCAAGTTCGGCCCGTTCTGGTTCGAGGTGTTCCGCCGGCTGGGGTTGTACGACGTCTACGGCACCGGCTGGTTCGTCGGCATCCTCGCGTTCCTGATCCTGTCCGTCGGCGTCTGTCTCTACCGGCAGGTGCCGGGCATGCTGCGGGAGATGGTCCGCTTCCGCACCCGGGTCCGGGTCGAGTCGCTGCGCGGTTTCCACCAGCGCGCGGAATGGCGGTTGCCGGACCGCGACCCCGATGCCGCGCTGGCGGAGGTGACCGGCCTGTTCCGCGCCCGCGGCTACCGCTGGCGGGTGGGGGACCATGGCGACCACCGGATAGTGGCGGCGATGAAGGGTCGCCACAACCGGCTGGGCTACCTGTGCACCCACGCCGCGGTGGTCGTGATCGGCGTCGGCGGCCTGCTGGACGGCAACCTGTGGCTGAAACTGAAGGAATGGCGCGGCGAGATCGTTCTTGAAACCCGCGACCTGGCCGCTCGCGACATCCCCCCGGAAAGCCGGCTGGCGCCCGGCGCGGTGCCGGCCTTCCGCGGCAACGTCATGCTGCCCGAGGGCGCCGCCGCCAATTTCGTGTTCCTGCGGTTGCGCGATGGTTTTCTGTTGCAGGAATTGCCCTTCGCCATCGAGTTGAAGGATTTTCAGGTCTCGTACTACGATACCGGCCAGCCCAAGTCCTTTGCCAGCCAGGTGTTGATCCACGACCGGGAGCACTTGGGCGACCGTCCGCTGGAGGCGACCGTCCGGGTCAATCATCCCCTGACCTATCGCGGCTACGCCATCTACCAGTCCGATTTCGGCGACGGCGGCTCCAAACTCGAACTGAAGGCGTGGCCGCTGGCCGCCGCCCGCCCGGACCCGGTCGAAGCCAAAGGCGAGGTGGGCGACACGCTCAAGGTCGGGGAAGCGGCCGGCGCGATGAGTCTGGAGCTGGACGACTTCCGCCTGTTCAACCTGTTGCCGGAACCCGATGCTCGACCCGGCGACCGCAAGTTCCGCAACTTCGGACCCAGCATCGGGTTCAAGCTGCGCGACGCCACCGGCGCGGCGCGGGAATACCTCAACTACATGGCGCCGGTGCAACTCGAGGGCCGCTGGTTCTTCATCAGCGGCACGCGCGCCCGGCCGGGCGATTCGTACGACTACCTCCACATCCCGGCGGACGCCAGGAACAGTCCCGAGCGCTTCCTGCGCTTCAATGCCCGATTGCGCGACGGGAACTGGCTGGACGGTTTTTTCGCGCGATCCGTCCCCGCCGTCGGCGATGCCGATTTCCAGCGCGATCTCGACCAGGTGCGGCGGAACCTGGTCGATCTGTTCGCCCGTGGCGGCTTCGCCGCGGTGGCCCAGCGGGCGAGGGCGGTGGTGCCGGCCGACCGACTCAAGGACGCGACCGCGCTCTATCTCAACATCCTGCGCGACACGCTGGCGGAAATCTTCATCGAGACGCTGCGCGAGGAAGGGCCGGCCGCGGCGGAGACCATCGGCGAACGGGAGGATGCGTTTTTCAACGACGCCGTCTCCGCCCTGTCGGCGCTGCCGGCCTACGGCTCGCCGTTCTACCTGCAACTGACCGGATTTCAGCAGGTGGAGGCTTCGGGTCTGCAAGTGACCCACGGCGGTGGCGCCGCCATCGTCTACGCTGGCTTCGCCCTGCTGGTCATCGGCATCTTCATCATGTTCTATACTTCGCACCGCCGGTTGTGGGCCTGGCTGGCGATCGAGGACGGCGCCACCCGGCTGATCCTGGCCGGCACCGGCAACCGCCGGCAGGCGGAATTCGCCCGCGAGTTCGTCGGGCTGGAAGCGGCGCTGGAACGGCGGCTGGGACCGCCCCTTGCGGATGGGTCGACCACGAAGGACGCGAAGGACGCGAAGGATGACGAGAGGGATCGGGATGCGACGCTTTGACCGTGGCGCTCCCGCGGAACCGAAATCGGCGGATTGCCAACTTGAATAGAATCCATTGCGAAACGGTATAACACTCCGAGAGAGGCGTATCGGTCATGGCGGTAACGCGCGAAGCGATGCTGGAGCAGTGGGAACAGCCGTCCGTCTGGCGGCGGCTGACGGCCTGGGACGCGCTCTGGGCGCTGCTGGTGGCGGCGGGCTCGGTCTTTGTCGCCTGGTTCTACCAGGCCCAGATGGACGGCTACGAGATCGCCATCCTGTTCGGCGGAACCCTGGGGCTGATCGCCTGGGGCTGGTACTGGAAACCGGCCCGGTCGTTCGCTCTGGCGGTGGCGCTGCTGGCGCTGCTGGCGCTGTGGCGTTATGGGACCGACTACGAGCTGCGCAAGAGCGACTTCCTGCTCAAGTATTTTCTGGAAAGCCAGGCGGCGTTCATGTGGATGAGCGCGCTCTACGTGCTGGCGACCGTCACCTATTTCGTCGCGCTGTTCGCCCGCTCGGAATTTATCGGCCAGACCGCCACCGCCCTGACCTGGTGCGCGACCGTGCTGGGCACGACCGGCCTGCTGGCCCGCTGGCGCGAATCGTACCTGCTCGGCGCCGACATCGGCCACATCCCGGTCAGCAATCTCTATGAAGTGTTCGTGCTGTTCGCGCTGATCACCGCCCTGCTGTACCTGTTCTACGAGGACCGCCACCGCACCCGCGCCATGGGCGGCTTCGCCCTGCTGGCCATCAGCGGCGCGGTGGGTTTCCTGCTGTGGTACGCCTTCGACCGCGAGGCGCATCACATCCAGCCGCTGATCCCGGCCCTGCAGAGCTACTGGATGAAGATCCACGTACCGGCCAACTTCATCGGTTACGGCGCCTTCGCCCTGGCGGCGATGCTGGGGGTGGCCTATCTGCTGCGACAGGGCGCCGAGACCCGCCGTCCCGATGGCCTGCTGGCGCGCGTGCTGCCCCCGCTGGAGCTGCTGGACGACGTGATGTACAAGGCCATCGCCCTGGGTTTCGCCGCCTTCACCATCGCCACCATCCTCGGCGCGCTGTGGGCGGCCGAGGCCTGGGGTGGTTACTGGTCCTGGGATCCCAAGGAAACCTGGGCGCTGATCGTCTGGCTGAACTATGCCGCCTGGCTGCACCTGCGGCTCACCAAGGGCTG
>JAVMKJ010000204.1:0-10741 GCA_031732855.1 Candidatus Competibacter sp.
GTGCATCCGCTGGCCCGGCGCGGAAGTCCGGCGCTATCGCGACCGGCTGTACGCCATGCCGCCGCCAAAACCGCACGACTCCCGGCAGACCTTCATCTGGCGATCCACCGCCGAGGGCTGGCCACTGCTGGATTTGCCGAGTGTCGGCCAGTTGCGGATGCGAGAGGCGATTGGATGGGGACTCCGTTCCGAGATACTGGCCGGAGGGTCGCTGATCGTCGGTTTCCGCCAGGGCGGGGAACGTTTCCGGCCGGTGGGTCGCGCCCACAGCCAGGAATTAAAGAAACTGCTACAGGAAGCCGGCATTCCGCCTTGGGAGCGGGATCGGCTGCCCTTACTATATCGGGAGGAAGCGTTGCTGGCCGTGGTGGGTTTAGGCATCGCCGCCGACCGAGCTGTTGAACCGGGCGAAATCGGCTGGCAACCGGTTTCGCTGCCACCGGCGGCGGGAACCGATTGGAGGCCGGCGGTTTAAGCCGGTTGGAAGCCGGCTCCACCATACAATGCCGACCTTTTCGGCCAGATACACCATCATCTAAACTGGGGCCATGAAACATCCCATCGACCCCAAGATCGACTGCGTCTTCAAGGCGCTGCTGGGCGCCGAAGGCAACCGGCGGCTGCTGATCCACTTCCTCAACGCCGTGCTCGGCGCCGACCTGCCCGCCCCGATCCGCCAGGTGGACATCCTCAACCCCTACAACGAGCGCGAATTCCTCGACGACAAACTCAGCGTCGTCGACGTCAAGGCGCGCGACGAGCGGGGTCGGCTCTACCAGGTCGAGATTCAATTGCTGGGCCACCCCGACCTGCCCGCCCGCATCCTCTATACCTGGGCGGACCTCTACAGCGCGCAACTGCGCAGCGGCCAGGACTACGGCGAGCTGCGCCCCACCTACGCCATCTGGCTGCTGGCCGAAAATCTGCTCCGCGACGACCCGGCCTACGCCCACGCCTACCGGCTGCGCGACGAGGCCGGCCGCTGCTTCCTCGATCACGGCGGCATCTGGCTGCTGGAGTTGAACAAGTTTGCCGCCGAGCGGGTCGAAACCGAGCAGCAACGCTGGCTGAAATTTTTCCAGGACGGCGAACGCCTGGACGAGGCCCACCTGCCCGACTGGATGCACACCGACGAAATGAGGCAAGCCATGAGCACGCTGAAAGCCTTTTCCGAGAAGGAACGCGCCTATCACGCCTACCAGGCGCGGCAGAACTACCTGCGCGAGCAGCGCAGCATCCAACGCCACATGGAAGCGCTGCAAGCGCAAACAGAAGCGCTGCAAGCGCAAACAGAAGCGCTGCAAGCGCAGACAGAAGCGCTGCAAGCGCAGACAGAAGCGCTGCAAGCGCAGACAGAAGCGCTGCAAGCGGAGAGCGAACAGGAACGGGCCGCCAAGGAGGTTGCATTGCAAGAGAAAGACGCCGCGCTGCAAGAGAAAGACGCCGCGCTGCAAGAGAAAGAGTCTGCCCTGGCCGAGATCGCGCGTCTCAAGGCTCTGCTGCGGGATTCCTGAACGCCGTCCGGCGATAGAACCGGCACCCAGCCGTTCGACTGAGGCCCAACCAAAACGGCGGCCCGCGGGCCGCCGTTTCATACACCGCCGACCGCCCTGCCCGCCGGGCGAACCCTGCTGGCAACCGGTTTTGCTGTCGCTATCGACGGCGGGCTCTGGTATCTTGTAGCGTCATTTGCCAACCTCCCCACACTGCATGACCCGATTCATCTTCGTCACCGGCGGCGTCGTTTCCTCTCTGGGCAAAGGCATCGCCGCCGCGTCGCTGGCCGCGCTCCTGGAAGCCCGAGGTCTCAGGGTCACCCTGATCAAGCTCGACCCCTACATCAACGTCGACCCCGGCACCATGAGTCCCTTCCAGCACGGCGAGGTGTTCGTCACCAGCGATGGGGCCGAAACCGATCTCGATCTCGGCCACTACGAACGCTTCGTGTGCCTGACCGCCAGTCGGCGCAACAACTTCACCACCGGCCGTATCTACGAAAACGTGATCCGCAAGGAGCGGCGCGGCGACTACCTCGGCGGCACCGTGCAGGTCATCCCCCACATCACCGACGAAATCAAGCGCTGCATCCGGCTCGGCGCCGGCGAGGCCGACATCGCCCTGGTGGAAATCGGCGGCACGGTCGGCGACATCGAATCCCTGCCGTTTCTGGAAGCTATCCGCCAGATGGGCGTCGAACTGGGCCGCGAGCGCTCGCTGTTCATCCACCTGACCCTGGTGCCGTATATCCCCACCTCCGGCGAGTTGAAAACCAAGCCCACCCAGCACTCGGTCAAGGAACTGCGCTCCATCGGCATCCAGCCCGACATGCTGCTGTGCCGCTCGGATCGGGAAGTCCCCGCCGAGGAACGCCGCAAGATCGCCCTGTTCACCAACGTCGAGCCCAAGGCGGTCATCAACGTTCCCGACGCCGACACCATCTACCGTATTCCACTGCTGCTGCACGCCCAGGGCGTGGACGACATCGTCGCCCGCAAGCTCCGGCTCGACAACCTGCCGCCGGCCCAACTGGCCGACTGGGAGCGGGTGGTGCAGGCGATCGAGACCCCGACCGGCGAGGTGGACATCGCCATGGTCGGCAAATACGTCGATCTGACCGACGCCTACAAGTCCCTGAACGAGGCGCTGTTGCATGCCGGGATTCACACCCGCACCCGGGTCAACATTCACTATATCGACTCCGAACAGATCGAACGCGACGGCCCCGCCTGCCTGGCGGGCATGGATGCGATCCTGGTGCCGGGTGGCTTCGGCGAGCGCGGCATCGAAGGCAAGATCACCGCGGTCCGCATCGCCCGCGAACAGGGCATTCCCTACCTGGGCATTTGCCTGGGCATGCAGGTGGCGGTCATCGAGTTTGCCCGCCACGTCGCCGGCCTCGAGGGCGCTCACAGCACCGAGTTCCGCAAGGACACCGCCTATCCGGTCATCGCCCTGATCACCGAGTGGACCGACGAGGACGGCACCGTCCAGCAGCGCCGCGAAGACGGCGATCTCGGCGGCAGCATGCGACTGGGCGCGCAACCCTGCCGGTTGGCTCCCGACAGCCTGGCGCGCGCCACCTACGGCAAGGACGTGATCACCGAACGCCACCGTCACCGCTACGAATTCAACAACCGCTACCGGGAGCCGCTGCGCGCCGCCGGCCTGGCGCTCTCCGGGCACTCACTGGACGACCGGCTGGTCGAAATGATCGAACTGCCCGGTCATCCCTGGTTCCTGGGCTGTCAGTTCCACCCGGAATTCACTTCCACCCCGCGCGCCGGCCATCCGCTGTTCCAGGGTTTCGTCAGGGCGGCCAGCCGGCAACGCCAGCAACACCGACGGGAAGCGAGCGCGACATGATGAAACTGTGTGGTTTCGAGGTCGGCCTGGACCGACCGCTGTTCCTGATCGCCGGCCCCTGCGTGATCGAATCCGAGCAACTGGCGCTGGATACCGCCGGCCAGCTCAGGGAGATCGCCGGGCGGCTGGGCATTCCCTTCATCTACAAGTCCTCGTTCGACAAGGCCAACCGCTCCTCGCACCAAAGTTTTCGCGGCCTCGGGCTGCCGGAGGGGCTCAAAATTCTGGAAAAGGTCAAGCACCAGATCGGCGTGCCGGTGCTGACCGACGTGCACGAATACACGCCCCTGGAGGACGTCGCCGCCGTGGCGGACGTGCTGCAAACCCCCGCCTTCCTGTGCCGGCAAACCGATTTCATTCAGAACGTGGCCCGCCAGGGCCGGCCGGTCAACATCAAGAAAGGCCAGTTCCTGTCGCCCTGGGAGATGCGCAACGTGGTCGCCAAGGCGCGCATGGCGGGCAACGATCGCATCATGGTCTGCGAACGTGGCGCGTCCTTTGGCTACAATAATCTGGTGTCCGACATGCGCGCCCTGATGGTGATGCGCGCCACCGGCTGTCCGGTGGTGTTCGACGCCACCCATTCCGTGCAACTGCCGGGTGGCCAGGGCAACGCTTCCGGCGGCCAGCGCGAATTCGTGCCGGTGCTGGCGCGAGCGGCGGTGGCGACCGGCATCGCCGGGCTGTTCGTGGAAACCCACCCCGATCCCGACCGGGCGCCGAGCGATGGTCCCAACGCCTGGCCGCTGGACTTGATGGAACCCCTGCTGGCCACGCTGCAAGCGCTGGACAGGCTGGTCAAGCAGCACGGTTTTCTGGAAACCGGACTAAAATAACTGTTTTATCCCCCAAGAGCGCAATACCCAGAGGAGTTTGAAGAATGTCGAAAATCAAAGAGATTCGCGGTCGTGAAATCATGGACTCGCGCGGCAACCCGACCGTCGGCGTGGACGTGATCCTGGAATCCGGCGCCAAGGGCGGTGCCGGCGTGCCATCCGGCGCGTCCACCGGCAGCCGCGAGGCGCTGGAATTGCGCGACGGCGACAAGAGCCGCTACCTGGGCAAGGGCGTGCTCAAGGCAGTCGCCAACATCAACGGCGAACTGCGCAACGCCCTGGTCGGGATGGAAGCGGTCGGCAATCAGGCCGCCATCGATCAGAAGATGATCGACCTGGACGGTACCCCCACCAAGAGCCGCCTCGGCGCCAACGCCATCCTGGGCGTCTCCATGGCGGTCGCCCACGCCGCCGCCGCCGAGAAAGGCGTGCCGCTGTACAAGTACCTGAACCCCACCGGCCCGTACCATCTGCCGGTGCCGATGATGAACATCCTCAACGGCGGCGCCCACGCCGACAACAGCGTGGACATGCAGGAATTCATGATCATGCCGGTCGGCGCACCCAGCTTCCGCGAGGCGCTGCGCTGGGGCGCGGAAGTGTTCCATGCCCTCAAGGCAGTGCTGAAGGCCCAGGGCATGAACACGGCGGTCGGCGACGAAGGCGGCTTCGCGCCTAATCTGTCTTCCAACGAAGCCGCCTTGGAAGTGGTGATGGAAGCCATCGGCAAGGCGGGTTACGCCGCCGGCAAGGACATTTACATCGCCCTGGACTGCGCCAGTTCCGAGTTCTACAAAAACGGCAAATATACGCTGGAAGCCGAAGGCAAATCCTTCAGCTCCAACGAAATGGCCGACAAGCTGGCCGACTGGGTCAGCCGCTATCCGATCGTTTCCATCGAAGACGGCTTGGACGAGAGCGACTGGGACGGCTGGGCGTATCTGACCAAGGTGCTGGGCAAGAAGGTCCAGTTGGTGGGCGACGACCTGTTCGTCACCAACACCTCGATCCTCAAGCGCGGCATCGATCAGGGCATCGCCAACTCGATACTGATCAAGGTCAACCAGATCGGTACCCTGACCGAGACCCTGGCCGCGATCAAGATGGCCGCCGACGCTGGCTACACCTCGATCTCCTCGCACCGCTCCGGCGAGACCGAGGATACCACCATCGCCGACCTGGCCGTGGCCACCGCCGCCAGCCAGATCAAGACCGGTTCGCTCAGCCGCTCCGACCGCATCGCCAAGTACAACCGCCTGCTGGTGATCGAGGAAGAACTGGGCGCCGCCGCCGTCTATCCAGGCAAGAAAGCGTTCAACGTATTCCCAAGTTGAACCAAACTCCACCGCGCCCGTCGCGAACGGCGGGCGCGGTGGGACGAGCGCATCACTCGAACCGCGCCTTCCGTCTTCCCGTTCCGGTTATGGAGTGAGGGACGAAAGGCGCTCGCCTGACCTGGCGACGCCGCGACCCTTCGATTCCACAGCTCTCCGGACCCTCCGAGTCATGCAGATCCTGATGGCGGCCCTGATCGCCGTATTGGTGTTCTTGCAGTACCTGCTGTGGATCGCCGAGGATGGGGTCCGGCAAACTTACGCCCTGCGCATCGCCATCCAGGTGCAAACCCAGGAAAACGCCGAATCGAACGAGCGCAACCGCGCGCTGGAGGCGGATGTCAAGGACCTGAAAAATGGGCTGAGCGCCATCGAGGAGCGGGCCCGTTCCGAGATGGGCATGATCCGTCGGGATGAAACTTTTTATCGCATTCTCGAACAACCGCCGAAACCGGCCGCCCCTTCCCATGACCCGACGCCGGCCAGCAAGCCCGGTACGCCCGGCCAAAAGCCGGTCACCGCGACCAAACCGCCCGTTGCGATCGTGCAACCGCCGGCCGCGACCCCAAAGCCAAGCCCGCAACCCGACAAACCACCGGCTGCAACCGTCAAACCCGCGACCGCGCCCCCAAAGCCAAGCCCGCAACCCGACAAACCACCGGTTGCAACCGTCAAACCCGCAGCCACCACGTCCCCCAAAGCCGCCGCGCCGGCCATGCCGCCCACGCTCTCGACCAAACCCCATCCGCCATCCAAGCCGTCCGGGCAGCGGTGATCGCAATCGCCAGACATGAACACCGCGCGCTACTGGGCCATGGTGCCGGCCGCCGGCGCCGGCAAGCGGATGGGGTCGCCCATCCCCAAGCAATATCTGCCGTTGGCCGGTCGGCCGGTTATCCTTCACACGCTGGATACCCTGCTGCGCCATCCCCGCTTGGCGGGGGTCATCGTTGCGATCGGCGCCGGCGATGAATGGTGGCCGGAAGTCGCCGTCGATCTCGCCGCCGTCAAGCCTTTGCGGGTCGTCACTGGCGGCCTGGAGCGTTGTCATTCGGTGTTGAACGGATTGGACGCGCTGCGGGAACAGGCCGATCCCGTCGACTGGGTACTGGTCCACGACGCGGCCCGGCCCTGCCTGACCGCCGGCGATCTGGATCGATTGATCGAGACGCTGGCCGACGATCCGGTCGGGGGCCTGCTGGCCGTCCCGGTCCGGGATACCCTGAAGCAGGCCGACGATGCCGGGCGGGCCGCTACGACGGTGGACCGCTCGCGGCTCTGGCACGCGCTGACCCCGCAGATGTTCCGGCTGGGAATGCTGCATGATGCGCTGCGCGCGGCGCTGGCCCGCGGGCTGCTGGTCACCGACGAGGCGGCGGCGATGGAAGCGGCCGGTTTCGCGCCCCGCCTGGTCGAGGGCCGGGCGGACAATCTCAAGATCACCCGGCCGGAAGATCTGGCGCTGGCGGAGTTCCACCTGGCGTACCGGCATCTCCCCCCTTATCCCCAACCCCTCTCCCTCAAGGGGGGAAGGGTATTTTAGAGGCGTTTTTGTACGGCCTCTGGTGAGCTAAGTCGTTGAAAAAACGCCCTCACCCCCAACCCCTCTCCCGGAGGGAGAGGGGAGTTTTTGTACGGATTCCTAATACCGACCCTGGATCGTTGACAGAACGGAAACATGCGCATCGGACACGGATTCGACGTACACGCCTTCGGCGAAGGCAACTCCATCATCCTGGGGGGAGTCCGCATCCCGCACGGGCGCGGTTTGGTCGCCCATTCCGACGGCGACGTGCTGCTGCACGCCCTGTGCGACGCGCTGCTCGGCGCGGCGGGCCTGGGCGACATCGGCCGGCACTTTCCCGACAGCAGCGCCGAGTTCGAGGGCATCGACAGCCGCATCCTGCTGCGGCGAGTGGTGGCGCTGCTGCGGGAACGGGGTTTGACGGTGGGCAACGTGGACGCCACCCTGATCGCCCAGGCGCCCCGCATGGCGCCGCACGTTCCGGCCATGCGGGAAAACATCGCGGCCGACCTGAACCTCACCCCGGACCGGGTCAACGTCAAAGCCACCACCACCGAACGGCTGGGCTACATCGGCCGCGGCGAGGGCATCGCCGTTCACGCCGTGGCGCTGCTGATCTGACGACTCCGAGCCTGGAAGTTCAAGGCCGGCGTTCGGGTTCGACCGAGCCGGCGATGGGCGGCTCGCTCAAATCCTCGTACAGCATCTCCACCGGGCACTCCAGACCGACGCTCTCCAAACTCAGCCGCCCGCCGGGGCCGACGCTGTCCACCCACCACTGCCCGTCCCGCCGCCGGTAAACCTGGACGCGGATTCGCTCCTGATCGACCAGCACGTATTCCCGCAGGCTGTCCAGTTGTTGGTAGGCGGCAAATTTGTCGCCCAGGTCATAGGAGGCGGTGCTGTCCGACAATACCTCGACCACCAGCACCGGGAACCGCTTGACGAGGCGGTCGGCGCGGTCGCTCTCGGCGCAGGTCACCTGGAGGTCGGGATAGAAACCGCAGTCGGCTGCCTCCACCCGTACCTTGACATCGGCCATGAACACCCGGCAGGGCGTGCCGCGCAGATGCTGGCGCAGCAGAGTGGCAAAATTCAGCGAGATTTCATTATGCCGGTCGGTGGTGCCGGCCATGGCGAACACCTCGCCGCGCACGTATTCATGGCGCTCCGGCTGGCGTTGTTCCCATTCCAGATAATCGTCATAGGTAAAAGCGAGGCGGGACGCGGGGCAGGACATTGCAAAACTCCGAATAATGCAAGTAATGGCAAAAGCTTAGCACATTTTCCCCAGCGCGCTGCCGCAAACGATTCACAATCGTGGCCAACCACGCGCCGCGGTTTAAACTGTCCACCCTGTTCCCCCGCGACCTGGAAATCCGTTATGAGCCCCCTACCTTTCGCACACGGTCAGCCCAGCCTCGGCGGTCGGCTGCGCGCCGTTCCCGAGGACTTCGAGGTTCGCGAGGAACTGAATTTCCCGCTGGATGGGGCCGGCGAACATGTCTGGCTGTGGGTGCGCAAGCGCGGCGCCAACACCGAGTGGGTGGCGCGGCGCCTGGCGGAACGGGCGGGCGTGCCGCCGGGCGCGGTGAGCTACGCCGGCCTCAAGGACCGCCACGCCGTCACCGAGCAATGGTTCTCGGTGCATCTGCCCGGCCGGGCGGAACCGGATTGGACGATGGAGATCGACTCGAGCGTGACGGTGCTGAAAGCGGTGCGCCATTCCCGCAAGCTGCGGCGCGGTGCCTCGAGCGGCAACGCGTTCCACCTCGTCATCCGCGAGCTGGACGGCGATCTGGCCGAACTGGCGGCGCGGTTGAAGCTCGTCGCCGCAGCCGGCGTTCCCAACTACTTCGGCGAACAGCGCTTCGGCCGGGAAGCGGGTAATCTCGAACGCGCCGAGGCGATGCTGGGCGGAAGAGAGAAGGTACGCGACCACCACCGGCGCGGCTTGTATCTGTCCGCCGCGCGTTCGGCGCTGTTCAACGCCGTGCTGGCGCGGCGGGTCGCCGAGGAGAGTTGGGATCGGGCACTGCCCGGCGAGGTGCTGATGCTGGCCGGCAGCCACAGTATCTTTACCGCCGCCGAGGTGGACGCAGTCCTCCGCCAGAGGGTTGCCGCTTTCGACCTGCACCCGACCGGCCCGTTGTGGGGTACCGGCGAGTTGCGCAGCGGCGGCGCGGTACGGGAGTTGGAAGAAGCGGTGGCGGCGACCCTGCCGGTGTTCCGGGACGGGCTGGCGGCGGCGGGGTTGGCGCAGGAACGGCGAGCGTTGCGGCTGGCCGTGCCCAACGCGACGCTGGAATTTCCCGAACCTCGAACCGCCGTGCTCGACTTCCGATTGCCGGCCGGTGCCTATGCCACCACCGTGCTGCGCGAACTGGTGCGGGCGGCCGACTGAAGGTACGCTGTCGCCAAACCGCCCGACACCCGGATGAGGTATCACCGGCGGCCGATTTCAGGCTAACATGACGCATCCATCGCATCGGGATTTTCGCATGGCCAAACGCACTCCCCTGTATGCCCGCCACCTCGCCCTGGGGGCGAAGATGGTGGATTTCGGCGGCTGGGACATGCCGCTGCGCTACGGCTCGCAGATCCAGGAACACCATCAGGTCCGCGAAGCCGCCGGGATCTTCGACGTGTCGCACATGACCATCGTCGATTTTCCCGACCCGGCGTCCGCTCGAACTCTGCTGCGCTACCTGCTGGCCAACGACGTCGCTCGCCTCTACCCCGGCAAGGCGCTGTACACCTGCATGCTGAACGAAGCCGGCGGCGTGATCGACGACCTGATCGTCTACGACCGCGGCGCGGCCGGCTACCGGCTGGTGCTGAACGCCGCCACCCGCGACAAGGATCTGGCCTGGATCGCCCCGCTGGCCGAACACTTCGGCGCGGCCTGGCGCGAACGCGACGATCTGGCCATGCTGGCGGTGCAGGGGCCGGAGGCGTTGGCAAAGCTGGACGCGGTGCTGGACCCGGACACCCTGGCAGCGGTGCGCGCCAGCCAGCGCTTTCACGCCGTTGAAGCCGGCGATGATCTGTTCGTCGCTCGCACCGGCTACACTGGCGAGGACGGCGTCGAAATCATGCCGGCCGCCGCCGAGGCGCCGGCGCTCTGGGACCGGCTGCTGGCCGCCGGTGTCGCCCCCTGTGGGCTGGGCGCCCGCGACACCCTGCGTCTGGAGGCCGGCATGAACCTCTACGGCAGCGACATGGACGAAACCACCACGCCGCTGGTGTCGGGACTGGGCTGGACCGTGGCCTGGCAGCCGGCGGACCGCGACTTCCTCGGCCGCGCCGTGCTGGAGCGGCAGCGTGCCGCCGGCGTGCCGCAGGTTTTCGTCGGCCTGGTGCTGGAAGAACGCGGCGTGCTGCGCGGCCATCAGACCGTCCACGACGGCGACCGCCAAATCGGCCTGACCACCAGCGGCACCTTCTCGCCTACCCTGAACCGGGCCATCGCCCTGGCGCGGGTGGTCGCCGACGCTGGCGACCGCTGTCAGGTGGACGTCCGCGGCAAGCGCCTGTCGGCCCTGATCGTCAAACCCCCCTTCGTGTCCCGCCCGTTGTGACGCGTCGATACGACCTGAATCCCACGGACCGGTCCGCCCCGACCGGCCCACCCCATCCCGATTATGATCGAACGTTGTTGAGGAGCCGACGATGAGCAGCAT
>JAVMKJ010000205.1:0-10715 GCA_031732855.1 Candidatus Competibacter sp.
GATCCCATCAAGTTTTTCCACCAGCACAAGCAAGGCGTGGTGTTACAGCGGGAGGTGGGCACTGACACCGATTCCTATGAGATAGCGATCAATAATGCCCTGCTCCAAACCCCCACTGTGATCATGATCGATGAGGTGCGAGACCAGAAAACCATGCAGTATGCGATTAAGTTCGCCGAAACCGGGCTGTGCATGACCACATTGCAGGCCAGCAATACCGAGCAGGCCTTTGACCGCATCGTCAACTTTTTCCCGAAGGAAAAACAGGATCAAGTCTTCATGGACTTGTCCGTCAACGTGAAGGCGTTTGTCTCCCTGCGGTTATTGCCGCGTGAAGATAAGCCGGGGCTGATTCCAGCCGTCGAGCTGATGCTGAAAACTCCCCTGATTGCCGAGTTGATCTCTCGGGGACGGGTCAAGGAACTGAAGTCGGCCGTGCTCCGCGCGAACGAGCAAGGGATCATCACCTTTGATCAGGCACTGTTCAATCTCCACGAGGAAGGTCGGATCAGCTATGAAACGGCAATCCGGTATGCCGACGCTGCCAGCAACCTGCGGTTGCGGATCGGCCAGGAAAGTCAGCGTTATCGTTCGAAGCCACTCAGGGAATCGTCCGAATTTGAAATAAAAGACAAAACTCGTCGGGTAAAGCCCCCGTGAAAGCGATGAAGCTACAAGCGAAATGAATAACCGTTTACTCCCCTCGCCCGCTTGCGAGAGAGGGAGTTGGGAGTGAGGGCTGTAGTTTCAAAGACTAAACCCTTCGCGCTAACAATCATGTCAATCGGTCTTGGCATCTCCTCGACGATGAAAGTCAGTACTTTCATGGTAACCCTTTCCCCGATGAATGGGGGGGAGGGGATTGAACGGTTACAATCGCGTTTGTCGCCCGTCCCGAAGCGTAGGGAGCGGGATCGAGGAATACGTGGGTAATCTTCGCCGTTTCGGAGCAAACAACCTTTTCGATTTCCTCCAACACCCGCCGGTCGATTGCGGCCCGGTCCGCCGCCTCGGTCTCGATCCACATCCAGTCGTCCCGGATCCGGCAACGGACGACGCGGATGCCGGTCAGGGTTCGAATGGCCTGCTCCGCCCGATCCACGGCGCGCAGTACGTCCGCCGCCACCGGCGTGCCGGTGTAGAACCGGCTGGCCAGACAGGGGGAGGCGGGCAGATCGGCGAATGGGAGCGCGAGGGCGCGGGCGATTTGCCGGATGTCGCTTTTGCCGATCCCGGCTTCGACGAAGGGATGGACGACGCCCGCTTCCGCCGCCGCCCGTAAGCCAGGACGATATTCGTGCAGGTCGTCGCAATTCGCGCCGCTCAGGAGCGTGCCCTCCGGCGGGGTCAGCGCCCGCCGCAGCGCGGACAAGGCCCCGTACAGATGGGACTTGCAGTGATAACAGCGGTCGATGGGATTGGCCCGATACCGGGGGTCGTCGTATTCGCCCGCGTCGATCGCGCGCAGATTCCAGCCTTCGCGGCTGGCCCAGTCGCGCACCCGCTGCGTCGCCGCCTCGGGAACCGCCGGCCCGATGGCGTGGACCACGACCGTCCGACCCGCGGCCCAGCGATGCGCGAGCGTCGCCAGCAACAGGCTGTCGATGCCGCCACTGCACGCGATCAGACAAGGCAGGCAGCGTTCGACGACGGCCCGAAGGCGGGAGAGGGATTCTGTTAAATCGGCAACCATGTTTTCATCCGGCCCTTGGCCCTGCAATTCTCAAGAAGAATGAGGTTATAACGCGGGCGGGCTCAAACTCAAAAGAATAAAAACTGCTGATGAAATTCAGCCCATGAATTTAAGAACGACTTCCATCATTGCAGGAAAATGCATAAGGATTTCGCAATAGATTATTTTCAATGATTACCATTCGTTTTTAAACTTCGACTCCAGCCGTTTTTACGAGGTGGAATTGTCGTGCGAGCGCGTGGCTCGGCCTTGATGGAGAGGGAATTTGAATTTTCAGCAACTGCGCATCATCCAGGAAGCGGTGCGTTGCCACTTCAATCTGACGGAAGTCGCCAACGCCCTGTTTACCTCGCAGTCGGGGGTGAGCAAGCACATCAAGGATTTGGAGGACGAACTCGGCATCGAACTGTTCGTCCGCCGGGGCAAGCGGCTGCTCGGACTCACCGAACCGGGCAAGGAACTGGTCGAGATCGTCCGGCGCATGCTGCTGGACGCCAGAAACATCCGCCAGATTGCGGAGCAGTTTTCCAACCGCGACCAGGGCAAGCTCCGCGTCGCCACCACCCACACCCAGGCGCGCTACGCATTACCGCCGGTGGTCGGCCGATTCAAGGCCGCCTTTCCCAAGGTCCACCTGGCGCTGCACCAGGCCAGTCCAGCCGAGATCGCCGCGATGCTGCTGGCCGGCGAGGCCGACATCGGCATTGCCACCGAATCGCTGTCCAGCGTGGCCGAACTGGCGACTTTTCTGTTTTACGATTGGCATCACGGGGTGATCGTCCCGGACGATCACCCGCTCGTTTCGCAAGTTCCGCTCGCGCTGGAAGCCATCGTGGAACATCCGATCATCACCTACCACGAAGGCTTCACCGGCCGGACCCGGCTCGATGCCACCTTCGCCCGGGCAGGGTTGATACCCGACATCGTGCTTTCGGCGCTGGACGCCGATGTGATCAAGACCTACGTCGAACTGGGACTCGGCATCGGCATCATGGCCTCGGTGGCCTATCACCCGCTGAAAGACGTGGGGCTGCGCCTGCTGGATTGCAACCACCTGTTCGAG
Organism: Candidatus Competibacter sp.; assembly: GCA_031732855.1. Lineage (GTDB taxonomy): Bacteria > Pseudomonadota > Gammaproteobacteria > Competibacterales > Competibacteraceae > JAVMKJ01. The sequence continues at coordinate 2,757 of JAVMKJ010000205.1, forward strand.
AAAAACATCACCTGGATCGCCGTCCGCCGGGGCCAGTTCCTGCGCAATTTCGTTTACCGGTTCATCGAGTTGTGCAATCCGGAATTGAGCGAGGCCATCGTGCGCAACGCCAGTTCCCTGGTGGCTCAGGGGCGCGGCGAAGTGTTCGATGCCGGCGCCGGGATCTGAGAGCGTACCGGTCGCCGATCCTTTTCCACCGGGCTTGCTTCTCGAATCCGGGCGCGAAGCGATTCCGGCCTCATTAAACAGCTTCGCTCGCGGCGAGGGGCGGTGGCGACTCGGTCGTGGTCGGTGGCGGCGACCCGGCGGGCGGGCATAAGGCGCCGGCGCGCAGATCCGCGAGCAGTGTTTCACCTTCGGGCCAGGGTCCAAACCCCGACTCGACGTTGATGTGACCGGCCCGGCCGAGGTTGATCAGGCGGCTGCCCCAGTGCCGGGCGAACAGCCTGGCCCGTTCCAGCTCGAGCTGGGGATCGTTCTCGCTGGCGACGAGAATGCTCGGGAATGGGAGGGGGCGCATCGGGACCCCGTCGAAGAAGGGTCGGCGGTCGGTGTCGGCGGGCGCTACCAGCAAGGCTCCCCGGATGTCGGCCCAACGGCGCGCGGCCCACTCGGCGATGGTGATGCAGCCGAGGCTGTGGCCGACCAGAATCAGCGGGCTGGGCGCGCGGCGGATTTCCCGATCCAGGGCCTCGACCCATTCGCCGACTTCCGGCTGGCGCCAGTTTCGCTGGCGGACCCGCCGGTACGCGGGGTGATCACGACCCCATAGGGTTTGCCAGTGATCCGGACCGGAGTCCCCCAAGCCGGGCACGAGGAGGACGGTGGTCTCCTCCACCGGATGGCGGACGCTGTCCTGATAGCCGTCGGCGCCGACCCAGCAGGCGATTTGCACCTGATGTTCGGTGGTGACACCGTGCAGGAATACTCGCAGGTTTCCATGCTTGATCCGTTGGACCCGGCCGGCGAGTTCGCGCCCGGCATCGGCGCTGGCTTCCGCCGCCAGCAGATGCTCGCGCCCCAACATGACGATATCCGGTCGCAGGGCCAGAAGGCGTTCCAGTTCCCGTTGATCGGTACCGCGCTGGTGCAGGGCGATGCCGAACCCCCGGCTCCGGAAGCTGGCGATCGCCTTTGCCAGGTGACCGGCGTCCTGAACGACGGCTTCGGGGATTTCCAGGACGATGTCCCGGGGCGACAGGCCGCAGTCACCTAAAATCCCCTCGAACACCGCGCCGTGATCGCCCGGCACCCGCGCGATATGCCAGGGATGAACCTCCAGAAACAGCAGCCCGGTCAACCCCCGGGCGATGGCGTTGAGCGCATGGAGCGTGCGGATCAGCCGATCCAGGTAGACGATGGAGTCCTCGTCGAGCGCGACGGCATAGGGCGCGCGGGGCGAAACGCTCCTGCCGCGCGGACTGAAGACCTCGAGTTCGGCCTGGTGCCCGAGCACGCGACCGGAGGGATCGAGCAGGGCTTCGAAGGCGCTTTCCAACCGCATGCCGTAGAAGCTGGCCACCGCGGCGCCTTCCTCGAGGGCAAAGGGCGCCCGCGCCGAAGACCGCTCCGCCCGGTGGAACTGGTGGTTGAAATGGGCGATGAGTTGCGCGAGCGACATGATGGACCTCCTCGATGATGCCGTTCCGGAAAAAAGGGCGGTTGGTAATGCCGCCCAAGCACCGCGCCTGTTCCGCGCCAGCGCGCGGGCCCCGAAGATTCGATGAAAAAAGCCGGGGGTAAAACCCCCGCAATACGAGCCACCAATGACATTCGAGAAACATGATAAACCGTCTTTTTTATTCTAAAAAAGAATATTTATTAATTTTTATATGAAAAAAATATATTTACAATAACTGGATTCATCCGGCCTCTTACGACCGGGCAGTGTTTGAATGCCGAAATCAAATAACATAGGTATTTATTTTTAAAATATTTTTGTATTTAGGAGGCTATAATCCGACAAGGCGGATTCCAGGAGGAGTTGGTAGAATTTCCCGGACGCATGGTCTGTTTTCCGGGAAGAACGGGGCGCCCATTAACCCGGCGCGCCGGCCGCGGTTGCAATCGAGCGAAATCGCCTCGTGCGCTCGTTATCAAAATCCCGGTGCGTTCGGAATTTTCTGTCCGGAGGAGGAGAAAAAGAGATGCGCGAATTGACGCTGACCCAACGGTTGACCGAACTGATCGCCGCCAAGCCGGTCGCGCCGACCGATCTGGAGCAGGCGGCTCTGCTGACGCTGGATGCGATGGCGAACGCACTGGCGGGTCGAGCGACCGAGCCGGGGGCGATTCTGTTGCGCTGGGCCGGCGCGACCGCCGCGACCGATGCCGCGCGCGGCGCTTTTCTGCTGGGGGCGCTGACCCACATTCTGGAGACCGACGATCTGCACCGGGCCTCGGTGGTGCATCCGGGATGCGTGGTGGTTCCCGCGGCATGGGCGGTGGCGGCCCGGGAGGGGATTCGCGGCCACGCCATGCTCAGGGCGGTACTGTGGGGGTTCGAAGCGACGACCCGCGTGGGGATGGCGGTGGGACCGTCCCATTACCGGATCTGGCACAACACCGCCACCTGCGGTCCCTACGGTTCGGCCATGGCGGCGGCGGCGTTGCTGCAACTCGACGCACCGGCCACGGTTCACGCCCTGGGCAACGCCGGCACGCAGTCTTCCGGGCTCTGGCAGTTTCTGGAGGCCGGGACCATGACCAAGCACCTGCACGCCGGGCGGGCGGCGGAGGCGGGGGTGCTGGCGGCGGATCTGGCGCGGTTCGGTTTCACCGGGCCGCCGTCGATTCTGGAAGGCGCCAAGGGCTGGTTCACGGCGACCTGTCCCGATGCCGACCCCGACGCGGTGACGCGCGACCCGGACGGTCCCTGGCAACTGCTCAGGACCTCGATCAAGCCGTGGCCGTCCTGCCGGCACACCCATCCGGCGATCGACGCCGCCCACGAACTGCGCCATCGCATCGTGGCCGGCACCATCGAGCAAATCGAGGTGGAGACCTATCCGGCGGCGCTGGAACTCTGCGACCGTCCGATGCCGCAGAGCGACTACGAAGCCAAATTCTCGCTCCAGCATTGCGTGGCGGCGGCGCTGGCGCGGGAGAACGTGGATTTCAACGCCTTCACCGCGCCGGCCCGGGCGGATCTGGCCGATTTGCGGGAGCGGGCGAGCCTGCGGGTGGCGGAACCCTACGCATCGGCTTATCCGCAAGCCTGGGGCAGCGCGGTGACGGTGACGGTGCGCGGCGGCGAGCGGGTGACGGTGCGGCGGACCCATGCCAAGGGCGACCCCGAGGCGCCGTTGTCGCCCGTCGAACTGATCGCCAAGGCGCGAATGCTGATGACCTTTGGCGGGGTCCGCGAGCCGGACCGGCTCATCGATGCGATGCTGGCCTTGACCGACGATTCGGTCTTGCCCGATTTGCCTTGACGAACCGGATAGGGCAATCGCATTTCGAACGGCGGAATGTTCTTCAGAACGCCGCCGCCAGGGCGCGCACCTCATCCAGCATTGCCTGTCGTTCGGCGAGGGAAACCGTCGGCACCTGGTAGAACGCCCGGTGGACGACGTTGCGGATTCCGCAGGCGCCCAGCACGCCCTCGGCCATCGGCCGGACCAGCAGTTCGTGCCAGCGCTCGCGCTGATAGGTCGCCTCGTCGCCGCCCAGGGTGTTGAGGATCAGCGCCCGCTCGTGGGTCAGCAGGCCTTGCATCCCATCGGGGCCGAAGTCGAAGGCGAACTTGCGCGTGAACACCCGGTCGATCCAGCCTTTCAGAATGGCCGGAGGGCCGAACCACCAGATCGGGTAGACGAACACCAGCCCCCGCGCCCAGCGAATGGCGTCCTGTTCCCGGCGCGTGTCCGCCGGCAAATCGCCGCGCCAGTTGCGCAGCAGATCTTCGCCCTCCAGCACCGCCCGGCATTGCATCTGGTACAGATCGTGGGTGCGGGTCGCGCAACCCCGCTCGCGCAGGGCAGCGTCGATCGTTTCCAGAATGGCGTGATTGAAGCTGCGCGGGTTCGGGTGGGCGTAAACGATGAGAACGTTCATGGCGTCGCGGTTCGGAGCCGGTGCGGAAACGCCCTCTCCCGCCGGGAGAGGGTAGGGGTGAGGGGAGGCGGGGCTCAAGCCACCGAGGCGGCGAACTCGTGTCCGGCCAGGATGAGGATCAGTTCGTCGCCGGACCGCAAGGGTCCGACCCCGGCGGGGGTGCCGGTCAACACCACATCGCCGGGCCGCAAGGTAAAGTGAGTGGAGATATGGGCCATGAGTTCGAAGATGCCCACCATCATCTGCCGGGTGTTGCCCTGCTGGCGCAATTCCCCGTTCGCCCGCAGCGCCAGATCGGTCGCCTGGGGGTCGGGCAACGCCTCGGGTTTGAGAAACGGCGACAGCGGACAGGAACCGTCGAATGCCTTGGCGGTTTCCCAGGGATGACCCTTCTTCTTCAGTTCGTTCTGCACGTCGCGCAGGGTCAGATCCAGGGCGACGCCGTAACCGGCCACGGCCCCCCGGGCGGCTTCGGCGCCGGCATTCCGCAATTCCCGGCCGACCAGAACAGCCAGTTCCACTTCGTGATGACACTCGCCCCGTCCGGCCGGCAGATGGATCGGTTCGTCCAGTCCGGCGAGGGCGGTGGCCGGTTTGATGAACAGAATGGGCGTTTCCGGGACCGCGTTGTTCAGTTCGCGGATGTGTTCGAGGTAGTTGCGGCCGATGCAGACGACCTTGCCGGCCGGCAGGTCGAGCGGGCTGCCGTCCAGATAACGATGCTGGTAAGCCACGGTGATTCCCCTGGTGCCTTGGATGTCGTGCGGCGTATTGTCGGGGAAGGGGAGCGGTGCTGCAATGCGAAAAAATGCGCGGCGCAACCGTTCGGTCCCCTCTCCCCCATTCATGGGGGAGAGGGTTAGGATAGGAGGTTAGTCTTTGAAACTACAGCCCTTACCCCCAACCCCTCTCCCGCAAGCGGGCGAGGGGAGTGAACGGTTACCGCGACAAGTATTCCACAAGCCGGCATCGAGCCGGCTTGCAATGACGGACAGGACTGCCGGAGTTCAGACGGATCTGGGTCCCCACGACCTGCACCATCCGCTGGCGCTGACCAAAAACGCTTGATTGTCATCGTTTTTTCTGTAAGAGAAGATCGCACAGGGTCCCCATGCCGCGCCTTCCTGGCCACTGTAAAGCATGCAGTTATGACAGAACTGAACATCGCTTTTCCGGAAGGGCGACTTGGTGGCATTCTCTACATAGTAGAGCGCCTTGGCCTGGCCATCATCCACGGGCATTTTCGGTATGTCCTTGGAACCCTCCCGTTGTGCTGAAGCCGCCTGTGCGGGCTTGCCCATCAGCAGATGACCCAAAGGCGCCGCGGCAAGGCCCATTACGCTGAGTTTGACAAAAAACCGACGATTGACTGGATTAGACATGGTTCAGCTTCCACAACCTCAGTGATTGATTTTCAAAAAAAGCGCCCGCGAGAGCCGGCGCGGCGGGTGTTTCCGAGCCGGCGGCGGGCCGGTTCGGGGAACGAGCTAGTGGGCGAAGTAGGCGGCGGCGATTTGATCGTGCAGTTCGCCGAAGCCGATTTGCACCTCGTCGATAAAATCATGCAACCCTCCATGGGCCAGTTCTGGCACCGCCGCCGCATTCAGCTTTTGCTTGATCCCGGCGAGGGCGGCCAGCGGCGCGTCGTTGCGGGGCAGCTTGCGCAGACAGATTTCCAACTGCCGCAGGCAGAAGGCCACGGCGCGCGGGAAGTATTCATCCTGCAACAGGAACTTCAGCACGTCCGGCCCGCTGACCCGCGCTCGTACCTGCTGGCGGTACATCTGGTAGGCGCTGAGCGATTTCAGCACGCTCATCCACTGGATGCTCTCGAACGGATCCTGTTCCTCCTTTTCAGTGGCGATGGTTTGGGTTTGGGTTTGGGTTTGGGTTTGGGTTTGGGTCTGGATCTGGGTCTGGGTCTGGGTCTGACCGGCATGCGACAGCAGATTGGCCGAACGCACGTCCAGAATGCGGGTCGTCATGTCGGCGCGTTCCAGATAATGACCCAGCCGGACAAAGTCGTAGGCGGAGGTACGGCTCATCGCGCCGGCCAGCAGGCCGCCGATTTGCTGCGCGCCATGGATGACGCGGCGCAGGAACTCGAAGCGACCGCGCCGGCTGGGTACGTGATCGCGGGCGTAGATATACAAGCCGTTGATCTGCTCCCAGGCTTCCTGCGGCACGGTATCGCGAGTGGTGCGCAGATTTTCGCGGGCGGCGGCCAGGCTGGAAATGATCGAACTGGGGTGGTCGCGATCGCTGATCAGAAATTTGACCACGTTGGTTTCGTCGGCCAGTCGATTCGGATCTTTTTCGAAGAAGAGTTTCTCGGCGCCGACGATGAAGATCAGTGGCAACCAGCCAAAGGTGGTGTTGCGCGGCAAATCCAGCAGCAGGTTGGCGTTGACGTTGATCAGGCGGGCGGTGTCCTCGGCCCGTTCGATTTGGCGGGACATCCAATAGATGTTCTGAGCGACGCGCGACAGCATGTTAGAGGCCCTCCGTATCCACGATCCAGGTATCCTTGCTCCCCCCGCCCTGCGAGGAATTGACGACCAGGGAGCCTTTTTTCAGAGCCACGCGGGTCAGTCCGCCGGTGGTCACGTAGGTCGGAGGACCGCCGGAAAGGATGAACGGCCGCAGGTCCACATGGCGGGGTTCCATCAGGTTGTTGTCGCACAGCGTCGGCGAGGTGGACAGCGCCAGGGTGGGTTGGGCCATGTAATTGCGCGGATCTTTCTGGATCAATTTGGCGAAGCGCTTGTGCTCGGCCGACGTGGCGTGCGGTCCGACCATCATCCCGTAGCCGCCGGATTCGTTGGCCGGCTTCACCACCAGTTTGTCCAGATTGGCCAGCACGTATTTCCGGTCCTGCTCCCTCATGCACAGATAGGACGGCACGTTGGGGATGAGGGAGTCCTGATCGAGGTAGTACTTAATGATCTCCGGCACGAAGGCGTAGACGACCTTGTCGTCGGCCACGCCCGCGCCCGGCGCGTTGGCCAGCGCCACGTTGCCCTTGCGCCAGGCCCGCATCAACCCCGGCACGCCCAGCGCCGAATCGGGCAGGAACACTTCGGGGTCCATGAACAGGTCGTCGATGCGCCGGTAGATCACGTCCACCCGCTCCAGTCCCTCGATGGTGCGCATGTAGACGCAATCGTCGTCGCCGACCTCCAGGTCGCTGCCTTCCACCAGTTCCACGCCCATCTGCTGGGCGAGATAGGAATGCTCGAAATAGGCCGAGTTGTAGATGCCGGGAGTGAGCACCACCACGGTCGGATGATCGCCGGGCCGGGGCGACAGCGAGGCCAGCATGTCGTAGAGGCGCAGCGTGTAGTCGTCCACCGGCTGGATGCGCTGGTGCTCGAACAGTTCGGGGAACACCCGCTTGGTGACCACCCGGTTTTCCAGCATGTAGGACACGCCGGAGGGCACCCGCAGGTTGTCCTCCAGCACGTAGAGCGTGCCGTCCTTGTCGCGCACCAGGTCCGAGCCGCAGATGTGCGCCCAGACGCGGTGGCGGGGGTTGACGCCCACGCACTGTGGCCGGAAGTTGACCGACTGCGCCAGCACCTCGGCGGGAAACACCCCGTCCCGGATGATTTTCTGGTCGTGGTAGAGGTCGTCGATGAACAGATTGAGCGCCTGCACCCGCTGTTTCAGGCCGGCTTCGGTCCGATCCCATTCATGCTTGGGGATGATGCGGGGGACGATGTCGAACGGCCAGGCCCGGTCGATGCTGCCGCCCTCGGTATAGACGGTGAAGGTGATGCCCATGACCAGAATGGCGAGTTCGGCGGCGGTCTTGCGCTCGCGCAGGTCCTCGTCGCTCAGGGAGGCCAGGTATTCGCACAGGGCGCGGGCGGCCGGGCGGGGTCCCGAACCGTTGTCGATGAG
>JAVMKJ010000206.1:0-10594 GCA_031732855.1 Candidatus Competibacter sp.
CATCACGGAAGGTGGATTGCGCTCCGCTTATCCACCCTACCTCATATCCTGAAGTCAACCCAGGTCGGTTGGAGTACTATTCATTTTGGAGCGATAAGCTACAAATGTGGCAAATGGTGATTGGAGATAGCCTATGAGTGTTTCCATTCGTATTGACGATAGTCTCTATGAAATGGCCAGAATCCGGGCCAAGGCCGAGATGCGATCCATTCCCCAACAAGTGACTTACTGGGCGCGAGTGGGACGTGCCGCACTGGACAATCCCGATCTGCCCGTTGAATTCGTGCGCGATACGCTGCTGGCCCTGGAGGAAGAATCCGAACCCTTCGAACTGCCCGGGGCATGAGCATACAACTGGAACAAAAGCCGGCTTTCAAGCGGGCTTACAAGAGGCTGCAACCAAACCAGCGCGAGGCAGTCCATGGAGCCATTCGCGAGATACTGGCCGATCCACGCACCGGGCAGGAGAAGAAGGGAGATCTGGCCGGGGTTTTCGTTCGCAGGTTCGATTGCGTCAATCAACAATTTTTGTTGGCTTATCTGTGGGATGAGAGCAAGCGTGTGCTGCTGGCCGTCGGTCCGCACGAGAATTTCTACCGCGATCTGAAGCGATAGCCCCCTCTGGCTTGCTCCTTAATCCGGCGACAGCGCGAGCTTTGAATGGTATAAGGTCTCCCGTGCCGCCGGAGGCGCCGGGCCTGACCCGATCCCCTGAAAAGCGAAAGGCCCGGCGAGCGACCGAGCCTTGCTGAATCTGGTGCCGAAGAGAGGACTTGAACCTCCACTGGGTTTCCCCAACTAAGACCTGAACCTAGCGCGTCTACCAATTCCGCCACTTCGGCTTGGGGTGTCGGATCGCTTGTGGCGACGACGGGGGCGAACTATACGGATTGCCCCTCAGCCTGTCAATCTTCCCCTTTCATCATTCTGTAACCATTAGACAAATTCTCAATGACGCAAAAAAAACGTGGTTCCTGGCGGCAGGTCGATCCCTTCGCCGCCCGGGAGCAGGAAAAATACGGCCGGTCGATCCCCAGCCGTGAATTCATCCTCCAGACTCTGGAAGAACGCGGGATGCCCCTGACCCTGGACGAACTCCGCGCCGAATGGCGGCTGGAGAGCGACTGGGAGGTGGAGGCCCTGTCTCGCCGCCTGCGGGCGATGGAGCGGGACGGGCAACTGATCCGCAACCGTCGTGAAGGGTACGGGCCGGTCGCCAAGATGAATCTGGTAACCGGCCGGGTAATCGGCCATGCCGAAGGCCACGGCTTCCTGATTCCCGACGAGGGCGGCGACAGCCTGTTCCTGTCGCCCCGGCAGATGCGCAAGCTGTTGCACGGCGACCGGGCGGTGGCGCGGGTGATCGGGGTGGACTATCGCGGTCGCCGCGAGGGCGCGGTGGTCGAGGTCATCGAGCGCAACACCGAGACCGTGGTGGGGCGCTTTTGCGAGGAACGGGGCGTCTGCTTCGTCATTCCCGATAACAAGCGGATCAATCAGGACATCATCGTGCCACCCGACGGGCGCGGCGAAGCCGGGGCCGGCCAGATCGTCATCGTCGAACTGCTCGAACAGCCCAGCGCCCAGAATCGGCCGCTGGGCCGGGTCAAGGAAGTGCTCGGCGAACACATGGCGCCGGGCATGGAGGTCCGAATCGCCATCGCCAGCCACGGCATTCCGGTGGAATGGCCGGAGGCGGTGCTGGAGGAAGCGCGCCGGCATGGCGAGTCGGTGCCGGAATCCGCCGCGCAGGGTCGCTGGGATTTGCGCGGGACGCCGCTGGTCACCATCGACGGCATCACCGCCCGCGATTTCGACGACGCGGTGTATTGCGAGCGGCGCGGCCATAACTGGCGGTTGCTGGTGGCTATCGCCGATGTTTCCTGGTACGTGCGGCCCGGCACGGCGTTGGACCGGGAAGCGCGCAAGCGTGGCAACTCGGTCTACTTCCCCGATCGGGCCATTCCGATGCTGCCCGAGGCGCTGTCCAACGGTCTCTGTTCGCTCAATCCCGAGGTGGACCGGCTGTGCCTGGTCTGTGAAATGACCCTGAACGCCGAGGGCCGCATCATTCGCTCCCGCTTCGCCGAGGCGGTGATGCGTTCCCACGCCCGGCTGACCTACGACACCGTGGCGGCCATCGTCGCCGACCGCGATCCCCGGGTCCGCGCCGAGTACGCCGGACTGGTCCCCCATCTCGACCGCCTGCACGAACTGTATCAGTTGTTGCGGGCGACCCGGGAACAGCGTGGAGCGATGGATTTCGACACCCAGGAAACGGTGATCGAATACAGCGCGGAGCGCAAGATCGAGCGCATTCTGCCGACCGAGCGCAACGACGCTCACCGGCTGATCGAGGAGTGCATGATCGCGGCCAATGTCGCCGCCGCGCGCTTTCTGCAACGTCAGAAAATGCCGGGCCTGTACCGCATTCACGAGGGACCGACCGAGGACCGGCTGAACAAGTTGCGGGCCTTTCTGGGCGAACTGGGACTGGGACTGGGCGGCGGCGAGAAACCCTCGCCACTGGATTACACCCGACTGCTGGAGCGGGTTCGCGACCGGCCGGACGCCCATCTGATCCAGACCGTGATGCTGCGCTCGCTGGCCCAGGCGATTTACGTTCCTGGCAACGTCGGCCATTTCGGGCTGGCGCTGGACGCCTACGCCCATTTCACCTCCCCGATCCGCCGCTATCCCGACTTGCAGGTACACCGCGCCATCCGCCATGCGCTGAACGGCGGCAAGGCGATGGATTTCCCCTGTAACCATGCCGAACTGATCGGGCTGGGCGAACATTGCTCGATGACCGAACGGCGGGCCGACGAGGCGGTGCGCGACGCGGTGGAATGGCTGAAGTGCGAATACATGCTGGACAAGGTCGGCCAGGTGTTCGACGGCATCATCACCGGGGTGACCGGCTTCGGGCTGTTCGTGGAACTGCGCGGGGTGTTCGTGGAAGGGCTGGTGCATGTGACGTCGTTGCGGAACGACTACTATCATTTCGATCCGGTCGGCCATCGCCTGCACGGCGAGCGTTCCGGGCAGGTCTATCGTCTGGGCGACAGCCTGCGGGTGCGAGTGACGCGGGTGGATCTGGACGAGCGCAAGATCGATTTCGAACCGGTCGAAACCGGCCGGGGTGAGTCGGCGCGGCGCGGTCGCTACCCGGGTCGGCGGCGAAAGGAATAAGGAATAACGCCGTGGCCGACCAACTGATCCACGGGCTGCACGCGGTGGCGGCGGCGCTGAAGTACGAACCCGAACAAGTGACCGAGCTGTGGGTGGAGTACCGCCGGCACGATGCGCGAATCCAGGCGTTGGTGGACGAGGCGGCCAGCCGGGCAGTGTCGGTTCGGCGGGCCGACCGGGGGGAGTTGGACCGGCTGAGCGGCGGCGCCCGCCATCAGGGTGTTATCGCCCGGCTGAGGGTCCGGCAACTGACTTATCGCGAAACCGAGCTACCGGTGTTACTGGCCGCGGTATCCGAGCCGGCGCTGCTGCTGGTGCTGGATGGAGTGCAGGACCCGCACAATCTCGGTGCCTGCCTGCGCAGCGCGGCGGCGGCCGGCGTCCATGCGGTGATCGCGCCCGCCGACCGGGCCGCCGGCCCGAACGCGACGGTGCGCAAGGTGGCGTGCGGGGCGGCGGAAATCGTGCCGTTCGTGTCGGTCACCAATCTGGCGCGGACGTTGCGCGACTTGCGGGAGCGGGGCGTGTGGCTCGTCGGCGCGGCCGGTGAAGCCCACGATACGCTTTACGAGGTCGATTTCACTCCGCCGACCGCCATCGTGCTGGGAGCGGAAGAGAAAGGCTTGCGGCGCCTGACCCGTGAGTCCTGCGACCGGCTGGCGCGGATTCCGATGGCCGAAGGGGGAGTGGAAAGCCTGAACGTGTCGGTGGCGACGGGCGTGTTTCTGTTCGAGGCGCGGCGACAGCGCCGGGCGAAAGGATGATCGATCCCGTTCGAAACCCGCCTTCCAGCCCCTCGACATCGGTCGATCATCACCGCGGGGAAGTTGTTCGAACGGTGTCGAATAACAGATGCTCCATCCGGTTCTACGAGGAACTGAACGATTTCCTGCCGCCGGAGCGGCGCAAGGTCCAGTTCAGTCACGAATTTCAGCGGCGGGCTTCGATCAAGGACACGATCGAGGCGCTCGGCGTTCCGCACACCGAAATCGATCTGATTCTGGTGAACGGTGATTCAGTGGATTTTTCCTACATTGTCCGGGATGGCGACCGGATCAGCGTCTATCCGATGTTCGAGACCTTCGACATCCTGCCGGTGAGCCGGGTCCGTCCACTCCCCCTGCGGGTGATCCGGTTCGTACTGGACGTGCATCTCGGCAAGCTGGCGCGCTATCTGCGGTTGCTGGGATTCGACGCGCTCTACCGTAACGACTACGACGATGCCGAACTGGCGAACCTGGCGAGTCCGGAGCGGCGGATTCTGCTGACCCGCGACCGCGATCTGTTGAAGCGCGCGGTGGTGACCCATGGCTATTTCGTGCGTGCGACCGATCCGCGCCGGCAGGTCGAGGAGATCCTGGATCGCCTGGATCTCTACCGGGCCATGCAGCCGTTCCAGCGTTGCGTCCGTTGCAACGGCTTGCTGGCGGCGACGCCCAAACATCGGATCGAGGATCGCCTGCTGCCGGAAACCCGCCGCCAAGTCGAGGACTTCTGGGAATGCGGCGAATGTGGCCAACTATACTGGGAAGGTAGCCACATGCCGAACATTCGGCGGTTCATCGACACGCTCCGAACCCGCGGCGACGGCGGTGCTCCAGTAACTGGACAAATTGTCGGCGCTGGGAAATGATGGCGGGCGCCGGCCCATCGGAGTGGTATGGCCGGCCCCTTCCATCACGCCAACCCTTCTCAAGGAACATTCATGCGTTCGCGGTTGTTGATTCCGTTGCTGCTGGCGTCGGGCCTGGCTTGGGCTCAAGACGCTTCGAAACCGGCCGGTCTGGAACCGATCCCCGACGGTCCCCCCGATGCTTCCCGGACCCAGAACGTGCCGGCTCCGGAGATCACCATTCGTAACCTTGGCGATCGGGGCACCATCGAGGAATATCGCGCCGGTGGGGTGCTGTACATGATCAAGGTCAATCCCGCCAAGGGTGCGTCGTATTACCTGGTGGATACCGACGGCGACGGCAATATGGAAACCCGCCAAAACGATTTCCAGAGCGGGATGCTGATTCCAGCCTGGGTGCTGCTGCGCTGGTGAGCGGGCGGGCGTGAGTCCAAGGGGTTGAATGCCCGCTGTGGTATTCCATACTTTCAGATACCGCTGATACCAAATACCAACCTTGGGAGGAAAACATGCAGCGTCGCGAGTTCATCAAGAAAGCCGGACTGGGTCTGGCTGCGGCCGCCGGAACGGCCGCCGTTCCCGCCATCGCCCAGTCGCCAGCTCCAACCGCGGCCCCGGCGGCGGCTCCGCCCGAGCCTCAACCTCAGGGGCAGGGTTTGCCCACCATCAAGTGGCGGATTGCCTCCAGCTTCCCCAAGAGCCTGGACACGATCTATGGTGGCGCCGAGGTGCTGGCCAAACGGATCGCCGAGCTGACCGAAGGCAAATTTGAGATACGGGTGTTCGCTGGCGGCGAGATCGTGCCGCCGTTCGGCGTGCTGGACGCCGTGCAACAGAACACCGTGGAGTGTTGCCATACCTGCGGCTACTACTTCCACGGCAAGAACAAGGCGTTTTCCATCGACACCGCCATCCCCTTCGGTCTCAACGCCCGGCAGATGAACGGCTGGTACTATTATGGGGAAGGCCTGCCCCTGACCCGTGAGTTCTTCGCCAAATACAACGTCGTCAACTTCCCGGGCGGCAATACCGGCACGCAGATGGGCGGCTGGTTCCGCAAGGAAGTGAAATCGCTGGAAGACCTCAAGGGACTGAAGATGCGCATTCCGGGCTTCGGCGCCGAGGTTTTCTCGGCCCTGGGAGCGGTGCCGCAGGCCCTGCCGGGCGGCGAGATCTACCCGGCGCTGGAGCGCGGCGCCATCGATGCCGCCGAGTGGGTCGGTCCCTACGACGACGAGAAGCTCGGTTTCTACAAGGTCGCCAAGTTTTACTACTATCCGGGCTGGTGGGAAACCGGCCCGCAGATCAGCTTCTACGTCAACAAGGAGCAGTGGGAGAAGCTGCCCAAACCCTATCAGGCGGCGTTCGAGACCGCCGCCATCGAAGCCAACCTTCGGATGATGGCCGCCTACGATGCCAAGAATCCCCTGGCGATCCAGCGGCTGGTGCAAAACGGCACCCAGTTGCGGCGCTATCCGGACGATGTACTGAAGGCTGCCTACGAGGCGGCCCAGAAGCTGTATGCCGAGGAATCCGAAAAAAATCCGGATTTCAAGAAGCTGTACGATTCGCTGCGCGCCTTCCAGCAGATTTCCGACATCTGGATGGGGCTTCCCGAGGGTGCGCTGGCGAACTTCATGCAGGCGCAGATGCGTGCCAGGAAGTAATCACCAGGAAATAGTAAGTAGTAACACTTCTCTGTTTGCACGCCTGATTGAACCCCCCGGCTTTGCCGGGGGACACAGAAGTATAAGCTTTTCAGGAATCCACTCTCCCCGAAAAGTTTCGTCGGATGGTGAATAAGAAAAGGGCTGCTCGCAAACGATCCGATGTGAAATAACGATGGGGTTGATCGGGATTGCTACTTTATTTGAATCCGATTTAGGTAGTCGATCAGAGCAAGAATACGGGCGCGTACATACATCTCCATATTGTATGGAGCGTCAAAATAGTATGCAGCGGCCTCTGACTTTTCAAGGCTGTAATCCTTGCCCCAAATTGGCATATCACGGGTACCGTGGCCTTTGACAAACTCTCGACCATCGATGATGGAAATGACTCGATCAACCGGAAAAACCCCACCATTTTGTTTGGATAAAATAGTGAGATCAGTAGGAGCAACCTTCAAAAAATCAATCGCGCTTCCATCGCCTTTACCACTCTGGCCATGACACAAAACGCATTTATTCATGTATTCGCGCTGGCCTATATCAACAACCTTTTCTTTTTCGGCAGCCGACGTATTCAAGGCAATACCACATGAAGTAAGCAGTACAATAACGGTACTTATCGTTTTCAATTTCATGTCGTCTCTCTCAAATAAGTGAGCGGTAGATAAGATTATTCGTCAATAATCTAACACTAGTCCCTCTGAATACCAAATTCGAGGGTTCACGTCCCGGCGGCACGTCCGGTAAAGACCGGACCGGCACTCCGGCGGAAACGGTGGCGCGCCGGCTACTCACCGCGCGCGGCATGCTGCTACTGGGGCTTGGGCGCCATTCGCTTGAACAGATCGGCAGTATCCTCGGGTTGCGACTCGGTTCCGGCGTTCTGATCGTCCTGTGGCGCCAGCATTCGCACTTGCGCCGGCTCGCCCGAATGCACCGGGCGGTCGAGGCCGACGGTCACCAGCGCCGGGAAGGCGATGATCAGCGCCACCATGATCACCTGGATCACCACGAACGGCACCGCGCCCCAGTAGATATCGACGGTGCGCACCACCGGCGGGGCGACGCTGCGCAGATAGAACAGGGCGAAGCCGAACGGCGGGTGCATGAACGAAGTCTGCATGTTCACGCCCAGCAGCACGCCGAACCAGACCAGGTCGATGCCCAGCTTGTCCGCCACCGGCGCCAGCAACGGCAGGATGATGAAGCTGATCTCGAAGAAATCGAGGAAGAACGCCAGCAGGAACACCAGCGCGTTCACTACGATCAGGAAACCCAACTGACCGCCGGGCAGGTCGAGCAGCAGGTGTTCCACCCACAAGTCGCCGTTGACGCCGCGAAACACCAGGCTGAACACGCTGGAGCCGATCAGGATGAAGATCACGAAACTGGTGATCCTGGCGGTGGCGGTCATGGCCTCGACCAGCAGTTTGTGGTTCAGTTTGCCCTTGCCCAGCGCCATCGCCAGCGCGCCGACCGCGCCCAGCGCGCCGCCCTCGGTGGGGGTGGCCCAGCCGATGAAGATGCTGCCGAGCACCAGGAAGATCAGCAACAGCGGCGGGATCATCGCCACCACCACCCGCCAGGCCAGCGCCCAGCCGCGCAAGGTGCGGGCTTCCAGCGGTAGGGCTGGGGCGGTGTGCGGGCGCAGGATTGTGTTCGCCAGCACCCACAGGATATACAAGCCGGTCAGCACGAAACCGGGGACGAAGGCACCCTTGTACATGTCGCCCACCGAGCGGCCGAGCACGTCGGCCATCACGATCAGCACCAGGGATGGAGGGATGATCTGCGCCAGGGTACCGGAAGCGGCGATGACGCCGGAGGCCAGCGCCCGGTCGTAGCCGTAGCGCAGCATGATCGGCAGGGAGATCAGGCCCATGGCGATCACCGAGGCGGCGACCACGCCGGTGGTGGCGGCCAGCAGGGCGCCGACGAAGATCACGGCGTAAGCCAGCCCGCCGCGAATGCCGCCGAACAACTGGCCGATGGTATCGAGCAGGGCCTCGGCCATGCCGCTGCGCTCCAGCACCAGCCCCATAAAGGTGAAAAACGGAATCGCCAGCAGGATTTCGTTCTTCATGATGCCGAACACCCGGTCCGGGAACGCTTGCAACAGGTTGGGGGTGAGCAGACCCAGGTGGATGCCGAGCAGGCCGAAGGCCATGCCGACCGCCGCCAGGGAGAAGGCCACCGGATAGCCGATCAGCAGGAACACGATCAGCGCCGAGAACATGATCGGCGCCATGTTGGCGATCAGGAATTCGGCCATGTCAGTGCCCTCCCCGGAACTCGGGCAGGGGCCGGTGGCCGGTCAGCACCGCGATATTCTTGATCACCTCGGACAGCCCTTGCAGGCTGAGCAGGCCGAACGCCACGGGAATCGCCAGCTTGATCGGCCACCAGATCAGTCCACCGGGATTCGACGAAGCCTCGCGGGTTTGGTAGGCGATCAGGAAGAAATTCCAGGAGTCCACGGCGATCAACAGGCAGACCGGCAGCAGGAACAGCAGTCCGCCGAGGATGTCGATCCAGATTCGGGCGACCGGCGGCAGCTTGGAGGACAGGATGTCGATGCGAACGTGACCGCCTTCCCGCAGGGTCCACGCCGAGCAAAACAGGAACACCAGCCCGAACATGAACCACTGTGATTCCAGCAGGGCGTTCGAGCCCCAACTGAATACGTAACGCAGGGTGGCGGTCAGAGCGCTGATCAGGACGCAGCACAGGATTAGCCAAATCGTCCAGCGGCCGATCGCCGTGTTGATGGCATCGATGGCCGCCGAGACGCGGAGCAGGAACTTCATGTCGCCTCCTGATGATTTGAGCATTGCGTGGGGCGCAGACTTCACAAGTGTAGTTATTGAAACCGGGCCTGCCACCGTATCGCCGCCGGGGTTGGCGGCGGTTTGCTGCTAGAATGCCAGTGCGTCGTCGATGTGAAGGCGATGACCCTGCGAGAGGCTCTCCATGCAATACCGTGATTTGCGTGATTTCATTAGCCAACTGGAGCGGCTCGGCGAACTCAGGCGCATTCAGGTCGCGGTAGATCCCAAGCTGGAAATGACCGAGATCTGCGACCGGGTATTGCGGGCCGGGGGGCCAGCGATCCTGTTCGAGCATCCCAAAGGTTGCGCCATCCCGGTGCTGGGCAATCTGTTCGGCACGCCGCGCCGGGTGGCGCTGGGCATGGGCGCCGATGATGTGGACGCGCTGCGCGAGGTCGGCAAGCTGCTGGCGTTCCTGAAGGAACCCGAGCCGCCCAAGGGCCTGCGCGATGCCTGGGAGAAGCTGCCGGTCTTCAAAAAGGTGCTGGACATGGCGCCGAGGAAGGTGAGCCGGCCGCCGTGTCAGGAACGGGTGATTGAGGGCGCCGATGTCGATTTATCGAGCTTGCCGGTGCAACACTGCTGGCCGGGAGATGCCGGGCCGCTGATCACTTGGGGACTGGTGGTGACGCGGGGGCCAAACAAGCCGCGCCAGAATCTGGGTATCTACCGCCAGCAGGTCATCGGTCGAAATAAGGTCATCATGCGCTGGCTGGCGCATCGGGGCGGGGCGCTGGATTACCGCGACTGGCAACAGGCCCGACCCGGCGAGCCTTTTCCCATCGCCGTGGCCTTGGGCGCGGACCCGGCGACGATTCTGGCGGCGGTGACGCCGGTGCCGGATAATCTGTCGGAATACGCCTTCGCCGGGTTGTTGCGCGGGTCGCGGACCGAATTGGCGCAATGCCTGGGAAATGACCTGCAAGCCCCAGCCAGCGCCGAATTCGTGCTGGAAGGGCATATTCAGCCCGGCGAGACCGCGCTGGAAGGACCGTTCGGCGACCATACCGGCTATTACAACGAGGTGGACCGGTTTCCGGTGTTCACCATCGACCGCATCACCCACCGCGAGAATCCGATCTACCACAGCACCTACACCGGCCGCCCGCCGGACGAGCCGGCCATCCTCGGCGTGGCGCTGAACGAGGTTTTCGTGCCGATTTTGCAGAAGCAGTTTCCCGAGATCGTGGATTTCTATCTGCCGCCGGAGGGCTGCTCCTACCGGCTGGCGGTGGTGGCGATGCGCAAGCAGTATCCGGGGCACGCCAAGC
>JAVMKJ010000207.1:0-10555 GCA_031732855.1 Candidatus Competibacter sp.
CGCCTTTGAGGCGCTCATCCAATAAGCCCCCGGCTTTGCCGGGGGTCATTTAACTACAGCCGAGGCCAGTCACCACATGGCCAACCTCATCAAGGAGGTGTGGCAGTACCGCAGCCTCGTTGTAGGCAGGCACAATGACCGACAACATGGTCTGGTGCTCTGGCATCTCTTAACCCTCCTTCGCTGCAAAGACGAATCTCAAACTCAAATAGACGGCGATAACGGCGAAGATCTCGGTCAACACCTTAGCCGCCACCAAGTCACCGCCGCTGATGTAAAGGAAAAAGAGTAAAACGAATGGGGTGATCAGTAGCATCGCTACGCTTACCGCCAGATATCCGCTGCCCTGAACTACGATGTCATGGCGGGGATTGTCACGGTTTTGGAAAAAAGTGATATAGCGATGACCGAAAAAACCGGCGATCGCACCTGTGGCGCGACCGATAGGTTGGGCTAGCGCCGGCTCGAACCCGCCGAGCCTGACCAGCGCAAGGAATACCGCAAGATCGATCAAAAACAGCAAGCCGCCAGTCACCAGGTAGCGGCTAAAGGTTCCAATTCTGTCAAACACCTTAAAACCAGTGCTGACCAACTTCGTTTTCACGGCAACCGTGCAGTGTCGAAAATACCATTGGCCGAGGCTACCCAGCTGCCACCCGGAGGCACAGCACTAACCGTGACAGGACCGCGCTGCTCCATGCCTGAGCGACAGTGGGCCTTCACCGGCTTCAAGCAATTCCAGCAGAAAATTGGAACGATCCATAAACCAGGCAATGCGCCGCCCAGGAAAGGCAACGGCCGGCACCGGTCGTGCGATCATCAACATTGATCGGCTGCGCATGTGCTCACAGGCCTGCGCGATGTCTTCCACTTCATAACAGAGATGATGCAGTCCCCCTCCCTTCTGTAGGGCACCGAGAAGTTTGCTTTCGGGGCCATTTGGCATCACCAATTCCAGCCAGTGACTGGCTCCCGGCTGGCGAAGAAACTGCACGAATGCAGTCTGCACGGGGTCTTCGATTACTTCGCTGTCAATCACGTAACCCAACCGGGAAACGAAGTCGCTCGCAGCGAGTGAAACATCTTTCACGAGAAAGCCTATGTGATGCAGCGGAAAAAGCACACTTAACCTCTTGACTGTGGATATCAGTGACTTCGCTCAATGCCACGGTCCAATTCCGGGCACTCGAAGTGACTCCCGAAACGGGAGGACGTGGGCGTAGTAGAATAAGATTCCCTCCTCCATTCGCTACGGCCTGTCGTACAGGGTCACACCACGTTTGGCTGCATCGATCAGCACCCTAGTGACATCACCGGCGCGCGTGGCAAACATGGGCACGTGATGAAATGTCCATTCCTGCAAGTGATCGCGATCCATGATCGTTCGCAGCTTCCAGATATTAAACTTCCAATGCAGGTTCCGTTTGGCCAGCCTAAACGGAGTCTCTTCGGCGCCGTCGATGAGCGTCATGCTCAGTCCTGGTCCGAATTCGCCAGGCACGGGAAAGTCTTTTCCCATCACTTCTTCCGCGTGGTGAACCTGGGTCAGCACCTGGAAAGGCTTTCCGATACCGATAATGCAGGTATCATGATTCGCCATGAAGTCGAATGGTGAGCCAGGTCCGGCAGGGCTGGGAGCCCGCTCGTGGCCGTGCGTTAGCGCTTCCGCGAGTGGCCCCAGGGCGGAAACGCGGTACACCGGGTTGCGGCTCTGCACAACTCCTTTCGACCGGCGAAAAAGCTCGGTTGCCAACCCCATCTGAGAGGGCGTCCTCCGCACATCAAAACGCGGATTTTTCGCGAACGTTTCGGCAGTGCCGCCGATTGCCGGGTCGCCGAAATAGAACGCCGGCATTACCAGGGTTCGATCGGGACCGCAAAAAGCCATGAGCATGTGCAGCAACTCCAATGGACTGCCGGTGTACATGGGCTTCATGTTGTTCACCGAACTGTGCACCATCAGAATTTCGAAGCTGGTCCCGATGCGCTGCTCGAGGTGAACGCGCAAGGCCGCCGTATCGAAGGTGCCGTATACCAGCCGCATAACGGGATAAAGCCTGGTGCGCAGAGACAAATAGCGGGCGCGCAAGGCAAGCAGTTGTTCTTGTTTAAGGTGGCGAACAGCTAGGCCGGAAACACTCTCGAGCAGGTTCATCGAATTACCTCGGCATTATTCGATACCGTGTTCAGCCAAGTATTTGATGATTCCCTGAACCGAGTTCAGCGTAGGGAAATCTTCCACCTCGATGAAAAGGTCGAAGGTCTGTTCCAGGGCCAGCATCAAATTGACATGACCTAGCGAGTCCCAGGCAGCGAGGTCTTCATCTCTTGTGGTCTCAGTAATCTTTTCCACAGGCAACTTCAGTGTGATCGCGATGATGTCCCGCAGTTGTTCAAATATACTCATAAAGTTGATCTATTTTTCAAGTTTTGCACGATGTCATCGAGAACTGGCCTGCGATTGGCAACTCTTGGCCGGCCATTCATCGCTACCAAGCCAAGCGTCAAATTACACGACCAGGTCAACCGTAATGGGGTGAGCCGATTCAGGCTGTGGCGGTGTTTTGTGCAAATTTCGCCGGTAACCGCCTTCAACAATTGGCTCGAAACCTTGCTCTGGTAGAAAGCTCTTTACCAAAACATTTTTTGATGTTGCTATGTAGTCAGCCACTACTTCTTCTATACCGCGATCAGCGAGAAATCGAAGAAGAGCATCCAGGAAAGCGGCTTCCGCTTGACGTCCGATAACTCGGCATGACATGAGAAACGTATCGAGATCGGCTCGCTGCGCCGTTACCAGGCGAAAAAGAGCCAAGCCGACAATACCGCTGTCGCCGAAAATATCAGTCAGCGAGAAATCGGCAACCAACCAGTCGGAGTCCAGCACGAACTCTTGCATCTGGTGTTCGTCATAACGGCGGGTGGTCAGGTTAAACTGATTGGTCTTCCGAGTGAGTTGGCTGAGTCGTACCACATGGGATTGTGCGTTCAAACTAATCAGAATTTTCATTTTTAACGACGCAAGATAGTCCTGCACTCCGGCGCCGCTCTGTTCGATAGTCTCTTTTAACTCGCGGCGTCTACGCTCCTGAGCATACAGCTCGGTCTTGGCCAAGTCCTCAGGAGTCAGGGACAAGATTTCCAGACGCGCCACATGTTCCAGACAGGCAGGCATGTCCGCCGGCCTGGGCGGAGTCTGCACGACTTCAACTTGTGGAAGCCGGTGGCGAACGGCGGCGCACTCGTGGTCGCTATCGTCGACGAAAATAAAAGAATCTAGGCCGAGATTGAGTTCGTCAGCCAGAGAAATGAGATTGTCCACTTTAGGCAGCCAATTGACCCGCTGCGCCGCAAAATGTTCATCTCGCAATATTTGGTGCGGATGTTCTTTTAATACTTGATCAACGTCGGCTGGGTTATTTTTGCTGCACAACGCCAGGATAAATCCCCGCTGCTGATATTCGAGCAATCTCCGTTGGAAATCCACGAATGCGTTGCCAGGGTATTCTGGTCCAAGCGCAATACCGGTGATGCCGTCTTCGCCGATAATGCCACCCCACAAGGTATTGTCCGCATCGAGCACAATGATTTTCGCTTTGGGGAATTTGATCAGGGCGCCCACGCCAACAACACGACGCGCGAGTTCGTTCGAGGCCTCGGCGGTAAACGGAAAACGCGCCGAATACCAGATACGGTAATCAAAAAACCGCGCACGGCCAACTTGCTGCAGCAGTTCATCGAGGTCGAGAAGCAACGATGCCGGCATGGTCTCCCGCAGGCAGCGGCCGATTGCCGCCTTGAGGCTCGCCCACCAAGCACTTTCCGAAGACTCGGACTGAGCATCATAGATACCCAAGCCCGGCGGCAGGAGCGACGGCAGCAAAGTTAATACGATCTGACCCACTCTGAGAGATCGAAAGCGAGCAACGATGCCACATAGCCGATCAAGCACCTCATCGCCAAGCTGTGCCTGGTCAGCGGCACTGAGGCGAGCCAGCGGTTTCCCCAGGGCGGGATGAAGGTCCTCCCGCCGCAACATGAGCAGGGTCAGGTCGGGTTGATGGGCCACCAGCCCCGAATCTTCCCGCGCCTCCTGTAACGTCAAGCCGTATGGCGCGTGATAGGTGTGCAGCTCCAACCCCTGCAGCGATGCGGCCAGCGCCAGCCACGGATCCAGCAGCTCGCTTGTATAAGTGTGAATGATGCCCAAGCGCAAGGATTGGACAGCGGGCTCCAGCGATGTGGCGTGAGCCACCAGCCGCTGCGCCTGCGGGAGACTTAATGCCATGCCGGATCTGGCGATAGCAGTCCTAAGCTCTGCACGTGTTCCCACGGTTAAAAAATCGTCAAATACAGGTTTCGTCTTCGCCATCCAGATCAGCTCGTTGAGCCAAGAATACCACGAAAGCACTGGCAGCCCATTCAACGGCTTACGTACCTACGTACCATCACCGGGGCCATCCGCAACACAGGTAAGCGTAGCATATAGGCTCCTGGCATGAAAAGGTGATTCCATCCGGCGCCGGCAGCTTGCCACCTGCGATGTAACCGAAACCCTTCAACCCATTGGCGGAACGACAAATCCAGCGCGTACCGCTAAACTTTAAGGACAGGCATCTCGATGACGAAGAGCGAAAGGCCCTGAGAACAATATCATGCTCGCGCAAGGCTGCCATCATGGCGAGAACGAGATCATCAGCGCCGGGGCTGCCAAAAGAACCTGCCAGCCGCGCCGCAAGCTCGTACAAAACCATGCTCCATCGATGGCCGTAGCTTGACGGCGAGCGTACATAATGGTTCAAATGCTTAACCTTTCCCGGCCCGAACCGGGACGGTCGCCCCCAATCGGGAAGAGGATCGATGAAAACGAAGGTTTTCGTTACCATAGACACTGAATTTAGCATCGGCGGTGCTTTTGCAGATCCGATCCGTAACCAACCGGCGGGAGCACAGGTTGTGTTGTGCGAAATTGGCGGAAAGTCGCATGGACTGGGTTTTCTGCTGGATACATTCGCCAAGTTCGGTACCAAAGCAACTTTTTTTGTGGAAGCCCTTAATTCCTACTATTTCGGCGACCAGCCTATGCGCGATCTGGCTCTGCGGATAAAAGCTGCAGGACACGATGTGCAGTTGCATCTGCATCCGGTCTGGACGTATTTCAAGAACCCGGACTGGATGGATCGGCTAAGTTCTGAGCCCCCGAGCGACCATATGTACGGTCGTACCCTCGATCAACTCAACCAATGGCTGGCGGACGGTATCGTGATCTTTACGCGGTGGGGCTTGGGACGGCCGGTCGCGCTGCGTACGGGTAGTCTCATGGTAGATAAAACTGTCTATCAGGCGATGGAATTGGCCGGTATCCCAGTCGGGTCTAACGTTGGTCTTGCGCTATACTGGCCGGATGATCCAGCGCTTCAATTTTTTTCCGGAATCCACCGAGTGGGGAGCGTCGTCGAAGCCTGCGTAACCACCTATATCGACTTGGCACTTGGCAAGCGTGTTCATTACAAGACGCTCACTATCACAGGTTCCTCCTGGCAAGAAATGAGGACATTATTGTTGCGCGCGCATCAGTCAAAAATGGAGTCGATCATTATCCTGACACACCCATTCGAATATGTTAAGAATAAGAGCTTCGATTTCACCCGACTACTCCCAAATCGGATCAACCAGCACCGGCTTAGTTGTCTATGCGAATTTCTGCGGGACCATGGTGATTGGTTTGAGGTGGCGACGATGGGCCAACTGGCTTCTGCATCCCCTGTAGCATCAAGCGCAGACAACGTGATCCTCAAGGTTCCGATGCTACATGCCATTGGACGAATGGTGCAGAACTCATTAAACGACAGAATCGCCGCACTTTAGGCGAATAAAGCTTGAAATGGACCTTGTCCGGACAACTTTTAGTCGACTTATAAGGTAGATCCTCTAGATGCCGGCCAACATCCATTTGACGCTACCCACCCTTCGCTTCATTCGCCCGCAGCCACAGTTCCAGCACCGTCAGGATCCAGACCATTTCCCCGTAATAGGCGGCGTGCGCTTCGCGGTGCAGTCGGCGCGCCCGGTCGAGAAAGGCGGGCTGAAACCAGCCGCGCTGCTTCAGGGATTCCAGGGCATCGTCGGTGATGGCCAGCAGGCGCGGATCGGAGCGGGTCCAGACCCCGAACGGCAGTCCGAAGCCGTGTTTTTTCTTGGTGAGAATGGCGTCCGGGAGGAAATCCCGGACCGCTTCCTTGTAGAACCAGCGCAGTTTCATTCCCCGGAGCTTGTGCGAGGAAGGGATGCGGCAGGACAGCTCGATCAGCGCATCGTCCAGCATCGGATAGGCGACGGCGACGCCCGCCAGCCGGCAGGCGGTGTTGACCTTGACCAGATCGTTGTCGTGCAGGGTGAAATGCCAGTCCAGATAGAGCATCCGGTTCAGGGTTGAAGCCCCGGCCGGCGCGGCGAACGCCGCCCGTTTCAGTTCCCGCGGTTCCGCGGTATCGACTTGGACGAGAAATTCGGGATCGAACACCTCGGCGGGATCGTGGCGTACCAGGAAGGCGTAGCTGTCCAGTCGGTCGGGGAGAGGCACGCGGGCCTGCTGGACGTAGCGGTTCGCCTTGCGGGCCAGGGGGATGTTCGCCAGCGGCTTGACGGCGGTGGCCACGAGCGTTTGCAGCGCCGGCGACAGGCGGCCGAACGGTTCGAAAATCCGCTGGGTGGCGTAACGTTCGTTGCCGGCGAACAGTTCGTCGCCGCCATCGCCGCCCAGCAGGAGCGCGACGCCATCCTCGCGGGCGCGGCGCGCGCAGCAGAACGCCGGCAACAGCGAGGAATTGCCAAAGGGTTCGTCGGTGGCGGCGGCGAGCGCGGGCAGCAGGGTCGCCACGTCCTCGGGCGTCACATAGTATTCGTGGGCGGCGGTGTGGAAGTGGTCGACGGCGGTGCGGGCGTAGTCCATTTCGTCGTAGCCCGGTACCGCAAAGCCGATCGAATAGGTGCTGGCCGGTTCCACGGCGCGGGCGAGCATCCCGGCGACCGTCGAACTGTCGAGTCCGCCGCTGAGGAAAGCGCCGACGCCGCCGGCCGGTACCGCGGCGGTTTCGCGCCGGACGGCGGTTTCGATGATCTCCAACATCTCGCGCCCGGCGGCGGCAACGTCGATGTCGGCTTCGCTGAAGCAGGGGAGCCAGTAGGGTTCGACCCGGACCGCGCCGTTCCGCCATTCGAGATAATGGCCGGCGGGCAGTTTGCGCAGGCCCCGATAGAGGGTCCGGGGGCTGGGGATCATGTGGCAATACAGGTAGTCGTAGATCGCTTGCGGGTCGATGCGGGCATCGATCCCGCCGGTCCGGGCGAGGGAGGCGGGGGTGGAGGCGAATCGCACGCCATCCGCTTGCGGAGCGTAGTAGAGGGACTCGATCCCGATCCGGTCGATGGCCAACAGGGCGGCGCGGTGGGCGGGGTCCAGAATCGCCAAGGCGAACGGGCCGGACAGCTTTTCGAGGACGGTCGTTCCGAATTCGCGGTAGCCAGCGGCCAAGGCGTGCAAAATCGAGGGAATGTTGCCACCGGCATCGGCATGCCGCGCCCGTCCGGCGATGGCGAGCAGCAATCCGCCTTCCGCGAGAACGCCGCCCCCGCTGGCCGCGCAGAAGGCGCCTGCCGAACCGAGCGTTGCCGGTTCGCGCAAGGCGGCGGCCAAAGTGTCCTGAATCCGGGCGGCGGCGGCGGGATCGGCCGCCGGGCTGAAGCAGCCGGCGAGGCCGAGCGAAAGTGGGATGCGATGCAGGTTAGGGATCATGGTGCGTCATCTCGTTCGATAGCCAGTTCCATCTCAAACCCCACCACATTCCGCTTCTCGCGGGAGAACTCGATTCCGATCAAGTCGATGGGCAAGCCTTCGGCCCGGTATTTTTCGGCGTAGCCTTTGTCCTTGAGTTGGCGCAAGGCCCGTCCCTCCGGCGCTGACTCCACCACTTTGAATTCGAACAGGTAGATATGGTCGCCGAATTTCACCGTCATGTCGATGCGCCCGCGGTTGGTGATGTCTTCCAGAACGATATCCAGCCCCAGCGCGGCGAAGTGGCTGTAGAACACGCTGGCGTAATAGCCTTCGTAATGGGCGATGGGATTGTTGTCGTACCAGTGATGCGGGATGCCGGCGTACAGGGCGTGAAGCTCCGCTGCCATGCCGCGTAAATCACCGGAGCGCAACATCAAATACAAGGCGCGGCGGCGCGCCAGGCTGTCTTGCGGATCGGGCATCAGCGCCGACAGGAGCGCGACGTTGAGTCCCTGCCGGACTTCCAGATTGGGATAACGCAAGGTGAAAAATCCCTCCGCTCCCATGGTGTCCACGCTGGCGATGGTCAGATAGCCCGTCTGGAACATCAGCGCTTCGGTTGGAATGTCATCCACGTCGAAGGTGGACAACAGGGTGCTGCTGCTGTGCATCTGCTCCAGGCGTGGCGTCCACGTCCGACGCGCGGCGAGCAACTTGACCAGAAAGGTCGGGGTGCCGGTCTCGAACCACCAGGGACGGAACTGGCGTTTGTCGAACAGCAACAATAGATCGAAGGGGTTGTAGACCGTTTCTCCCAGCCAGTTATAACCGTTGTACCAGCGGCGAATCTCCTCCCGGTCCAGCCCGTCGAGTTCCGGGGCGAATACCGTGTCCACATCGGCTTCAGTGTAGCCGCAGATCGGCGAGTAGGCCGTGTCCACCGTGATGTCATTGAGGTTGTTCAGCCCGGAAAACAGGCTGACCTTGCTGAACTTCGAGACCCCGGTCAGAAAAACAAAGCGGAGGTGGGCGTCCGAGTCCTTGATGACGCTGTAGAAATCCCTCAATCCTTCACGCAGGGCCAGCGCGATCTCCGGCTCTGTGATATTGTCCAGAATCGGTTTGTCGTACTCGTCCACCAGCACCACCACGCCCCGGCCGGTCTGTTCGCGCAGGCGGGCGATCAAATCCCGAAAGCGGCTGCGGGGGTCCGGGTAGCGGGCGGGTAGCGCATGACGCCGTTCGTGCTCCTCAAGCTGCTGGTGCAGTACCTCGCCCAAGGCCTGCAGGTGTTTCAAGACCCCGCCGCCAAAGCTGATGCGGATGACCGGGCAGGATTGGGTCCAGTCCCACCGATCGTGGATGTACAGGTTGCGGAACAGGAGTTCGTTGCCCTGGAACAGTTCCTTGAGGGTGTCGAGGAACAGGCTCTTGCCGAAGCGGCGCGGGCGCGACAGGAAGAAATAGCCGGATTCCTGCGTCAGCCGCCAGGCCATGGGCGTCTTGTCCACATAGTAGTAGTCGGCCTCGCGGATCTTGGCGAAGGTCTGGATGCCGATGGGCAGTTTGCGGCGGGGCGGCGTCATGGATGGCGGTCGACTATTCGATAGGATGAGGGTCAACAAATGGGCAGGTTCTGGAATCGCGATGATCCAAGGCAAATTAGCGAAGGAAACAGCCTTAGTATATATTTCAATCTCGACTGAACTTGCGGTTTCCGCCGATCACCCGATAAATGCCCAGAATCCTCCACATCCTCGACCACTCGCTGCCCCTGCACAGCGGCTACACTTTCCGCACCGCGGCCATCCTGCGCGAGCAGCGGCGGCTGGGCTGGGAAACGCTCCACCTCACCACACCCAAGCACCTTGCTCCATCGGCATTGGAGGAAGAGATCGACGGCTGGCGTTTCCATCGTACCCCGGCGGCGCCGACCATGCTGGCGCGGTTGCCGGGCGGCGTTTATTTGGATGACATGCGGGCCACCGCCCGGCGCATCGACGAACTGGCGCGGCGGTTTCGTCCGGACCTCCTGCATCCCCACTCGCCGGTCCTCAACGCGCTGCCCGCGCTCTGGGCCGGTCGGCGGCTCCGGATTCCCGTGGTCTACGAAGTGCGCGCGTCCTGGGAAGACGCCGCCGTCGATCACGGCGTCACCCGCGAGGGAAGCTGGCGTTACCGCGCGTCGCGGGCGCTGGAAACCTTCGCGCTGCGGCGAGCCGACCAGATCACCACCATCTGCGAGGGCCTGCGCCAGGATATCCTGGCGCGCGGGATCGATCCGGCCAAGGTCACGGTCATTCCCAACGCGGTCGAGGTCGAGCAGTTCCGTTTTGGTGGTTTGCCGGATGAGGCATTGCGCGCCCGGTTGGGGTTGGCCGGCGCGGCGGTTGTGGGATTCATTGGCTCGTTCTATGGCTATGAAGGACTGGATCTGTTGTTGGAAGCCGTCGCGCGGTTGGTGGGTTCGCGCCCGGAGTTGCGGGTCTTGCTGGTCGGGGGTGGTTTGCAGGAATCGGCGTTGCGGAAACAGGCCCGGACGCTGGGCATCGCGGATCGGGTGATCTTTCCCG
The DNA here is from genome assembly GCA_031732855.1 of Candidatus Competibacter sp. Lineage (GTDB taxonomy): Bacteria > Pseudomonadota > Gammaproteobacteria > Competibacterales > Competibacteraceae > JAVMKJ01. The sequence continues at coordinate 10,351 of JAVMKJ010000207.1, forward strand.
GCCGGGTGCCGCACGGCGAGGTGTCGCGCTATTACAGCCTGATCGATGTGCTGGTCTATCCGCGCCGGTCGATGCGGCTGACCGAAATCGTGACGCCGCTCAAACCGCTGGAAGCCATGGCTCAGGGGCGCATTTTTATCGCTTCCGACGTGGGCGGCCACCGGGAACTGATTCGCGACGGCGAGACCGGGTTTCTGTTTCCGGC
>JAVMKJ010000208.1:0-10482 GCA_031732855.1 Candidatus Competibacter sp.
TTCGATTTTATTCTATCCGCACTAAAAAAGTAAAATATATTGGTAATTGGTATTAGGACTACCGGAATCGATCAAGATTGGCTTCCTTTCTCTGAAAATAATGTGGTCTGTCCCCTAATTGTGAATTGTGCAACTTTTTCAACTTGCTACCCGCTGTGTGCTTCCGCCACACAAGGTCACCGCCAGGAGACTGTACGCGATTATTATCCAGAGAAAACCCCCGGCTCTGCCGGGGAGACAGTAGCAGTTTGACATTTACGGGAGTCCATCAGGGAAACTCCACGCCGTGAGCCGCCAAGCACACGACGGGGAGAATCCCGATGGACGAGTATGACAGCCTAAGCCACAGCAAGTGGGAGTGTAAATACCATGTGGTGTTTATCCCGAAGTGTCGTCGCAAGACGTTGTATCTGCAGTTGAGAAAACATCTGGGGGAAGTGTTTCGAAAGCTGGCCGGGCAGAAGGAAAGCCGGATTGAGGAGGGGCATCTGCTGGCCGATCCTGTGCACATGCTGATCGCGATGCCCCCCAAGTACGCCGTGTCGCAAGTGATCGGATTCATCAAAGGTAAGAGTGCGATTCACGTAGCGCGGGTGTACGGGGAACGTAAACGGAACTTTGTTGGGCAGCATTTTTGGGCTCGGGGGTACTTTGTTTCGACCGTAGGTCGGGACGAAACCGCGATACGCGAGTACATCCGGTGCCAAGAGCAAGAGGATCAGCGACTGGATAATCTGGACTTCTGGCGCTGAGTTGCCACCTTTAGGTGGCCCAAGAACGCCAGGGCCGCGTTAGCGACCCTGATTAGCCGCTTCGAGCGGCTCACGAACCTAAAGCCCCCGGCTCTGCCGGGGGATACTTACTGATGCGGTTCGTTCCTCACCGCATCCTACGGCCCTCCACAACCGCGACGGGAAATTGCAGTAGGGTGCGCATCGCGCACCACATAAAAGGTGCGCAGTGCGCACCCTACCTGGCTAAGTTAGGCGGGTTGAGTGTTGGTTGCAAAAAGACGGCAATCCAATCTACAAGGCTCTAAGGCGCAACACGGTTCATAATTACATATGAAATAAAGCTCCCCCGTTCGTAAGTTCCTGCTAGTGTACCATCTGGCTGGAGTTTATATGTTATGGTTGCACCACTATTGGTTTTCAAGATCAGAAAGCCATTAGAAATTTCGCCCTTCAAACGATTCCATCCTGGCATACCATTGTCACTTGCATTGGCACGATAGGCTCCCACAGAATAAATTGCGACAACTTTAGGGTAGTCAATCTCCTCAACAACGAGCTTACTATTTCGGCCAATATCCCATTGTCCCACCCATTGACCTGAGAAAACTGCAGCATCAGCTGGGGCACTTTGAGGTGGCACAATGCGAATATTATCCGGGAGAGGAGGATCTGGATTCACCGTGGCGCATCCGAACAACACCAAAGCAAACAGACAATAAAGCATTTTCATAAGTTATTCTCCAAAGTTGTTGCCCCATTAAACTCTGAATTTTAACTACGTTTGCTGCCTAACGTTGTGCTTAATCGGCGAGTGGCAAGCGAAGCTTGCCACGAGTCCGTATTCAAGCACTTGTTGGGCTGTGTCGAACTAAACTCTAATGCGCCCAAAGATTTCGTGACGAAAGCCCTTGCATTTGCCCGTTCACTCCATTTGCACGATTTCCAGGCAATATGGCAGGAAATGGAGCATCGCCGGGGCGTTGGTGCATAAATCCTCTAATTCATTGATTTCAGAGATTTTTGCATAATTGCGAAATTCAGAAATTTCATTTTATATCAATGTATTATGTAAAATTATGCACCAACGCCCATCGCCGGGCATGACGTTGGTAAGTAAAGACTCGATGGCTGCGTGATACTTTGCTAGCCAATGTCCCATTTTATTCAACTCACTTACATTTTTGCTTTCAAGCGCAGCAATTCGATATTCCGCACCCGCACTGTAGAGAGTCGCTAGTAACGCTGCATTCCTCTTCACGTCGGACTTTGTGTGCGTTAACCATATGTCAGCTTCATAACGTAAGATGACCGCCACGAGTCGAATACTACTTTCTTCCGAAAGCAATGCCGCAATCAGCTCCTTAGTACTCTTCTGGCATAGAGGCTCTGAAAAGGCGTATCGCCGACACGCTAAAATGGCTGTGCGCGGCTGAATTTGCCCCGGACCGAAAGACATAACGTAACCAGACATCACAAGTGCGGTGGGCCATTTATTCCCAATTAGCCGTAGGGGACCCGCTTGAGCCGCTGCACTTTCAGACGTATCCTTCCATTGCTCCCACCAGCCTTGGTCATGCTCCTCCAATTGTTTCGAGAGCCATTTGTCTTGGAGAGAATCAATGACATTTCGGTTAAGTATCGACTCTGCGGCGATGACGCCAGCAACGGCCACTGCTGAAACGGCATGATGATTCGCAGCTTCAAAAATAGCCTCTCGGTTCCTGCGAACAAAATCGCTGGCATTGCACTCAATATGCACAGAGTCAGCCTGCGCAAATGCGGTTGAGGCTGCTATCAAGTTTGCGGATGAGCAGTATCCCATAGCAACGATGCACACCCATGAACGGCATAGGTCATTTCTCTGCGACATAGCGCACACCATATCTCGATTCCATAGAACCATATCCTCGAAACGAAACCCGCACATCGCAAGTCTCTGGTGCGGCACCACCACCGCGGATGACGCGCATATCATCTTGTCGTCCCTTGCCTTCCCGCCCATCTGTGCCTTTGTATGGGTATGGTCTATATAATGAAGATGTCCATTCCCAGGCATTTCCCGCCATGTCGTACAAACCGAAGGCATTTTTCGGTGATAGAGTTCGTACCTTCCGGAGAGGCATCGACGAACGTGGCTCGCAGGTTTCACTACCCCAAATCTGTCTCAGCAATGAAGCAACCGTCGTTCCATCAACTTTGTCGTTCAAATCCCCCCAGGGATATTGCTTTCCGACCAATCCCCCGCGTGCAGCGTATTCCCACTCTGCTTCGGTCAGCAGTCGAATGCGCTTTCCGCTCGTATGAGTAAGCTTCTCCGCGATCGTTGTTGCTTCGGCCCAGGTAAGGTCAACCGGCATATCATCTAGGTCGATCTTACTTTCCAAGTCTTCTTGGTACTCCCGCATATCTGCTTCAACGTTCCGAAGCAGAAGCTGGGGATGCGTCTTGAGCAACTTCTTCAGCTCGCCAAGAGTTAGCTCATGATCCATCAAGAGAAAAGAATTCACTGTTAATTTATGAATGGGCTGCTCGTCCTTATATTTTCCCTTAGAGCCCATCATGAACATTCCACCTGGAACACTGACAAACGCGAGATCTGCGATTAGGTCTTCAGCGACAGCGCTGTTAACAATGAAAAGCAACAGAAATATTAATGTAAAGTTCATAAATTCCTTCAGTAGTGTAGAAGCTACTTGTTGCTTGATGACACGATTTCGTACTCGATTGAGTGAATCTCGTTCTTTCCGCTTCCGATTTCTTGTACATAAATCTCTGCTTTATGATGTCCAACCTGCGTGTCATTCGGGATACGGTAAAGTATATGAGCACCACCAGCATCCTTGCTGTAAGTCGCATCCTTGCGAATATACGTCCCGTTAGCTTCTAAAAATTTGCCGACTGCTCGCACTTTGCTCGATAACGCTCCTACTTTTACGTCAAGAACATCCCTAGGCGAAAGGACCGGATTTGATACTATCAGCCACTGAAGTAACTCTGACTTTAATCGAATAGTGTGAGATCCACCATCAGATGCTGCCACCTGCGGGTCTATAGTAGGCTGCACATTCCCTTCGGACTCGAAGCTTGGAGTCGTTGACGACTGGTCGACTTTCGGATTACTCAGAGGAACAGGCTGATTATTTAGTGAGTAATGGAACCAAAGCCACATCCCTACCGCTACGAAGGCAACTAAGAAACCTGTTAGATAAATCTGATAAGGATGCGAGCGATGGTCGCCTATATCCCGCATCAGGCGATCAAGGTCTTGTGAGAAGTGTCGATCTGAAATCTCCCTCGCGTTCAATTCCGACAGCCTTTTTATATCCTCGGGTAGCTCGTTGGAAGAAGGCATCCTTGCCCCTGCAACAAGCACGGGAATCACCTTCAAGCCTTTTGACAGAGCTAATGCCACTTCCATGCGCACAAAGTCATAGGGGTCGTCCAATCGTCGCTTACCGGATTCATTGATAGTTGAGAGCCAGTTGTTGCCGATGAGGATGATCACGACAGGGCGCTTGGATAAGGTCTCTTGGATGTGCCGAGCGAAGTCCGACCCGCCGGGAATCGAATCAATATCAATAAAGACCTTGTCGCGGCCCCACTTTTCAACAAAGTGATCGTGAAGGCGTCCTGCATCGGCCCTCGTGTCTTGTCGTCGGTAAGAAATAAAAACAGAAGTCATATCTTTGGGCTATTTGACGAACCAACCAGAGCCGTTGTGAAATTCAAATCAGCCTTTTTCAGGGGACGATCCAACCGTCACGCTTTCTCGGCACTCATCAAGGTGCCCAACGCTCCGGTTCAGCGGCGGGCCGCGCAGCGGACCGGCCGCTGCAACCGGTTGTTAGCCGCGGTTCGGTGTGGTCCCCGACGACCCAAGGGGCAACACTACGCCAGGTTCCGAATCGACTCGACAATCGGCCCTACGTTCCAGCCATGCATAACAGCGGCGGCGTCCTGGACTGCTTGTGGGACTCTCTCTTGCCGCCAAGGTTTCACCCCGATGATCGGCTTCTGCAAGCGCACGGCTTCGTTGATCTCGAATTGAATCCAATCACTGTGTGCAGCGTACATTCCGGCCAGCACGATGATGACCTGGGTTGGGTTCATCTGGTCGAGGAGCTTTCGCTTGAGACTGGCCGAATTGTCCAACGGATCGTGCTTGGGAACAGAGTAGTTGCGAAACTCGAAGTTCGGATACTCCGTGAACATTTTCTCTAGTTTGTAGTACTCATCGTTGTAGGCCCACGCATGGCTGATGAAAATGCGGTACGGGTACAGTTGTGGCATTGTCTGTCCTTCCTTTCGGCTAACCAGTGATTATACGGTTTCCGTTTATCTACCATAATCTACGAGCTTTGACAACAATAACTTGATTATGCTAGATTTTATTTGCCGTTTAACATCGCAACCCCTGCAATTCTGGAAATCTTGCCATGCTTGCCATTCCCCCCGAGCTGACCCATCGCTACGAGGCGTGGTTGGCACAAAGGGCTGTCCCAATCAAAGTGTGTCATCGCAATCAACAGTAGCTCTGTAATTACCCGGATTTCTGTCAATATGGCAAGGCGTTTCACTCTACCAGACGGTTATTGTATCGAATCAGCCTCGGCACCCGATGTATATCATGACGATTTTCTGCGTGCAATGGCGATTGCCGAAGGTTGTTTTCACAGCGCCCAGGATGCGTTTCAAATGACGATCAACGAGGATACGGTGCGATGGCTGGTCGAAACCATGCCCGAATATTGGAATTTGATCAAATTTGAAGGGACGGTGGTCGGCAGCACCCTGATCATGCCGACCTCGCGGCCGGTGATGACGGGTTTTCTGGACGGCACGCTCACCGAAGCCGGCCTTTTTGAGGCGTTGCGACAGAGTCGAACCCGCTCCACCGAATGCGTCTATTGCGCCGGCGCGGCGCTGCTGGAACCGCATCGGGGCCAGGGACTGGCGTTGGCCAGTCTCAAAATCTCGATAGACTCCTTCATCGAACGGGAAAACCCGCGCCCGACGTTCTACTACTGGCTCTACTCCGATCGGGGCAGACCGCTCGCCCTGGCCTTGCGGCGGTATCTTGCCGCGAAGGGGTTGCCGCTATTGGAACGAGCCCAAGCCTGACGGGCGGCCATGCGGGAAAACCCGACCGAGAGGGTGTAGGATCGCCATAACGGCGCGAGCCAGGAGCGGGCCGGCATGTCCGTTCGGCTGACGGACCGGCTCGATCGGCATGCCGGAACGTTGAAGGCGCTTCGTCGAGAGAACGCGCGGTTACCGTTCTAATCCCGGGCGAACGTTCGTCGCCCGGGGCACCCACGGAGACTCGAACCATGAACACGGCTCTGAAGGCTCGGCCATGCACGCGGGCGCGGCCATGAACGCCCCCGCCGAAAACCCCGACCGCATCGCGCGGCAGGCCGAGTTGGTGGCCGCGCTCGCCCGGGTGCTGCCGCGCGAGGCGATCCTGTCGCGCCGCGAGGATACGGTACCCTACGAATGCGACGGGCTGACGGCCTACCGCGCCACGCCGCTGGTGGTGGTGCTCCCGACGACCGAGGCCCAGGTGGCAGCGGTGCTGAAGACCTGCCACGCGCTGAAGGCGCCGGTGGTGGCGCGGGGCGCCGGCACCGGCCTCTCCGGCGGCGCCTTGCCACACGAGATGGGCGTGACCCTCTCGCTCGCCCGCTTCAACCGGATTCTGAAAATCGACCCGGTGGCGCGCACGGCCGTCGTGCAATGCGGCGCGCGCAACCTGGCGATCAGCGAGGCCGCCGCGCCCTACGGTCTGTACTATGCCCCGGACCCGTCGAGCCAGATCGCCTGCACCATCGGCGGCAACGTGGCCGAAAACTCCGGCGGCGTGCACTGCCTCAAATACGGCCTGACGCTGCACAACGTGCTCAAGGCGCGCGGCTTCACGGCGGAGGGCGAGGCGGTCGAATTCGGCTCCGAGGCGCTCGACGCCGCCGGACTCGATCTGATGACAGTGGTGGTCGGCAGCGAAGGCATGCTCGCCGTGATCGTCGAGGTCACCGTCAGGCTGCTGCCCAGGCCGCCGCTGGCCCGCTGCATCATGGCGAGCTTCGCCACGGTCGAAGCCGCCGGCGGCGCGGTCGCCGGCGTGATCGCCGCCGGCATTATCCCCGCCGGCCTCGAACTGATGGACCAGCGCATGACGGCGGCGGTCGAGGATTTCGTGCACGCCGGTTACGATCTCGACGCCGCCGCCATCCTGCTGTGCGAAAGCGACGGCACCGCCGAGGAAGTCGAAGAAGAGATCGAACGGATGATCGCGGTGCTGACCGCTGGCGGCGCCACCCGCATCGAGGTCAGCCGCGACGAGGCCCAGCGCCTGAAGTTCTGGAGCGGGCGCAAGAACGCCTTCCCCGCGTCGGGCCGGATCAGCCCCGACTACATGTGCATGGACTCGACCATCCCGCGCAAGCGGCTGGCGGAAATGCTGCGCGCCATCGAGACGATGGAAACGACGTACGGCCTGCGCTGCGTGAACGTGTTCCACGCCGGCGACGGCAACCTGCACCCGCTGATCCTGTTCGACGCCAACGACCCCGACCAGATGCATCGCTGCGAATTGTTCGGCGCCGACATCCTGGAAACCAGCGTGCGCCTGGGCGGCACCGTCACCGGCGAACACGGCGTGGGGGTCGAGAAACTGAACTCGATGTGCGTGCAGTTCTCCCCCGCCGAACGCGAACGGATGTTCGCCGTCAAGCACGCCTTCGACCCGGACGGGCTGCTCAACCCCGGCAAGGTGATCCCCACCCTGCATCGCTGCGCCGAGTACGGCAGGATGCACGTCCATCGCGGCCTGTTGCCCTTCCCCGACCTGCCGAGGTTCTGATGGACAGCCAAGACCCGACGCTCCAGCGCCTCATTGACCAGGTGCGCGCCGCCCGCGACCGGAAGACCGCGCTCGACGTTCGCGGCGGCGGCACCAAGGCCTTTTACGGCGGGACGCCGCGCGGCGAACCGCTGGACATGCGCCCGCTGGCCGGCATCAGCCGCCACGAACCCACCGAGCTGGTGGTGACGGCGCGGGCCGGCACGCCGCTGGTCGAACTGGAGGCCGCGCTCGCCGAACACGGGCAATGCCTGCCGTTCGAACCGCCCCGCTTCGGCGACGGCGGCACCGTGGGCGGCATGGTCGCCGCCGGCCTGGCCGGACCGGCCCGCGCCAGCGCCGGCGCGGCGCGCGATTACGTGCTCGGCGCGACCCTGCTCGACGGCAACGGCGAACTGCTCACCTTCGGCGGCCAGGTGATGAAGAACGTCGCCGGCTACGACGTGGCGCGCCTGCTGGCCGGTTCGATGGGCGTGCTGGGTGCGATATGCGAGGTCTCGCTCAAGGTGCTGCCGGTGGCGCCGGACCGCGCGACGCTCGCCTTCGAGTGGGACGAGACGCAGGCGCTGGACCGGTTGAACCGATGGGCCGGCCAGCCCTTGCCCCTCAACGCCGGGGCCTGGTACGAGGGACGGCTGTACGCGCGGCTGGCCGGCGCGCGGGCCGCGGTGCGCGCCGCCCGCGACCGGCTCGGCGGCGTCGCGCTGGAGGCCGGGGAAGCGGACGCCTGGTGGGAGAGCGTGCGCGACCACCGGCACGCCTTTTTTACCCCGAGCGACGCCGAGTTGGCTGGCGGCGAATGTTTGTGGCGCCTCTCCGTCCCCGCCACCGCCGCCCCGCTCGACTTGCCCGGCGATCGGTTCATCGAATGGGGCGGCGCGCAGCGCTGGTGGCGTACCCGCGCTCCCGGCGAGCAGGCGCGCGCGGCGGCGGCGCGGGCGGGCGGACACGCCACCCTGTTCCGCGCCGCCGACAAGTCGGCCGGCGTCTTCGCGCCGCTCGCGCCCCCCCTGGCGCGCATCCACCGCGGCCTGAAACAGGCCTTCGACCCGGCCGGCGTGTTCAACCCCGGGCGTCTCTACCCCGACCTGTAGGAATCCGCTCCATGCAGACCCACCTGAGCCCCGAGTTCGGGAACACGCGGGACGGCCGGGAGGCCGAGGCGATCCTGCGCAAGTGCGTGCACTGCGGCTTCTGCACCGCCACCTGCCCGACCTACCAGTTGCTCGGCGACGAACTGGACGGGCCGCGCGGTCGCATCTACCTGATCAAGCAGGCACTCGAAGGCGCCGAGATCACCCGCGCCACCCAGCGGCACCTGGACCGCTGCCTGACTTGCCGCAACTGCGAAACCACCTGCCCCTCCGGCGTCGAGTACGGCCGCCTGGTCGACATCGGCCGCCGGATCGTCGAGGAACGGGTCGGCCGGCCGGCGGCGGAGAAGGCCGCGCGCTGGCTGCTCAAGGAAGGGCTGACCTCCCCATTCTTCGCGCCGGCGCTGAGGATGGGCCAGCGGCTGCGCCCGCTGTTGCCCGCGGCGTTGAGGAACAAGGTGCCCGCCCCGACCGGCGCCCGCGCCGGGGTGTGGCCCACCCGCGAACACCCGCGCAAGGTGCTGCTGCTGGCCGGCTGCGCGCAGCCGGCGATGATGCCGAACATCAACCGCGCCACGGCGCGCGTGCTCGATGCCGCCGGCATCCAGACCCTGATCGTCGAAGGCGCGGGCTGCTGCGGCGCGATCCGCGCGCATTTGAACGACCACGAGGGCGGGCTGGCCGACATGCGCCGCAACGTCGACGCCTGGTGGCCGCTGGTGCGGGCCGGCGCGGTGGAAGCCATCGTGATGAACGCCTCCGGCTGCGGCGTGATGGTCAAGGAGTATGGCCATGCGCTGGCGCACGACCCGGACTACGCCGACCGGGCCGCCCGCGTCAGCGAACTGACCCGCGACCTGAGCGAGCTGTTGCCCGACCTGACCCCGCGGCTCCAGGACAGAATCCGGCCGGACGCGATCGGACGGCTCGCGTTTCATTCGCCGTGCACGCTCCAGCACGGCCAGCGCGTGCGCGGCGTCGTCGAGGCGCAACTCGACGCATTGGGCTTCGAGGTGAAGGTGGCGCGCGACGAGAGCCATCTGTGCTGCGGCTCGGCCGGCACCTACTCGGTGCTGCAGCCCGAACTGGCGTATCCGCTGCGCGACCGCAAGCTCGGTCACCTGGCGGCGCTCGAACCGCAGTGCATCGTTTCGGCCAACATCGGCTGCATCCAGCACCTCCAGAGCGGTACCACCATCCCGGTCAAACACTGGGTGGAAGTGCTGGACGAGGCGCTCGCGCCGGGTTGAGAAGAACTTCGTCTTATTTCCTTCTCCGCGAAGGATTCTTGCGAGATCCTTCTAGCTTAACTAGACTGGTTAAGCCATAATTCTGGAGCAAGCTCGTGCAAACCGTCAGCCTGTTCGACGCCAAAACCCATCTCTCGCGCCTGATCGATCAGATCGCCACGGGCGCGGAAAACGAAATCGTGATTTCCCGCAACGGCAAGCCGGTGGCGCGTGTCGTGCCGATCCAGGAGGATGTATCCCGTCGCATCGGGCTGGCCAGGGGCGAGTTCGATGTGCCTGATAACATCGACACGCACAACGCCGAAGTGGCGGCGCTGTTCCTTGGCGGACGGTGATCGTGCGCCTGTTGCTCGATACCCAGATTATCCTGTGGGCGCTGACGGGGTCCGCCCGGCTGGGCGCCGTGGCGCACGACCTGATCGCCGACCCGGCGAACGAGGTGTATGTCAGTACCGCTTCGATCTGGGAAATTGCCATCAAGCATGCGCTCGGGCGCGGTGACATGCCGGTGAGCGGAGCGCGCGCCGCCGAGCTGTGCGCCG
>JAVMKJ010000209.1:0-51594 GCA_031732855.1 Candidatus Competibacter sp.
CGGGGGCGCTGTGCAAGATGGCGGATCGCGGCCAGATCACCGGCGGCATCCTGGATGGTCCGCTGGCGTTCGACAACGCCATCGACGAGGCGGCGGCGCGCACCAAGGGCATCACGTCGCCGGTGGCGGGGAAAGCGGACATTCTGGTGGTGCCCGATCTGGAAGCGGGCAACATGCTGGCCAAGCAACTGACCTTCATGGCCGGGGCCGAGGCGGCCGGCATCGTGCTCGGCGCCCGCGCGCCCATCGTGCTGACCAGCCGGGCCGACAGTGCCAAGACCCGGCTGGCGTCCTGCGCGGTGGCCGTGCTGTTCGCCGAGGCCCAGCGCAAGGGCGTAGCGTTATTGAAGGCGGCGGGGTAGATGACTAACTGACTCCCCTCTCCCTGTGGGAGAGGGGTTGGGGGTGAGGGTGCTTCAGCCGCGGGCCGGCGGCGGCGGCGACCACTGGTACAGCCAGGTTTCGGTCAGCGCGCCCTCGGCATCGCGCAGGTAGCAACGCAAATCCACCGGTTCGCCGCCGTTCGCGATCAGGTCGAAGTGGCAGCGCCACCGGTTCGATTCCAGGATCGGCCGGGCTGCCGAGTCCTGAATCTCTCCACGCGAAGCGGAGATCACCACTTCGACCTTCGTGTCCTTGGTCAGGCGATCGAGTCGGCCGCCCTCGAAATCGATCACGAATTTGCGCGTCGGCACGGTTTTCTTCTGGCCGGGAATGCCGCCCACGCCGATGCGGGTGGCGACCACCTCGGCCACCGCCGGCCGGACCGGCGGCTGCGCGCCCCAGTACAGGCGGTAGCTGAAGTTCAATTCGCGGCCCGGCCGCGCTGGCTCCGCCGGATTCCAGAATGCCACGATGTTGTCCAGCGTCTCGTCCGCGGTCGGCAGTTCGACGAGTTGCACCATGCCCGGCCCCCAGTTGCCGAGCGGTTCCACCCACAGCGACGGCCGCTTGTTGTAGAACGCGCCATCGTCCTGGTAGTTGGCGAAGTCGCGGTCGCGCTGCAACAGACCGAAACCGCGCGGATTGTCGTCCAGGAAGGAGTTGACCCGGATGTAGTGTGGGTTCAGCAGCGGCCGCCAGATCCATTCGCCGGCGCCGGTCCACAGGGACAGCCCGTCGGAGTCGTGAATCTCGGGGCGAAAGTCGTCGGCGACTCGCCGGTCGTTCTCGCCACACTGGAACATTGAGGTGATCGGCGCGATGCCCAGCCGCTCGATCGGTTGACGGGGGAACAGTTGCGCCTCGACCCGCATCTCCGTGGTGTCGCCGGGGGTGACGGCGAAGGTGTAGGCGCCGGCGATGCTGGGGCCGTCGAGCAGGGCGTGAATCGTCAGAGTCGTGGCTTCCGCCGTGGGTCGTTCCAGCCAGAAGGCGCGGAAAGCCGGGAATTCCTCCGCGCGATCCATGCCGGTGTCGATCGCCAGTCCGCGGGCGGACAAGCCGTACTGCTTGCTGGCGCCGACGGCGCGAAAGTAGCTGGCGCCGAGGAAGGAGAACATGTCCCGCTCCCAGTCGGCGCGAGCATTCACGCGGAACCCGGCGAAGCCGAGATCGCCCACCGGTTCCGGCACCTTGTCCTTGACCCGGGGACCGTATTTGAACAGGTTCGGGGAGAAGTGGATGGGTCGGGCGATGCCGTTGGCGACTTCGTAAATGCTGACGGGGTGGTGGAAGTACAGGCCGAGGTGGAAGAACCGGGCCTGGAACGGCAGTTCGCCGCCAGCCCACAGGCTGTGATCGGCGCGGAAATTGTTGAGGGCCTGGTAATCATCGTAATCCATCGCCGCCAGCCACGAGGGCCGGGCATCGCTGGGGGCGATATACGGTTCCTGGGCCAGTCGCCGCGCTTCGGCCCGCAGCCAGTCCGGGCCGAACGGCCAGCTTTCGGTTGGGGAACCGCCTTCGGCCGTGGCGGCATCAACAAGGGAAACCGGCAACAACCCGCAGGCGGCCAGTTCCAGCAATCGCGTCAGTAACTCCCGTCGTGTCATGGCGTTCGTCGCAACCTGTCTATTGTTGTTGTTTGCACAAGATGATTTTCAATCCAGCAGTTCGTCTCCCGCCGCCGATGGCGCATCGGGGCTTGCCGCCAGCCGGGCATCAAAGGCGGCGAGTGGGGCGGTGAAGGGCGAAGCGGGAGGCGGGACATGATGGGGATTGTCGGCGTGGAACGGGTATCATTATAAACTCAGTCCGCTTCATCTTGCCCGACGGCCTTCTGGATTACCGCAATGACCATCGCTCGGCCATCTTACTTCGCGCTTCTGGCTTTCCTGATGCTCGTCGGCTTCCAGTCCGTCGCCGCTCCCTCCTCGGCTGCAACACCGTCCACCGTCGCTCTTCAGGCCAGTCCGCCGGTGGTGTCCGCCGCCTCGCCCGCCGCCGTTCCGACGATCGAGCAGGTGCAGGCCAAGCTTGCGGCTCTGGCCACCATCCGCGACCTGCCGGAGACCGAACGTACCCAGGCGAAGGAGTTGTATCAGCAGGCCATCAGTCAGCTGCAGGCGGCGAAGAATTACGCCGACAACACTGCCTTGTTCCAGCAACTCCAGCAGTCGGCTCCGACGGACACCGCTCGCTTGCAGCAGTCCCTGATCGGGGAACCACCGGCTCCGCCGTCGCCGTCGCCGTCGCTCTCCACCGACGAGTTGACCCAGCAACTGACGCAAACCCAGGCCAGTCTGAGCGAGGCCCAGAACCATCTGAACGAAATCGACCAGCAAATCACGGCGCAACAAGCCCGTCCCAAGAGCATTCCCACCGAATTGACCGCCTTGAAGCAGCAGATGGTCGATCTCGAAAGCAAGCTGCAAGCTCCCCCGCCGGCGACCATCACTCCGCTGTTGGCCGATGCGCGACTGGTGGCGCTCACCACTCAGCGACAGGCGCTGGGTCAGCAAATCGCCATGCTGGAGCAGGAGCAGTTGAGCTACGACGCCCGTCTGGCCCTGTCGAACGTCCGACGGACCGTCGCCGCCCGCGAGGTCGCCCAGGCCCAGGCGCAGGCGCAACAGCTTCAGAACCTGCTCAATGCACGACGCCGCGACGAAGCGACCGCGGTGGTGCAGCAGACCGACCAGGCCACGCAGGAGGCCGCCACCAAACCGGCGGTGATTCAGGCCGCCGCCGCCGAAAACGCCGCCATCAGTCGCCGCTTGGCGGAGTTGGTCCGGAACAGCGACGACATCGGCGCCCGCCAGACGCAAGTCAACGAGCATCTCGCGCAACTGACCGAACGGATGCGGGGAATCCGGCAACAGCTTGGCATCGCCGGATTCAGCGACGCCATCGGACCGGTCCTGCTGGAAGAACGGCGTAACCTGCCGGATGTCCGTCAATACCAGCGCAGCGCCAGGGAGCGCCAGCAAAGCATCGTCCGGGCCCGGTTGGCGCAATTCCAGACCGAGGAACAGCTACGTCAAGTCCGGGCGGTCGAGGACAATCTCAAGGAACTGGCCGCCAAATTCGACCCGCAATGGTCGGACGCGCAACGGCAGGCCGCGATCGCGGAACTGCGGCCGTTGCTGGTCGAACGCCAGCAACTGCTGGAAAAGCTCAGCGCCGGCTATTCGAACCTCACCACCGTCCTGGTTGCGCTGGACGAAGCCCAGCGCAAGCTGATCGACCAGGCCGAGCTGTACGGGACCTTGCTCGACCGCCACCTGTTGTGGATTCGCAGCAGTCCGCGGCTCGGTTTCGAATGGTTGAAGATGCTGGGACAGGCGTTGGACTGGCTGGTGGAACCCGCCCACTGGGCGGAGGTCTGGCAAAACCTGGGGCGCGGCGCGCGCAATCAGCCGGAATTGGCGATTCTCGGCGCGCTGGGTTTCTTGGGTTTGCTGTATTACCGCCGCTTGCTGGTCAAACGGCTGGGCGAAAGGGTGGATGCCATCGGCGATGTACGCCACGACCGCTTTGGGCTGACCGGCCGCGCCTTGGCGATGACCGTGTTGCTGGCGTTACCCTGGCCCTGGCTGATGGCGTGGCTGGCGTGGCTGTTGTTCGTCTCCGGCAATGCCGCCGATTTCTCGCGGGGACTGGGTGTTGGTCTGGTCGCCGGCGCGTTCATGGCCGTGAATATCACCTTTCTGCGCCAGCTTTGCCGTCCCCAGGGGCTGGCAATAGCGCATTTTGGCTGGAGCGAAACCGGTTGCCGGTTGCTGCGCCACCACCTCAACTGGTTTTTGTGGATCGGCCCGTTGGGTCCGATCATCGTCGGGCTTTGCGAAACGCAACCCGACCCGTTGTACGGCAACACCTTGGGACGGCTGGCGTTTTGCGTCGGTACCCTGGCGTTGACCATCGTGCTCTGGCGGGTTCTGGACCCTCGCCAACCGCTGCTCGCTGGTCTGGCGGCGGGCCGCGCTGGGGCGGCCTGGCGGTTGCGTTACCTGTGGTATCCCCTGATTCTGGGGGCGTCTGTATTCATCGTTTTACTGGCATTATACGGTTACTACTACACGGCGATGCAGTTGCGCGCCCGCATGATGCTGACGAGCTGGTTGCTGCTGGGCGCGGTGCTGTTGATCAATCTGTTTCTGCGCTGGCTCAATATCAGCCAGCGCCGCCTGGCCTTGCAACACGCCCTCGCCAAACGGGAAGCGCAATTGGCCGCCCGGGCCAGCAAGGATGCCGCACCGGCTTCCGGAGAGGGCTTGCCGGAAATCCTCAGCCTGCCCGACCTGGATTTGACCACCATCAGCGAACAGACCCGCAGCTTGATGAACCTTACGGTGTTGCTGGGGCTGGGCTTTGGGCTGTGGCAAATCTGGGGTGGTCTGATTCCGGCCTTTTCCATTCTCAACGAGATCGCTCTTTGGCAGCAAACGGTGCGGACCGCCACTGGCACGCAGGTTGCGGACATCACCTTGGGGAGTATCGTGATCGCCGGGGCGCTACTGGTGCTGATCGGCTTCCTGGCCCGCAATCTGCCCGGCGTGTTGGAACTGGTGGTATTGCAACGGTTGGCGGTGGATCCCGGCAACCGCAACGCCATCATCACCATCAGCCGCTATCTGATTACCGCCATCGGGCTGGTGGCGGCGCTGGATATCGTCGGCATCGGCTGGGATCAGGTGCAGTGGCTGGTCGCCGCCCTCGGTTTGGGCCTGGGCTTTGGCCTGAAGGAGATTTTCAGCAATTTCTTTTCCGGACTGATTCTGCTGCTGGAGCGACCGATCCGGGTAGGCGACACCGTGACGCTCGACGCTTTGAGCGGCACGGTCTCGCGCATCAACATCCGCGCCACCACCATCACCGACTGGGATCGCAAGGAAATCATCGTCCCCAACAATACTTTCATCACCAGTTCGCTGATCAACTGGGCCCGGAGCGATCCCATCACCCGGATCGTGATTCCGGTGGGCGTCGCTTACGACAGCGATCCCGCGCGGGTTCAGGAGGTACTGTTGGCGGTCGCGACCGCGCATCCACTGGTGGTGAAGGAACCGGCGCCGGCGGTGCTGTTTCTGAGGTTCGGCGAGAGCGCGCTGGAGTTCGAGGTGCGGGTGTTCGTGCGGGATCTGGCCAATCGCTTGCCCTTGACCCACGACTTGCACAACGGCATCTTGCGGGCGCTGCGCGGCCACGGCATCGAAATGCCCTTCCCGCAACGGGATGTCCATGTGCGCGGTTTGTCAGCCAGCCCGCGGAACCTGCTGGACGAGGATGCGGATTCTTCGTCCTGATCGGCCGTCGAATCATTCGAGCTTCGAACCGTATTTGGGGCAATTGGGCAGGAGGAATAACCATGTTAACGCTATTGGCGGAACCGGAATCGCTGAATCTTCGGCGGCGCCACCGCTGGACCGTGGCCGAATATCACCGCATGGGGGAAGTCGGTTTGCTGAACGAAGATTCGCGGGTGGAACTGATCGATGGGGAGATCGTGGAAATGGCGCCGATTGGTTGCGAACATGCGGGGCACAACAATTACTTGCTGAGTCTTCTCGCTTATCGGCTGCATGGCAAGGCGGTCGTTGCCGGACAGAATCCAGTGGTGCTCGGCAATTACGAAGAACCCCAACCCGATATCGCCTTGTTACGCTGGCGGAATGATTATTACAGGACCGCGCATCCTCATGCCGAAGATATTTTGCTCGTTATCGAAATATCGGACAGCACCCTCCGCTATGATCGCGATGTCAAAATCCCTCTTTACGCGAAAAATGGCGTCCCGGAAGTCTGGTTGCTGGACATTTCGAATCGGCAACTGGAAATCTACCGCGAACCGCTCAATGGCAAATACCAGCAACGGGATTGTCGCCAGACCGGTAAAATCGCGCCGATCCTGTGCCCGGATGCGGTGATCGATTTGGCTGAAGTGTTTCCCAAGTTCTGAGCGAATGTGGTGGGATAGCAAGATCCTGCCATTCACGGTTGCCCCGCCACTCGCGCGGCGGCGGTGAGCGGATTCATCACCTCGATGCCGTCCCGCATCGGATAGGGCTCCGCTACCGGCGCGACCAGCAGTTTGCGGACGGCCCCCACGTCGGCGGCGGCCTGGTGGAAGCCCTTCGATACCGTGGGGGCCGAAGCGCGCTTGATTTCCACCACCCAGGTTTCACCGTTGCGAAAGCCCAGCACCAGGTCGGCTTCCGCCCCGTGCGAGGTGCGATAGAAGCTGGCTTCGGCATAGGGCGCGGCGGCGAGCAATTGTTCGATCACGAAACCTTCCCAACTCGCGCCGGCCACCGGGTGACCCAGGACCGATTCCAGGCTCATCAAGCCCAGCAGGGCGTGCACGATGCCGCTGTCGCGCACGTACACCTTCGGCGCGCGCACCAGTCGCTTGCCCACGTTACCATGCCAGGCCGGCAGACGGCGGACCAGCATCAGATCGGCCAGGATGTCGATGTAGCGGGCTACGGTCTGTCCGCTGACCGCGAGCGACGCGGCCAGTTGCGATTGGTTGAGCAGGCCGCCTTGCGCGTGGGCCAGCATGGTCCACAAACGGCGCAGGGTGGTCGCCGGAATGCGTGGCCCGAGGGTCGGAATGTCTCGTTCCAGGTAGGTGGCAATGAAGGCTTCGCGCCAGCGCAGGCTGGCCGCATCGTCCGGCGCCAGCCAGGACAGAGGGAAACCGCCGCGCACCCAGAGCGGATGCAGGTCGGCGCCGACCGCAGTGGGCGGCAACACCTCCCGCGCCTGGAAGGGGGTGAGTTCCAGGCGTGCCACCCGCCCGGCCAGGCTTTCGCTGGCCTGTTGCAGCAGGACGCCGGAGGCGGATCCGAGGAGCAGGAATTGGCTGGCGGTTTCGCCATCCCGCCGGCGGATATCGACGACGCCGCGCAGCACGGCGAACAGTTCGGGCATGCGCTGCACTTCGTCCAGGATCACCAGCCGATGGCGCTGGGCGAGGAGGAAACCCTCCGGATCGTCCATCTGGCGTTGGGCCGAAGGCAGTTCCAGGTCGAGGTAAAGCGCATCGCTCTGCTTGGTCATTTCGGCCAGAGCCAGCGTGGTCTTGCCCGCCTGGCGCGGCCCCAGCAGGACCACCGCCGGGAACTGGGCGAGCAGATCGACGAGTTGTTGTTGCGCGAAGCGGGGTTTCATCCGTGCAATTTATCGCTTTAATGGAGGATTTGCACGGTTTTTAGCATAAAAGCAATATTCGGGCTACAAACGCTTCTCCTGCTTGGCGTAGATTATCGACATCATTCCCGATGGTTCCCGGGCAAGGCTCCGGAAGCGGCGTTTCGTTCGCGGGTCTACCGATGAGTTGTCAACTTTTCCGAAACTTGAATGGGGTCCATCCTGATGCTCGTCCTGCATGCCGCGTTTCATGAAGGTTGCCTGCACCTGTGGGGAGAGTCGTCCCCGCCGGAGGATGCGCCCAAAACCGAGAACGCCACCGCCTATCCCTATTACACGAGCAGCGCGGCGCTGCGGGAGTCGTTCGCTCGGGCCGGTTTGCCGCTCCCGGCCGGCGTCGGGACCGCCGGGGAAAAATGGATCTGGTTGCCGACGCAGGGTGATGTGCCGATACCGTCATCGCTGCTGGTGGCCGAACTGGCGAAATCCCGCAAGGCGCCCGTTCTGGCGCCCTGGCAATTGCCCGTGCTGGCGTTGACCGCCGCCGATGCCGTCCAATGCCTCGCGGCGGTCCAGGGTCGCGCCACGCTGGTTCCCGGCGTGGCCGTGGGGGACGATCTGCGTTACTGGAGCGAGGCGCTGCGGTTGGCCGGCGCCCTGGTATACCGCCAGCACGTATTGCCCGACCTGATGGAACGGCGGGGCGAATACCGGGCCTGCTGGACGCCGGTGTTTCTGGGCGAGGACGGTGGCCGGTTGGAACGGCTGGCCCGGGCCATGCCGCCCGCCGCCCGCGCGATCGGCGCGAATGACCGTAAACCGCCGGATTGGGCGCCCCGCGACGTGCTGCGGGAGTTTCTGTGCTGGGTCGCCGATCACCTGGCCCGACAGGCGGCGCCATTGCCACCCGTCAAGCGCGCGGGCAAGACGTCGGTCAGCCTGCACCAGCAATGGATTCAGGCCCTGCGGCAACCGGACGGCGCGCTGGAGGGGGACAAGGCGGAACTGCGGCAACTGCTGCGTCAGATCCGCGACTGGCAACGCACCCTGTTGCGCCTGGCCAATGCGCCCTTTCGCCTGTGCTTCCGGCTGGAGGAACCGGCGGCCGGTGAAGACGGCGTCGATCCGGATGCCCTGTTTTTCCCTGATGCCGCCACCGAGTGGCGGATTCACTACCTGCTCCAAGCCCGTGAGGACCCCAGCCTGCTGGTGTCCGCCGAGGCGGTTTGGAAACCGAAACGGGGAACCGGCGAGGGTTTGAAGACCTTGGGGCCGAAGGCGCGGGAAGGCTTGCTGGCGGCTCTGGGTCAGGCGGCGTCGCTGTGTCCGGCCATCGAGGACAGTCTGA
Source organism: Candidatus Competibacter sp. (assembly GCA_031732855.1). Lineage (GTDB taxonomy): Bacteria > Pseudomonadota > Gammaproteobacteria > Competibacterales > Competibacteraceae > JAVMKJ01. The sequence continues at coordinate 8,885 of JAVMKJ010000209.1, forward strand.
AGGAGTCCGCGCCGGTGGGCTATGCGCTGGACACCGATGGCGCGTTCCGCTTCCTCGGCGAAGAGGCGGCGCTGCTGGAACAAAACGGCTTCGGCGTGATGTTGCCGGCCAGTTGGACCGGCAAGCGCCGCGCCCGGCTGGCCGCGCGTGCCCAGGCCAAGACCCGCTTCGAGTCCAAGGCCGGCATGACCCTGGACCGGGTGCTGGATGTCGAGTGGGAAATCGTGCTGGGCGAAACCGGCCTGACACCGAAGGAGTTGCTGGCGCTGGCCAAGCTCAAGGCGCCGCTGGTGCGGGTGCGCGGCCAGTGGGTGCAATTGTCGGCCGCCGAGATCCAGGCGGCGCTGGACCTGCGGAAGCGGGGCGGGGCGGCGTTCACCGGCCGCGACCTGTTGCGCCTGGCGCTCGGCGCCGACACCATCGCGGGGCTGGAGGTGAGCGGCGTCAACGCCGACGGTCCCCTGGGCGAACTGCTGGCCGGGTTGGAGCAGGGCGACGCCATCGCGCCACTGCCGCCGCCGCCGGGGCTGACCGCCACCCTCCGACCTTACCAGGGACGCGGCTACGCCTGGCTGGAGTTTCTCACCCGCTGGGGGTTGGGCGCCTGTCTGGCCGACGACATGGGCCTGGGTAAGACGGTGCAGACGCTGGCGTTGCTGCAACGGCTCCGCGAGGCGGGCGAAACCCGGCCGGCCCTGCTGATCTGTCCCACTTCCCTGGTGGGCAACTGGTACAAGGAATCGTCCCGCTTCACGCCGCGACTGCCGGTCATGATCCATCACGGGACCGGGCGCGACAAGGGTGAAGCCTTCGCCACGCAGGCCCGGGGTCATGCCATGGTGCTGTCCAGCTACGGACTGCTGCACCGCGACTTGCAGTGGTTGCAAGGCGTGGAATGGGCGGCGGTGATTCTGGACGAGGCGCAGAACATCAAGAACGCCGAAACCAAGCAGGCCAAGGCCGCGCGAGCCTTGCGCGCCGAGCGGCGCATCGCCCTGACCGGCACGCCGGTGGAAAACAGCGTCGGCGATCTTTGGTCGATTCAGGACTTTCTCAACCCCGGCTTCCTCGGCAACGCCGCCCGCTTCAAGCGGGAGTTCTTCCTTCCGGTGCAGGTGCAGCGCGACCCGAATGCCGTGGAACGCTTGCAGCGGCTGACCGGCCCTTTCATCCTGCGCCGGCTCAAGACCGACCGCGCCGTCATCCAGGACTTGCCGGACAAGCTGGAGATGAAGGTCTATTGCACGCTGACCAGGGAACAGGCGACTCTGTACGCCGCCGTGGTGCAACAGGCGGAAGCGGCGCTGGAAGGCATGGAGCAGGGCATCGACCGGCGGGGCCTGGTTCTGAGCACGCTGCTGCGGCTCAAGCAGGTGTGCAACCATCCGGCGCAGTTTCTGGCGGACCATTCGCCGGTGCCGGGCCGCTCCGGCAAGCTGGCCCGGCTGACGGAGATGCTGGAGGAAATCCTGGAGCTGGACGAGCGGACTCTGATCTTCACCCAGTTCGCCGAAATGGGGCATCTCCTGCAAGGCCATCTGCGCGAGCATCTGGGCCGGGACGTGCTGTTCTTGCACGGCGGTCTGTCCAAGACCCAGCGCGACCGGATGGTGGAACGCTTCCAGAACGAGTCCGCCGGGCCGCCGGTATTCATCTTGTCGATCAAGGCCGGCGGCACCGGCTTGAACCTGACCCGCGCCAACCATGTGTTCCATTTCGACCGCTGGTGGAATCCGGCGGTGGAGAACCAGGCCACCGACCGGGCCTTCCGCATCGGTCAAAGCCGGCAGGTGGAGGTGCACAAGTTCGTCTGCCTGGGCACCGTGGAGGAACGCATCGACGAACTGATCGAGCGCAAGCAGTCCCTGGCGGAAAAAATCGTCGGCAGCGGCGAGGGCTGGATCACCGAACTGTCCACGGATGATTTGAAGAGCCTGTTCCGGCTGCGCGCCGAGGCCGTGGAGGATTGAGCGATGGGGCATCGGGATTCGGCATGATCCGGCTCGAAGACCTCCAACCGAACGCCATCGTGCGCGGCATTCTGCCCGACGGGCTGGTGACGCTGGTCGGCGTGCAATGGTTCGGCTCGGCCGCCGTGGAAATCACCTACAGGGATGCCGGCGGGCGGGTCGGCAACCAGTTGCTCTATCGGGATAACGAACCCGTGCTGGACCTCGTGGAAGCCGGTCGGCCATGGAGTTTCGACGGCGACGGCGCGTTGTTCCGCCTGGTGTCCGAAGCGCATCGCATCCGGCTGGCGCATCTGTTCGATCCGGTGCTGGCGATCCATACCTCCGACATCGAACCGCTGCCGCACCAGATCACGGCAGTGTACGAGACGATGCTGCCGCGCCAGCCCCTGCGCTTCCTGCTGGCCGACGACCCCGGCGCGGGCAAGACCATCATGGCCGGACTGCTGATCAGGGAACTGATCGCGCGCGGCGACCTGCAACGCTGCCTGATCGTCTGCCCCGGCAGCCTGGTCGAACAGTGGCAGGACGAGTTGTACCGTCGCTTCCACCTGCCCTTCGAGATTCTCACTAACGACAGGCTGGATGCCGCGCGCACCGGTAACTGGTTTCTCGAAACCAACCTGATCATCGCTCGCCTCGACAAGCTCTCGCGCAACGAGGACGTGCAGCGGAAACTGCAAGCGCCCGACTGCCGCTGGGACCTGGTGGTCTGCGATGAAGCCCACAAGATGTCGGCGACGGTGTTCGGCGGCGGAACCCAATACACTAAACGCTACCGGCTGGGGCAACTGCTCTCGACGCTCACCCGGCACTTCCTGCTGATGTCGGCGACCCCGCACAACGGCAAGGAAGCCGATTTTCAGTTGTTCATGGCGCTGCTCGATGGCGACCGCTTCGAGGGCAGGTTCCGCGACGGGGTGCATTCCGCCGATGTCTCCGACCTCATGCGCCGCATGGTGAAGGAAAGTCAGCTTAAGTTCGACGGCACGCCGCTGTTTCCCGAGCGCATCGCCTACACCGTGCCCTACAAGCTGTCGCTGGCCGAAGCCGCGCTCTACAAGGCCGTCACCGACTACGTGCGCGAGGAATTCAACCGCGTCGAGGCGCTGGAGAACGACAGGCGCGTCGGCACCGTCGGCTTCGCGTTGACCATCCTGCAACGCCGGCTGGCCTCGTCGCCCGAGGCGATCTACCAATCCTTGCGCCGCCGCCGCGAGCGCCTGGAAAGCCGGTTACGGGAACTGGAAGTCCTTCAGCGCGGCGGCCAGGCCGCGCCGATCCTCCCAGCATCGCTGCCTGCCTTCGACAGCGAAGACGTGGACGATTTCGACGAAGCGCCCGACGACGAAGTCGCGGCCGTCGAGGAGGAAATCCTCGACCAGGCCACCGCCGCCCGCTCCATGGCCGAACTGCGCATCGAGATCGAAACCCTCAAGGGGTTGGAAACCAGCGCGCTGGCCGTGCGCCGCAGCGGCGCCGATACCAAGTGGCGCGAGCTGGCCAGCCTGCTGGGAGAAATCTTCACTCCCGCCGCCATCGCCCATCGGGTCGCCGAACCACTGGCTCCCTATGGCGCCGGCTCGATCCCGCCGCCCGCCCCGTCACCGCACCAGAAACTGGTCGTGTTCACCGAGCACCGCGACACGCTCAACTATCTGGAACAGCGCATCACCACGCTGCTCGGTCGCAAAGAGGCCGCGGTCATCATCCACGGCGGCATCGGCCGCCAAGAACGCCTCAAGGTGCAGGAAGCGTTCAAGCACGACCCCGAAGTGCAGGTACTGTTGGCCACCGACGCCGCCGGCGAGGGGATCAACCTCCAGCGCGCGCACCTGATGGTCAATTACGACCTGCCGTGGAACCCCAACCGGCTCGAACAGCGCTTCGGCCGCATCCACCGGATCGGACAGACCGAGGTCTGCCACCTGTGGAACCTGGTGGCCGAGGAAACCCGCGAAGGCGACGTCTACCGCAAGCTGCTGGAAAAGCTGGAACAGGCCCGCCAGGCATTGGGCGGGCAGGTGTTCGACGTGCTCGGCAAACTCCAGTTCGAAGGCAAGTCCCTGCGCGAGCTGCTGATCGAAGCCATCCGCCACGGCGAGAAGCCCGAGGTCAAGGCGTTCCTGACCACCGTGCTCGACGCGGCGCTCGACCGCAATCACCTGCAAACCCTGCTCGACGAGCGCGTCCTGGCGCACGACGCCATGGACGCCAGCAAGGTGCGGCGCATCCGCGAAGACATGGAGCGCGCCGACGCCCGCCGCCTGCAACCGCACTACATCGAATCCTTCTTCCTCGAAGCCTTCAAGCGTCTGGGCGGCGCCGCCAAGCAGCGCGAAACCCGCCGCTACGAGATCACCCACGTACCGGCTCCAGTGCGCCACCGCGACCGGCTCATCGGCATCGGCGAACCCGTGCTGCCGCGCTACGAGCGCATCGCCTTCGAGAAGTCGCTGGTCGCCCCGCAGGGCCAACCGCTGGCCGCCTTCGTCTGCCCCGGTCACCCGCTGCTCGACGCCGTCATCGATCTCACGCTGGAACGCAACCGCGATCTGCTGAAACGCGGCGCCGTGCTGGTGGACGAGCGCGATCCCGGCGCCGCGCCGCGCGTGCTGTTCTATCTGGAGCACGCCATCCGGGACGCCAGCTCGAACCGCGATGGCAGCCGCCGCATCGTCTCCAAACGCATGATGTACGTCGAGATGGAGTCGGGAGGCACGGTGCGCCACATGCATTACGCTCCCTATCTCGATTTCCGTCCGTTGGCGGCGAGCGAGCCGGGCGTCGATGCCCTGCTGGCCCGCCCCGAATGCCAGTGGATCACCCGCGAACTGGAAAAGTCGGCCCAGGGCCACGCTATCGCCCAGGTCGTACCCGAGCACCTGGCCGAAGTGAAAGGCCGCAAGCTCGAACTCATCGCCAAGACCGAGGCCGCCGTCAAGGATCGGCTGACCAAGGAAATCACCTACTGGGACCACCGTGCCGAAGAACTCAAGCTGCAAGAGCAGGCCGGCAAGCCCAACGCGAAGCTCAACTCCGGGGAGGCACGAAAACGCGCCGACCTGCTGCAAGGCCGCCTGCAACAGCGCCTCGAAGACCTGCGCCTCGAAGCCCAACTCTCGCCCCTGCCGCCGGTCGTGCTGGGCGGCCTGCTGGTCGTTCCCATCGGACTGATTCGCGCAATGAGCGGTCAGACCAGCGCCGTCTCGCCAGCGATGACATTTTCGCCCGGAGACAACCAGGCAGCGGCGGCGCGTGCCCGCGCCATCGTCATGGAGGTCGAGCGCAACCTTGGCTTCGACCCCACCGACCGCGAATTTGAAAAACTCGGTTACGACATCGAAAGCCGCACTCCCGGCACCGGCCGACTGCGCTTCATCGAGGTCAAGGGCCGCGTCTCCGGCGCGCCGACCATCACCGTCACGCGCAACGAGATTCTCTACTCGCTCAACAAGCCGGACGATTTCATTCTGGCCATCGTCGAATTCCTCGACGGTGAGAATCACAAGGTGCATTACGTCCGCCGGCCGTTCAGTCGCGAGCCAGATTTTGGGGTGACCAGCGTCAATTACGACTTTGCCGACTTGCTGGCGCGGGCCGAGGCTCCGCGATAAAACCCGCCAATACTCTCAGAGGCGTTTTTGTACAGCCTCTAGGCTTCTAACTCATTGAAAATAAAGCCCTCACCCCCAACCCCTCTCCCACGGGGAGAGGGGAGTTTTTGTACAGTCTCTCAGAGGCTGTCTAAAAACTAATTTGTTGGTTGTGGGAGCGGCCTTGGCCGCGATATGAGGGTCAGCCATCGCGGCCAAGGCCGCTCCCACATATAAGTTATTGATTTAATAATATTCAGTTTTTAGACAGCTTCTCAACGGTGTTGAGAGAGCGTCCTCGGAACTCGGAAGCTTGATCCCGCCATCCGCTTCAGAGTAAATTGCGCAGTAATGGACATCAACAGCCTGCTCCGCGCGACCGAAGGCAAGACGCTCGAATTCAAGCGCAATCTCGACTCGCCGCCCGGCGTGCTGCGCACGCTGGTCGCCTTTGCCAATACGGCCGGCGGCAAACTGCTGATCGGCGTCGAGGACGGTACGCATGCGGTTTGCGGCGTCGCCGACCCGCTGCGGCTCGAAGAGCGGCTGGCGAGTCTGATTGCCGATTCCATCGAGCCCCGGCTGGTTCCCGACCTTGAAATCCTGCCGTGGCGGAATGCCCAACTCATCGCGATCACGGTCTTTCCCAGCCAGAACCGCCCGCACCATCTGCGGCGCGAGGGCGCCGAGAACGGCACCTATGTCCGCGTCGGCTCCACCAATCGCCGCGCCGATGCCGCCCTGATCGCCGAAATGCGCCGCCACGCCCTCGGCGAATGTTTCGACGAACAACCCCTGCCCGCGCTCGACTCGGAAGCCATCGACTTCCGACTGGCTTCCGAGTCCTTCGCCCCGGTGCGCAAGCTCGAGCGCGGCGATCTGGTCACGTTGCGCCTGCTGACCCAACACCAGGGCCGCGCCGTTCCGACCATCGGCGGGCTGCTGCTGTTCGGCCGTGACCGGCTTCCGCATTTCCCCGACGCCTGGATTCAGGTCGGGCGCTTTGCCGGCGCCGACAAAGCCCGGATTCTCGACCACATCGAGCTGACCGGGCATCCGATTGCCGCCATCGAGGACAGCATCGCCTTCGTCCAACGCCACCTGCAACGCGGCGCCGACATCGGCGCGGTGCGGCGCACGGATCGCTGGACGCTGCCGCTGGCCGCCGTGCGCGAAGCCGTCATCAATGCCGTCGTCCATGCCGATTACGCCCAGCGCGGCGCGCCGATTCGCATCGCGCTGTACGATGACCGCCTGGAAATCGAAAGCCCCGGCCTGCTGCCCTTCGGCCTGGTGGTGGAGGACTTGCGCCAGGGCATCTCCCGTCTGCGCAATCGCGTCATCGGGCGCGTGTTTCACGAACTCGGCCTGATCGAGCAATGGGGCAGCGGCATCCAGCGCATGACCGCCGCCTGCCGGGAGGCCGGGTTGCCGGAGCCGCAGCTCGAAGAAATCAACTTGCGCTTTCGCGTCACATTGCGCTGCGTGCCGGTCGGCCCGCCGCGCATCGATCCCCTCGATCGAACCATCCTCGATCTGCTGGCGGACGAAACCGGCCGCACCACCGCCGAGATCGCGCGCCACATCGCCCGTTCGCCACGCGCCACCCGAACCCGCCTCATCGCCCTGATCGAACGCAATCTGCTGCGTGAAATCGGCACCGGCCCGCGCGACCCGCAGCGCCGCTATTACCTGGCGAAGACCCCATGACCCCCCAGAAAAAACTCATCGAGGTCGCCCTGCCGCTGGAAGCGATCAACCTCGCCAGCGCGCGAGAAAAATCCATCCGGCACGGCCACCCCTCGACGTTGCACCTGTGGTGGGCGCGGCGTCCCTTGGCGGCGGCGCGGGCGGTGATTTTCGCGCAAATGGTCGATGACCCCTCGGCGCATCCGGACCTCTTTCCCACCGAAAAGGCGCAGGAGAAGGAGCGGCAGCGGCTGTTCCGCATCATCGAGGACCTGGTGAAGTGGGAGAACACCACCAACGAGGCGGTGTTGCAGCAGGCGCGCGACGAGATTTGGAAGAGCTGGCGGGCGACCTGCGCCGAGAACCGGGACCATCCCCGCGCGGCGGAGTTGTTTGATCCCGACAAGCTGCCGGCCTTTCACGATCCGTTCGCCGGCGGTGGATCGCTGCCGCTGGAAGCGCAGCGGCTGGGGCTGGAGAGCTACGCCAGCGACCTGAACCCGGTGGCGGTGCTCATCAACAAGGCGATGATCGAAATTCCGCCGCGCTTCGCCGGCAAGCCGCCGGTACATCCCCTCACCCCAACCTCTCTCCCGGGGGGAGAGGGGCCAAGTCTCCCTTCTCCCTCCGGGAGAAGGGCCGGGGATGAGGGCAATTGGTTCGCCCGTGAATGGCAGGGCGCGCAGGGCCTCGCCGAGGACGTGCGCTACTACGGCCAGTGGATGCGCGACGAAGCCGAGAAGCGCATCGGCCACCTCTATCCCAAGGTCGAGGTCACCGCAGAGATGGCCCAGGAGCGGCCCGACCTGAAGCGATACGTCGGCCAGAAGCTCACTGTCATCGCCTGGCTGTGGGCGCGCACGGTTAAAAGCCCCAACCCGGCTTTTGCCAACGTCGATGTGCCGCTCGCCTCGACATTCTTGTTGTCTCGAATGAAGGGAAATGAAGCCTATGTTGAGCCCGTGATCGAGGGCGGCAATTACCGCTTCACGGTGAAGGTGGGTAAGCCGACGGATGCGGAGGCAGCTAAGGCCGGCACCAAGCTGGCACGCGGAGCGAACTTCAAGTGCTTGATGTCGGGCACGCCGATGGCCGGTGATTACATCAAGGCCGAGGGCAAGGCCGGGCACATGAGTGCGCGGTTGATGGCCATAGTTGCTGAGGGAGAGCGTGGGCGGGTCTATCTTGCACCAACGACTGAGCATGAAGCCATTGCGGGCATGGCACAGCCAGAGTGTAGGCCAGAGGTAACAATATCCGGGAGCACACAGTACCTCGGCGTAAAACCCTACGGCATCGAACTGTTCTCACAGCTTTTCACAGATCGCCAAACCGTGGCGCTCTCGACCTTCTCTGAACTTGTGTGTGAGGTGCGCGAGAGAGTAAACCGGGACTCACTGGCTGGCGCCATGACAGACGACGAGAATCCACTCGCAGCCGGTGGCCGTGGTGCAAACGCTTACGCCGATGCGGTGTCGGTGTATTTGAGTCTTGTCGCAAGTAGCCTTGCTGATCGCATGAGCACAATTTGTTCTTGGGATGCTGGTGGTGCAACTTGGGGGACTAAGACGCGAAGCACGTTTTCCCGCCAAGCAATCCAAATGACTTGGGATTTTGCTGAAGTGAACCCCTTTTCCAGCCAGTCGGGCAGTTGGGGCAATTCACTCGACTACTCCGCTAAAGGCATATCTACCAGCAAAGAGGACGCTTCTGGCTCCGTGCAGCAAGCAGATGCCACCGTTCAGAGCGTCTCATCTCAGAAGGTTGTCTCCACTGATCCACCGTACTACGACAACGTACCCTACGCCGACCTGTCAGACTTCTTCTATGTCTGGCTGCGCCGTTCGCTTAAGCCCGTTTTTCCCGACCTTTTCGCCACGCTCGCCGTTCCGAAGTCCGAAGAGCTGACTGCGTTTGCGTACCGCCACAACGGCAAAGTCGGAGCTGAATCGTTCTTCCTCGGCGGCATGACACAGGCAATGCACCGTCTCGCCGAGCAGGCGCATCCGGCCTTTCCTGTCACCATCTACTACGCCTTCAAACAGGCCGAGAGCGACGGGGAAGAAGGCACGACAAATACCGGCTGGGACACCTTCCTCGCTGCCGTCATCGAAGCCGGTTTCGCCATCAGCGGCACCTGGCCTATGCGAACTGAATTGGCCAACCGCATGCGCGGGTCAGAGTCCAACGCCCTTGCCTCCAGCATCGTCCTCGTCTGCCGTCAGCGCCCCGCCAACGCCCCCACCGCCACCCGTCGCGAATTCGTCGCCGCGCTGAAAACCGAACTCCCCGCCGCGCTGGCTCACCTGCAAGGCTTGGGTGCGCGGGTCTCTGGCCCGCAAGAGAATGGACTGGGTGCGCGGGCCTCTGGCCCGCAAGAGAATGGACTGGGTGCGCGGGCCTCTGGTCTGCAAGCGGGCGGGACGCCCGCGCACCCACCAGGTATCGCGCCGGTCGATCTGGCGCAGGCCGCCATCGGCCCCGGTATGGCGGTCTATACCTGCTACGCCAAGGTGCTCGACGCCGAAGGCAAACCGATCCCGGTGCGCGCCGCGCTGGCGCTGATCAACCAGACCCTCGACGAAGCCCTGGCCGAGCAGGAAGGCGACTTCGACGCCGACAGCCGCTGGGCGCTGACCTGGTTTGACCAGGTCGGCTTTGCCGAGGGCGATTACGGCGTCGCCGAACAACTTTCCAAGTCGAAAAACACCGCCGTGGAAGGGCTGGTCGAGGCGGGCATCGTGGTTTCCAAGGCCGGCAAGGTGCGCCTGCTGAAACCCGCCGAACTGCCCGCCACCTGGGACCCGGCCACCGACACCCGCCTGACCGTCTGGGAGATGGTGCATCACCTGATTCGCGTGCTCGAAGCCGGCGGCGAGATCGCGGCGGCGGCGTTGGTCGCCAAGCTCGGCGGCCAGGCCGAAACCGCCCGCGAACTCTGCTACCGCCTCTACACGATCTGCGAGCGCAAGAAGCGCGCAACCGAGGCGATGGCCTACAACGCGCTGGTGCAAAGCTGGCCGGAAATCACCCGGCTGGCGCGGGAAAAACCGCGCGCCGCAGCAATCGGCAGCGACGACTTGTTCGATCAGGAATAATCCTTTTCGGAGACCGAAGTCATGCATCTAAGCCTGAATCTCGACGAAGCCACCCTGGCCCGCTTTTGCGAGACCCACCACATTCGCCGCCTTTCCCTGTTTGGCTCGCAACTCAAAGGTACGGCGAAGCCGGACAGCGATATCGACCTGCTGGTGGAGTTCGACCCCGAGCATATCCCGTCGCTGTTTGGGATTGCCGGAATGGAAATCGAGCTCTCCGAACTGCTGGGCAAGAAGGTCGATTTGCGCACGGCGGGTGATCTGTCGCGTTATTTCCGAGATGAAGTGGTGCGCATGGCCGAGGTGCAATATGCAGCCTGAAGACCGGATTCGGATTGGGCACATGCGGGATGCCGCCAGTTCAGTGGCGCGCTTTGTCGCGGGAAGGCGAAGGGAGGATCTCGATGCGGACGAGATGCTGCGTTTTGCGTTAATTCATGCGATCGAGATCATCGGGGAGGCCGCTGGCCGAGTGTCGCCGGAGGCGCGGCAGGTTGCCCCCGGTATCCCGTGGCGGGAGGCGGTCGGCATTCGGAATCGGCTGGTGCATGCCTATTTCGATGTAGACCTGGACGTGCTCTGGAAAACGGCGCGGGAGTCGCTTCCAGCGTTGCTGGAACAGTTGGAATCGCTCGAAAGGCAGGAAGAATAACCATGGCCATCACCAACCACGAGCGCGTCGGCAAGGCGCTGGAACAACTGAAGGCGGGCCTGGCGCCCTTCGTCGAGCGCGAGGTCAAGGCCGCTATCGCCGCCAATGCGCTGTCGATGCAAAAAATCAGGGGTTTCGTCGATGATCCGCTCCTCGCCAACAAGCGCATCACCGAATGGGATGCCTCGGCGCTGCTCAAGCTGATGTGGGAAACCTGGAACGAGGTGTTCCGCAAGACGCTGGGCTTTGCCGAGCGCGGCCTCGTTTCCGAAATCCGCGACTGGCGCAACAAGTGGGCGCACCAGGAACCCTTCTCCAGCGACGACGCCTACCGCGCGCTCGATTCCACCGAGCGCCTGCTGTCCTCCGTTTCGGCGCCGCAGGCGGACGACGTTGAAAAGATGAAGATGGAATTGCTGCGGGTGCGCTTCGACGAGCAGGCGCGCGGCGAGAAGCGCAAGTCCGCCGGCATCGCCATCGAAAGCGGCGTGACCGGCAGCCTCAAGCCCTGGCGCGAAGTGGTGATGCCGCACGAGGACGTGGCCAGCGGCCGCTACCAGCAGGCGGAGTTCGCCGCCGACCTGTGGCAGGTGTATTTGGGAGAAGGGGCTCCGGAGTACCGCGATCCGGTCGAATTCTTCCGCCGCACCTATCTCACCGCAAGCCTGAAGGAGATGCTGGCCGGCGCGGCGCGGCGCCTGACCACCGGCAGCGGCGACCCCGTGGTGCAGTTGCAGACCAACTTCGGTGGCGGCAAGACGCACTCGATGCTGGCGCTGTATCACCTGTTTTCCGGCATTGCGCCCACCGAGCTGGCGGGCGTCGATACCGTTCTGGCGGCGGCGGAAACCCGCACCGTGCCCAAAGCCAACCGGGTGGTGCTGGTGGGCAACAAGATTTCACCGGGCAGTCCGTCGGTGAAAGCCGACGGCACGGTGGCGCGCACGCTGTGGGGCGAGCTGGCGTATCAACTGGGTGGCCGACGCGCCTATGTCCGCGTTCGGGCCGACGACGAAAAGGCCACCAGCCCCGGCGACGTGCTGCGCGAACTGTTCAACGAATACGGCCCCTGCCTGATTCTGGTCGACGAATGGGTGGCCTACGCGCGCCAACTGCACGACCAGAGCGACCTGCCGGCGGGCGGCTTTGAAACCCAATTCACTTTCGCCCAAGTGCTGACCGAATCGGCCAAGCTGGCGAAAAACTGCCTGCTGGTGATCAGCCTGCCGGCCTCGGATCATGCGGGCGGGACGCCCGCGCTCCCGGACGATGTGGAAGTGGGCGGCACGCGCGGTCGCGAAGCGCTGGATCGGCTGCGCAACGTGGTGGGCCGGGTGGAATCGTCGTGGCGCCCCGCCAGCGCCGAGGAAGGCTTCGAGATCGTCCGCCGCCGCCTGTTCCAGCCGCTGGCGGACCCCGAGCAGTTCAAGCAGCGCGATGTGGTGGCCCGCGCCTTCGCCGATTTCTACCGCACGCAGCAGGCCGAGTTTCCGCCCGAAACCCGCGATGCCGAATACGAAAAGCGGATCAAGGCCGCCTACCCGATCCACCCGGAAATCTTCGACCGGCTCTATACCGACTGGTCCACGCTGATCAAATTCCAGCGCACGCGCGGCGTGCTGCGGCTGATGGCGGCGGTCATTCACAGCCTGTGGGAAAAAGGCGACCGCAATCCGCTGATTTTGCCGGCCAACGTCGCCATCGACGACCCGCGCGTGCAGTCGGAACTGACGCGCTATCTCTCGGACAACTGGGTGCCGGTGATCGAGAAGGATGTCGATGGCTCGAACTCCCTGCCGCTCAAGCTCGATGGCGAACTGCCCAATCTCGGCAAATTTTCGGCCTGCCGCCGGGTGGCGCGGGCGATCTACCTGGGCTCGGCGCCGACCACGGCCGCCGCGCACAAGGGCATCGAAGACCGGCGCGTGAAGCTGGGCTGCGTGATGCCCGGTGAGTCGCCCGCCGTGTTTGGCGATGCCCTGCGCCGCATGGCGAGCGCCGCGACCTATCTCTACCAGGACGGGCCGTACTACTGGTACTCGACTCAGCCGACGGTGACCAAGCTGGCCGAGGACCGCGCCGACCAGTTGAAGCGCGAGCCGGACAAGGTGGTGACCGAACTGGAAAAACGCCTGCGCAAGGATTTGCAGACCAAGGGGGACTTCGCCCGCATTCACGAAATGCCAAAGGATGGCTCTGGCGTTCTTGACGATCTGGAAGCGCGCTTGGTGGTGCTGGGCACGGCGCATCCTTACAGCAAGGAAGCCGGCAATCCGGCCGAGGTGGCGGCCAAAGCCATTCTCGAAAACCGGGGCAACACGCCGCGCCTCTACCGTAATACGCTGGTGTTTCTGGCGGCGGACAAGACCCGCTTGCAGGATTTGGACGAAGCGGTGCGGAAGTATCTGGCCTGGCAGTCGATTCTGGATGAGCAGAAGAATCTCAACCTGTCACCCTTCCAGGTAACCCAGGCCGAAACCCAGAGAACCGCCGCCGAGGGCGCCGTGACCGCGCGGCTGCCCGAAACCTACCAGTGGCTGTTGGTGCCGGTGCAAAGCACGCCGCAGGCTGCCGTGGCTTGGGAAGCGCTGCGCCTCTCCGGCGCCGATGCGTTGGCGGTGCGCGCCAGCAAGAAACTGCGCGCCGACGAGTTGTACCTCACCAGTTTCGCCTCGACGCGCCTGAAGATGGAACTCGACAAGATTCCGCTTTGGCGCGGCGACCATGTGGCCGTGAAACAATTGGTCGAGGATTTCGCCCGCTATCTTTACCTGCCCCGTCTCAAGGATTCGACCGTGCTGCTCCATGCCATCAGCGACGGCGTGAATCTGCTCACCTGGTCGCAGGACAGCTTTGCCTTTGCCGACAGTTTCGACGAGGGTGCGGGCCGCTATCAGGGCTTGCGCGGTGGGCAGATGGTGACGCTGGCCGATGCCCATGCGCCCGGACTGGTCGTGAAGCCGGACGTCGCAGCAAACCAACTGGATGCCGCGCGCGCGGCCGCTGCACCGGGGGGCGCTCGGGAAACGCCGACTTGGGGCGGCCCTGGAACCGTATCCACCCCGCTGGCTGGCAACCCGCCAAAGGAGTCTCAACCCGTGGCGGCGAAGCCGAAACGCTTCCACGGCAGCGCCGTCCTCGATCCCACCCGCGTGGGCCGCGACGCCAGTCGCATCGCCGACGAAATCGTGGCGCATCTGGCCGGTCTGGTCGGGGCGACTGTCCGGGTGACGCTGGAAATCCAGGCGGAGATTCCCAACGGCGCCCCGGATCAGGTGGTGCGCACCGTCACCGAGAACAGCCGGTCATTGAAGTTCTCCAGCCACGGGTTCGAGGCCGAATGACGCGATCTTGGCGGCAGGGGAAAATTGATGAATAGGGTTTCTTGTACGATGTACGATGATTTGAAAAACCGGTTCCAATTGTGCACCGAGGCCGTGGAGGATCGAACGTGGGCTATTACGACTACTATGAACCGAGCCGGCCCCGCCAGGTCAGCGGCGGCATCAAGGCGCAGAGCCAGCGCGGCGATTTCGCCAGCCGCTGGTGGGCCAAACGCTGGATCGCGGTGCTGGAGAGCTTCAACATCGGCGCCCGGCTGGGACGGGGACGCAGCTACGCCCGTCAGGGCCAGGTGCTGGACATCCAGATCGCCCCCGGCGAGGTGAAGGCCAGGGTGCAGGGCTCGCGGCCCCGACCCTATCAGGTCGGCATCCAGCTCAAGCCGCTGAGTCCGGCCGACTGGCGGAAGCTGACGGAGGCGATGGCGGCGGAGGCGCGCTTCGGCGCCAAGCTGCTGGCCGGAGAGATGCCGACGGATATCGAGGAGGTCTTTCAGGCCCAGAGGCTGTCGCTGTTTCCCAGGACCCACGGCGATCTGAAGACCGAATGCTCCTGTCCGGACTGGTCCAATCCCTGCAAGCACATCGCCGCCGTCTACTATCTGCTCGGCGAGGCCTTCGATCGCGATCCCTTCCTGATGTTCCGGCTGCGCGGGATGGAGCGGGAGGCGCTGCTGGCGCAACTGGGGGAGGTGGCGGGCGACGACGACGGCTGGCCGCTGGCGGAACCCGAACCGCTGCCCGAGGATCCCCTGATTTTCTGGACCGTGCCCACACTGCCGGAGACCGCGACCGGCCCGCTGGTCGCGCCCGCCAAGGCCGCCGCCCTGTTGCGGCGGCTGGGGCCGTTTCCATTCTGGCGTGGGGAAGCGTCGCCGCTGGAGGCGCTGGAACCGGTCTACATGGTCATGGGGACGAGCGCGTTCGGGGCGCTGGGCGGAACGATCGGGGAGTCGTGACGCAAGGAGGCGCCGGTGGGTGGCTACTCCCCCGACTGCAACAGCAAACCCCGCTCCCGCGCCTTGTGGACGGTGGCCAGGAACACGCCGATACCCAGGCCGAGATAGCCGGCGTTCAGCAGCAGGGCATACAGCAGATAATCCAGCCGGAATGCATGATCCAGCAGCACCGCCCGCATCCCCTCGAACACATGGCTGGCCGGCAGCGCCCAGGCCAGCGGTTGCAGCCAGACGGGCAGGGTGGCGACGGGGTAGTAAATGCCACAGAGGGGCGCCAGGGCGAAGATGGCCGCCCAGGCGATGCTTTCCGCGCCCATCCCGTAGCGCAGCACCAAGGACGACACCAGGAGGCCGATGGCCCAGCCCATCATCAGCAGGTTGAGGAAAAACCCGATCAACGGCGGTCCGAGGTCGAACAGATTAAACCCATAGAACGGAATCGCCAGCGCGACGGCGAAGCCGACTCCGATCAGGGTGCGCGCCAGGCTCACCAGGATCAGCGCCAGGATCAGTTCGATGGGTTGCAGCGGGCTGATGAACAATTGCCCCAGATTGCGGGAATGCAACTCCTCGAAGAACACCACCGACACGCCCAACTGGCTGCGGAACAGGATGTCCCACAGCAGCACGCCCGACAGCAGCAAGCCCGCCGCCTGAGTCAACGCATCGCTGTGACCCGCCAGATACTGGGAGATGAAGCCCCACAGGATCATCTGTACGGTCGGCCAGTAGGCGAGTTCGATGATGCGAATCCAGGAACTCCGTAACAGGTAGAGATAGCGCAGCGCCAGCGCCCCGATGCGGGACGGCGAAATCCCAGTCACTCCAGCACCTCCCCGCTCCGAATGCCCCGGGCGATGTCGAGAAACACCTCTTCCATGTCCTTGCGGCCGTAGCGGTGGATCAGTTCGCGCGGGGCGCCGGTGGCGACGATCTGGCCCGCCCGCAGCATGATGACCTGGTCGCAGAGCCGCTCCACCTCGCTCATGTTGTGCGAGGCCAGCAGCAGGGTCGCGCCGCTGCGCCGCTGGTAGTCGGTGAGAATGCCGCGCATCCGGTCGGCGGTGTCGGGGTCGAGCGAGGCGGTCGGCTCGTCCAGCAGCAGAATTTCCGGCTCGTTCAGTAGCGCCTTGGCCAGCGCCACGCGGGTTTTCTGGCCGGCGGACAGGCTGCCGTAGGGGCGCTGAAAAAATGCGTCGATGTCCAAATCCTGTCCCAGCGCCGCCAGCCGCTCGCGGATCCGGCGCACTCCATACAGACGGGCGTAGACGGTCAGATTTTCCGCCACCGTCAGCCGCTGGGGTAAATCCACGTAGGGCGAAGAGAAATTCATGCGTGGCAGCACCCGTTGGCGACGGCGCGGCACGTCCTCGCCCAGGATGCGGATTCGACCGTCGGTCGGCAACAGCAGCCCGAGCAGCATGGCGATGGTGGTGGTCTTGCCGGCCCCGTTGCCGCCCAGCAACGCGCAGGTGGCGCCGCGGGCGATGGCGAAACGGATTCCGTCCACGGCGCGTACCGGGCCGTAGTGCTTGCTGAGGCCTTCGACCTCGATGACGGGCGGTTCAGTCACGGATCGATTCCGGCGATTCGAGCACGACCAGCCAGCCCTCCCGTTCGGCCACGGCGATACGGCGCAAGGATTGCCGGGCGCAGGGTCCGGTCACGCAATAACCATCCTCGATGCGGAACAGGGCGCCATGAATACCGCATTGAATCAAGGTGTTGGTGTAGTCGAGAAACTGGTCGGACTCCCATTCCATCGGCGCGCCGGTGTGCGGGCAACGGTTGCGATAGGCGTAAATCCCCGTTCGCGTGCGCACCACCAGGATATCGGCGTAACGGGCATCGGGGCTGACGATAAAGCCTTTGCTTTGACCTTCGACGAGGTCGTCCAGGCGGCAGAGTCGCTGTTCGGGCATGATTCAGCCGGCGGCCCGCGCCAGTCGCGGCAGATCGCCTGCCAACCCCATCGCCCGGCGAGCGATCAGGCTCTTGAGCGGCGTGGCGGCGTCGGTCAGGTTGAGACCGACGTTGCGCAGCAGTCCGACCGGCGGCAGCGACGCGCCGAACAACCGCTTGAAGCCATCCATGATGCCCAGCATCAACAGGTTGTCGCCCTTGCGCCAGCGTTCGTAGCGGCGCAGCGTTTTGAACGAGGCGAAATCCTGGCCGGCGGCGAGCGCATCCAGCACCACCTCGGCCAGCGTCGCCGCGTCCAGCAGTCCCAGATTGACCCCCTGTCCGGCCAGCGGATGGACCACGTGCGCGGCGTCGCCGATCAGGGCGAGGCCGGGTTTGACGTAGGCGCGGGCGTGCTGGAGGCGCAACGGAAAGACGCCGCGTGGCCCGACCTCGACGATCGATCCCAGCCGCCGGTCGAACGCCTCGGCCAGCGCCTCGGCGAATGCGGGCTCATCCAGAGCCAGCAGTGCGTCGGCCTGTTCCGGCGTGGTGGACCAGACGATGGAGCAGCGCCCGTCGTGCAGCGGGAGGAAAGCCAGCGGGCCGGTGGGCAGAAATCGTTGCCAGGCGGTTTCCTGGTGCGATTCGGCGGCGCGCACGTTGGCGACCACGGCTTTCTGATCGTAACCCCAGCCGCCGGTGTCGATTTCGGCCAGTTGCCGGACTCTGGATTGCGCCCCGTCCGCGCCGACCAGCAGCCGGGCGGTGAGTTCGCGTCCGTCGTTCAGCCATACCCGCCAGCCGGTGGCGGCCAGGGGTTGCGCGGTTTCCAGGATCGCCGGACAGAGCAGGTCCACCGCCGGCAGTTGCCGCGCCCGTTCCAGCAGGGCGAACTGGATCACCCGGTTCTCGACGATCCAGCCCAGCAAGGGTTCGCCGAGGGTGGCGCTGTCGAAATGAATCCGGCCGAAACCGGTCGCATCCCACACCCGCATGTCGCGGAACGGACTGACCCGCCAGGCGGTCATCCCATCCCAGGCGCCCACCGCGGCGAAAATGCATTGCGAGGCGCGGTTGATGGCGGAAACCCGCATATCGAGGTCTTCACCGGGCCGGACGCGCTCCAGGGGCGCGCTTTCCAGCAGGGCGATTTTCAGGTCGGCATCGCCCAGCGCGCAAGCCAGCGCCGAGCCGACCATGCCGCCTCCAGCGATGACGATATCGTAGTCGGTGTTGATGTTGTTCATCCTTTGCGTCCTCACTCCCGGCCCCTTTCCCAAAGGGCGAGGAGAGATCGGGTTCACGCCGTCAGCGGCAATCCCCGCGCCAGTTTCGGCAAACGTCCGTCCAGCCCCATCGTTTGCCGGGCGAACAGCCGCTTGACCGGCGGGCACAGGTCGAAGGCCAGCAGCCCCAGATTGCGGGCGGCGCGGATCGGCGGCAGCGGATTGGCGAACAAGCGGTTCAGTGCGTCCGTAAAAGCAATCGTTTGCCGCTGGTCCCAGCGCCGCCAGTCGGCGTAACGGTTCAGCACCACCAGATCGCCGATATCCTCGCCGGCCCGATGGGCGTTGGCGATCACCTCGGCCAGCGCCGCCACGTCGCGCATGCCGAGATTGAAACCCTGTCCCGCAATGGGGTGCAGGGTGTGGGCGGCGTTGCCGATGATCGCGACCCTCTCGCGGGCGTGTTCGCGGGCTTTCAGCAGGAACAGCGGATAGGCTTGCCGGCGGCCCACCCGCCGCAACGGTCCCAGCCGGTCGCCGAAGCGGTCGTGCAGCAGGGCGAGAAAACCCGCGTCGTCCAATTCCATCACCGCCGGCACTTCGGGATCGTTTACCGTGCAGACCACCGCGCAGCGATGGTCGGTCATGGGCAGGAACGCCACCGGGCCATCCGCGGTGAAGCGCTCGTAGGCGATGTTGTCGTGGGGCAGAGTCGGGGTGACGTTGGCGATCACCGCCTGCTGGCCGTAATCCCAGCGCAGGGCGGCGATGCCGAGCTGCTCGCGCACCGGCGAGCGGGCGCCGTCGGCGGCCACCAGCAATCGGGCGCGCAGTTCGACGGTCTCCTCGCCGCCGAAGCGGATCGTGGCGCAGGCAGCCTCCGGTTCGACGGCGATCTGTTCCAGTCGGGCCGGACACAGCAGTTCGACGCCGTTCAGGCCGGGCAGTTTGGCCAGCAGCGCCGCGCCGATCATCCGTGCCTCGACCACGTAACCGAGCGCCTCCACGCCCTCGTCGCGGCTGTCGAGATGGGCGAAGCCGGTACCACCGCGTTCGGAGATGTGGATCCGCTGGATTGGCGTGGCGCCTGGTCCCAGCGTTTCCCACAGGCCCAGCGTCTGAAAGATGCGCCGGGTTCCCTGGGCCAGGGCGATGGTGCGGTCGTCGTAGCTGGGATGTTCGCTGACGGTCGGCGGCGCCGCTTCAACCAGGCCGACGCGCAGGTCCAGGCCGGCCAGCGCGCAGGCCAGACTGGCGCCGACCATGCCGCCACCGACGATCAGAAGGTCGTAGTCGGTTTCAGTCATCGGCCCTCCCGCATCAACGCCTCGATCTCATCGATTTCCTTGGGCGCCGCCGCGGTCAACACCTCCGGCTCCCCCTCCGTGACCAAGACGTCGTCCTCGATGCGGATGCCGATCCGCCACCAGCGCTCGTCCAGATCGGCTTCGAGCTGGACGCCCAATCGCGCCCAGCTCTCATCGACAACCTTGCTGCCGGCGGGGATATAGAGGCCGGGTTCGATGGTGGTGACCATGCCGGGCTCGAATACCTGCCAGTCATCGCCGGTCTTGTAGTCGCCGACGTCGTGCACGTCCATGCCCAGCCAGTGGCCGGTGCGGTGCATGTAGAACTGCTTGTGCTGCTCCGCCTTGATGAGTTCGTCCGCATCGCCCCGCAGCAGGCCGAGTTCCACCAGTCCCTCGGTCAGGGCGCGCGCCGCCGCGTCGTGCGGTTCGTTGAAACGGCAGCCGGGCCGGACCTTGTCGATGGCGGCCTTCTGAGCGGCGAGAACCAGGTCGTAAATCGCGCGCTGCTCGTCGGAGAAGCGGCCGTTGACCGGGAAGGCGCGGGTGATGTCCGAGGCGTAACCATCCACCTCGGCGCCGGCGTCGATCAGCAGCAGGTCGCCATCCTGGAGTCGAGCGTTGTTCTCGGTGTAATGCAGGATGCAACTGTTATCGCCGCCGGCAACGATGGCGGGGTAGGACCAGCCGGCGCCGTTGCGGAGAAAGGTCCGCAGGATTTCCGCCTCGATCTCGTATTCCATCATTCCCGGCCGGCAAGACCGCATCGCTCGGCAGTGCGCCTCGACGGCGATGCGGGCCGATTCGCGCATCACCGCGATTTCCTCCGGCTCCTTTCGCAGGCGCATGGCGTGCAGGAGGTGTTCGAGGGCGACGAACATGACCGGCGCCCGTACCCCGGAGCGGGCCTTGGCGCGGACCTGGCCGATCCAGTCCACCACCCGCCGGTCGAAATCCGAATTGTAGCCGATGGCGTAGAACACCCGCTCCCGGTTTTCCAGCAACGGCGGCAGTCGTTTGTCGATCTCCGCGATGGGGTGGGCGTCGTCGACGCCGTAGCGCTCCATCGCGCCTTGCGGCCCGGCCCGGCGACCGTGCCAAATTTCCATCTGGGGATCGCGATCGCGGCAGAACAGCAGAAATTCCTGCTCGCCGCCGGGAATCAGGACGGCGAGGGCTTCCGGTTCCGGGAAACCGGTCAGGTAGTAGAAATCGCTGTCCTGCCGGTACGGATAGTGGACGTCCCGGTTGCGAGGAGCGGAGGGCGCGGCGGGCAGCAGGGCGACCGAGCCCGGCCCCATGCGTTCCATGAGCGTGCGGCGACGGCGGGCAAACGTGGAGGACGGTATGGCGCGGGCGAGCATCGGCAACGGTTTCGGATTCAGTGGAGGAGGGAAGGATCCGGGGTGGCGGAATGGCGCAGATCCTGATGGATCGTCAACAGTCCGACCCGCAGGTATTCGACCAGTTCGGCATAGGCGATTTCGTCGACTTCGCTGGGTTCGTCGGAGTCGAGGCCGACCTGGGCGATTTTCGTCGCATCGCGCAGGAATTCCCGACTTTCCTCGGAAAATATATCGCGCGGTTTCGCCTGACCCAGCCCCAGGCCGTACAGCAGGCCCTGGCACCAGGCCCCAAGCGCATCGACCCGCTGGGAGAGCGGGGCGTCGTCGTCGGGCAGTAACAGGGTCACGGACCAGTCCGGAGCGTTCAACTGGGCGATGCCGTATTCGAGCAGTTTCGACAGGAGATCGCGAACGGGCTGGGAAAATTCGACATCGTCGGCCAGTACTTCGCGGACGTGGCGCACCCACCGGTCGCAATCCAGAGCCGCGTCGGCGCAAAGGAGACCGCAGAGCAGCCCGTGCAGTTCGGCCGGATTGAGGGGGTCGAGCAAGCGGGTCAAGCGTTCGAATAAGGGCAGGTGGGTGGAAGGCATGAAAGACTCCAGGCCGGAGAGTGAAGCAGCGATACGCCATCCTAACATTCCGGGATCGGACCCCGAAAGCAAGGTTGAAATTGACCCGGTTGGAACCGCCGATCTATAGTATTTCCCATGGAAGACGATGACCTTTATGAAAATGCCGCGCCAGCCGGATTGGGCGACCTCGATGACCCGCCCGAAACCGCTATTACCGGCTTGGCCCTGCTCGCCGAGCGGGTGGACCGCTTGCTGCGATTCCACGAGGACCTGGAGCGGGAGAATCTGGCCCTGCGCGAACGGAACGAGGCGCTGCAAGTCGAACGCGATGCTCTGCACGACAGGAACGAGCAGTCGCGTGCCCGCATCGAGGCCATGATCGTGCGCCTGAGGGATCTGGAGCAAACCTCGTGAGCCAGCAAACGACGAGCGTCACCGTGCGCCTGATCGGTTATGAATATCGCTTCTCGTGCCTGCCGTCCGAGCGGGATGAATTGCTGGAAGCGGCCCGCTGCCTCGACGAAAAAATGCAGGAAATCCGCGACCACGGCGGCAAGACGCTGACCCTGGAAGCGATTGCGTTGATGGCGGCGCTCAATCTCAGCCATGAGTTGTTACGGCAGCAACGGCAGTCGGTCGAGACCGACAGGGTCACCAAGCGCCAGGTGGAAGATTTATTGCGGAAAGTTGACGGGGTCCTTAGCAAAGCCACGCCGGTTGAGCTATAATATTTTCGCGTTAAGCCGTTTTCAGTTCGGGCGTTCTCTGCGGTGTTCGAGAATCGGGCCGGGTAACCCCTTGATCCTAATATGATTATACCCCGGGAGCACGGTGGTCGGTGTTGGTGTGCACGTCCGCCACCCCGCGGAAAGCCTGATACACCGCTCTGTTCCCCCACTTGAGCCGCACGGTTCAAGGGCGAAGGCCCCATACGGCACGGGCGGAGGACGCCCTCTCCTTCGTAGTCAGTCTTGGCGACGCGACCGCGTCGCCTTTGCTTTTTTGTTTCTTCGCGATCCGTGACCACCGACACGCACCCACTTCGCCAGCGGTTGCGGGCCCGGCGCCGCGTCTTGTCCGCCGCGGAGCGACTGCATGCGGCGTTGGCGGTCGCCAGCCGGTTGATCGATTGGCCGGTGCTTGCCGGTGCAAACCGGATTGCCGGTTACTGGGCCTGCGATGGCGAACTGGACCCGGCATCCCTGCTGGAACGGGTTCGGACCATGGGCAAGTCCATCTATCTGCCCGTGCTGGCCGACCCGCCGTCGCAATCGCTTCGGTTTGCGCCTTGTCGGCCCGGCGCGCCGATGCGCCGCAACCGGTTCAATATTCCCGAACCCGAGGTGTCGCCGCTGGAATGGTTGCAACCCGCGGAGCTGGATCTGGTTCTGGCGCCGCTGGTGGCCTTCGATCCGGCGGGTACCCGCCTGGGCATGGGCGGGGGATTCTACGACCGCAGCTTCGCCTTCCTGCGCGCTCCCGACTGTCCCGGCAACCGGCCCCGCCTGCTGGGATTGGGCTATGAATTCCAGCAGGTCGCCGAACTGATCCGTCAGCCCTGGGACGTGCCGCTGGACGCCGCCGCGACGGAAAAGGCGCTCTATGTTTTTTCCAGAACGGTCGGGGTGGAGGGGTAATGGGCTACTGGCTGCTGAAATCCGAACCGACGGTGTTCGGCATCGCCGATCTGGAAGCCGCTCCGGGCCAGACGACGCCGTGGGAAGGGGTGCGCAACTACCAGGCTCGCAACTTCCTTCGAGACGGTTTGCGCTTGGGTGATCGGGCGTTTTTCTACCACTCCGGCACGGCGAGTCCGGGTATCGTCGGGATCGTCGAAGTGGCGCGAGCAGGCTATCCGGACGAAACCGCGTTCGATCCGGCCAGTCCCTACCACGACCCCGCCAGCACGCCGGATAATCCCCGCTGGTATCGGGTTGACGTGCGACTGGTCCGGTGCTTGCGACGGGCGGTTGCGCTTGCCGAACTGAAGCGCCATCAAGGCGCCCTTGGCGATTTCGCTCTACTGCGCCGGGGCAATCGGCTGTCGGTATTGCCGGTGACCGCGGCGCAATGGGCATTTGTCCTGGGACTGGAGGATGAACCGCTTTAGCCGTGGTCGCCCAGAAACAGCCGGTAGGCGGGGTTGTCGGTTTCCTCGCAATACGGATAGGCGAGCCGGCGGATGTACTGCTGAAACTGTGGCCGCTCCGCTTCCGGGACCTGAATGCCGACCAGCACCCGGCCATAGTCGGAGCCGTGATTGCGGTAGTGGAACAGACTGATGTTCCAGTCGTGCGCCATCCCGGTCAGGAATTTCAGAAGCGCGCCCGGTCGTTCGGGGAACTGGAATCGATAGAGAATTTCATCCTGGATGCCGGGGGCGTGGCCGCCCACCATGTAGCGCACGTGCAGCTTGGCCATTTCGTTGTCGCTCATGTCGGTCACCGGATAGCCGTGCTCGCGCAGGGTGTCGATGATTCGATTCTTTTCCTCCTCGCCCTCGCTGAGCTGGATACCGGCGAACACCTGGGCCTGCCGGGAATCGGCGTAACGGTAGTTGAATTCGGTGATGGAACGCTTGCCGATGGTTTGGCAGAACCGGCGGAAGCTGCCGGGCTGTTCCGGGATGGTCACCGCCAGCAGCGCTTCCCCCAGTTCGCCCAGTTCGGCTCGTTCGGCGACGTGACGCAAGCGGTCGAAGTTGATATTGGCGCCACAGTTGATGGCGATCAGACGGGCGCCGGTGACGCCGGTACGCTCCACGTACTTTTTCATGCCGGCGATCCCCAGCGCGCCGGCCGGTTCGGCGATGGAGCGGGTATCGTCGAAGATGTCCTTGATGGCGGCGCAGATCTGGTCGGTGGAGACCACGATGATGTCATCCACCAGTTCCCGCGCCAGCCGGAAGGTTTCCTCGCCTACCTGTCGGACCGCTACGCCGTCGGCGAAGAGGCCCACTCGATCGAGGGTCACCCGCCGATCGTGCTTGAGGGCTTCGTGCATCGAGGCGGCGTCGTCCGGTTCGACTCCGACGATCCGGATTTCCGGCCGGAGGAACTTGACGTAGGCTGCCACACCGGCGATCAGGCCGCCGCCGCCGACCGCGATGAAGATCGCTTCGATGGGATCGGGGTGCTGGCGCAGGATTTCCATGCCGATGGTGCCATTGCCCGCGATGACGTCCGGGTCATCGTAAGGATGGATGAACGTCATGCCCTTTTCCGCTTCGAGTTGCCGGGCGTGCTGGTAGGCTTCGTCGTAGGTATCGCCGAACAGCACGATTTTTCCCCCCCGGTCGCGCACCGCCTGCACCTTGATGGCGGGGGTAGTGCGCGGCATGACGATGGTGGCCCGCGCGCCGAGCCGTTGGGCGGCCAGGGCGACGCCTTGGGCGTGATTGCCGGCCGAGGCGCAGATGATGCCTTGGTCGAGCGCCTCGCGCGGCAGCTTGGCGATCTTGTTGTAGGCGCCGCGCAGCTTGAACGAGAACACCGGCTGCAAGTCCTCGCGCTTGAGCAGCACCCGGTTGTTCAGGCGCCGTGAGAGCCGGCTCATGACCTCCAGCGGCGATTCGATGGCGACATCGTAGACGCGGGCGGTGAGAATCCTTTTGATATAGTCGTGCATGATGGTCGATCAGCGCAATGCAGAGGAGAACGGTCCATGTCTACCGAGGACATGAAGAAGCGCGCCGCCGAGGCGGCTCTGGAGTACGTCGAAGACAATACGGTCGTGGGGGTCGGTACCGGGTCCACGGTCGGTTATTTTATCGATGCCCTGTCCCGCATCAAGCACCGGATCGAGGGGGCGGTATCGAGTTCCGAGGCGACCACGCAGCGCTTGAAAGCCTGCAAAATTCCGGTGCTTGATTTAAACGCTGCCGGGCCGTTGCCCTTGTATGTGGATGGCGCCGATGAAGTGAATCGCCAGTTGCAAATGATCAAGGGTGGCGGCGGCGCATTGACCCGCGAGAAGATCATCGCCGCCGCCAGCGAGAAATTCGTTTGCATCGCTGACGTGTCGAAACTGGTGAGCGTGCTGGGGGTATTTCCCCTGCCGGTCGAGGTGATTCCGATGGCGCGCAGCCATGTCGGGCGCGAATTGCTCAAGCGCGGCGGTCAGCCGGTGCTGCGCGAGAACGTCGTCACCGACAACGGCAATCTGATCATTGATGTCTACAACCTGCAAATACTCGAGCCGGCCAAACTGGAGGCCGAGCTGAACAACATCGCTGGCATCGTCGCGGTAGGGCTGTTCGCCTTGCGGCCGGCGGACGTGCTGTTGTTGGGAACCGTCGAAGGGATACAGGTCATTCGACCTTGAGGAAGGACGAGATAAAAAACGGGCGCTACCCGAAGGCAGGGCCCGTCGCCCTTACGCCTGTTGCCCAGGCTATTAGAAGTCTACGCGGGTACCGATCGAAAAGGCGTTTTGATCGCCGTAAGGATTGGTATAGACGATAGCGGTGTTGGGAGGTACCGATAATGCCTCGTAGGTGGGATCGGAGCTGCGGCCGATGTACTCAACCCAAAGCCGGGTCCGCTTGCTGAGATTGTACTGGTAGCCCACGACGTAGTTGTCGATCTTGCCGAGGCCCGTGGTGCCCGGATCCAACTGACCGTAGGCGGCGCTGATCACGTTGTTGCCGAAGGTGTAAGAACCGGTCAGGTAGTAGTTGGTGGCGTCGTCGCCACCGATGGGGATGCCATTAAACTGGAGGTTGCTCAGCAAGCCAAACTCGTTGAGCTTGCCCTGCTCGTAAATGAAGCCCACGCTGAAGGGACCCGAGCTATAGCCCAAGCCCACGACCCACTGATTCATGCCGAGATCCGCAGTCTGGACGATGCCGCCACCTAAATCGATCGGGAAAGCATTGCTGTCGCCATCGAGCTGGATGTAGCTGACGCCAGCGAAAAACGGGCCGTTGCTGTATTTGAGGGCAAGGTTCCAGACGTCGATGCCATTCGAGTAATCGGGACTGTTCCGGGCGCCGTTCAGGACCAGCATGGCCTCGGCGCTGAAACCGCTGAACTCGGGCGTCGTGTAGTAGACGCTGTTGGCATAACGGGTTAGGGCACCGCCTCCCCGTGACGTGTTGCTTGAAAAATCAACCTGAAAGCCGTCGAACGAGCCGCCCAGCCAGAACGTCTGGGTGAACGTTTTGCCGCTGTTGAAGATGTCGGTTACACCGGCGACATGGTAGTAAGGCGTTTCCTGGGTACCTAAGGTCAGTGTGCCGAAGCCGCCCTTGAGACCGACGAACTTGGGACGGTTACTCTCGAAATTGCCACCTTCGGTGACGTCCACGCCGAATTCGTATTGGTAGACCGCACTCAGTCCACCGCCCAGATCCTCGCTGCCCAGGACGCCGAGGCGCGAATCATTGTTGACCACATCCCAGGAGGTCTGCGTGTTGGTGGTTAACGCGGTGAAATTATCGTTAAAAGAAGGGATCTTCTGATCGTTATAATCCACCGACACTCGCGCGGAACCGTACAGGATCGTATCGGCCTGAGCCGCGACGGGGGCGGCGAGAGCGGCTGCAACTGCCAGGGCGAGAGCGGATTTTTTCATGGCGTGATTCCCAAGTTGTCTGCAAACTGAATTCTTGCTTCAAAGCTCGCTTTCCGATCAATCAGATGCTTGATGGGAAAACAATCTTGGAGCGACGTTGGGGAAAATTTATATACGGATTGCGGTAAAAATGCAACTATTTTTTTATGAAAAATACAACTTATTGGCGCCGCCGCAACGATTGACCGAAGTTCCATCGAACCCGCCAATAAAAACGGACGCCCGAAGGCGTCCGTTGGTTTGAGTCTGATTCGGGAAGTCGAATCAGAAGTCGACGCGGGTACCAATGGAGATTATGTTGACGTCGCCATAGTAGTCGCCCGAGTTGCTGCTGCCCAGGTACTCGAACCAAACGCGGGTCCGCTTGCTGAAGTTGTACTGATAACCCAGCGCCCAGTTGTTGAGGTCACCCTGTTTGGCGGTGGTGCCGTCGGCGAAAAAGAGCGTGTCGTCGTTGGGAGTGAGATAACCGTACGAGGCCCGGACGACGTTGTTGCCGAAGGTGTACTGACCCGTCGCGTAAATGTTCGCGGAACGGCCGAAGTACACCGTGTTCACGTCGCCATTTTCATAGGCCAGACTGAAGGCGAACGGGCCCGAGTTGTAACCGGCCGCCACGCCCCACTGGTCGCCACCGTAGTTGGGTGCGGTGTAGAAGTCGTTGAAATCGGGGCCTTCCAGCGCCATGTAAGTCGCGCCAAAGAAGAACGGACCGTTCTTGTAGGACGCGGAGATGTTCCACATGTCGATGTCGCCATTCAAGTTGCTGGGCAACTTGTTATCGGCCGAACCCGCCTGCTTGCAGAGACCGGATGGGGTTTGCGGGTCTTCCGGCGGGCAGGTGCCGTTCATGACCAACATCACCTGAGCGCCGAAACCGCTCCAGTTCGGCGTGGTGTAGATCAGGCTGTTGTCCATCCGCAGACCGAAGGTGTTGCCCAGGTAGGTGTTCAACACCGGAACAGCCGAGGGGCTTCCACCAAGTACGGGGGCTCCGCTTGAGTTGAAGACCTTGGAGCTGTTGAAAATATCGCCGACGCCGATCACGTTGTAGTACGGAGTCCACTGGGTGCCGACGGTGATCGAACCCCAGTTGGCGCCCTTCAAACCGACCCACTTCGGACGGTTGCTGTTGAAGCCGGTACCGCCTTCGGTCACGTCGACGCCGAATTCATACTGGTAGATGGCCGCCAGACCGCCCCCCAGATCTTCCTCGCCGCGCACGCCCAGCCGGGAAGCGTTGTTGTAGACGTCCCAGCTATTGTTAAAGGAAGTATTGGGATTATTGTTGCCGTCGGGGGCGTCCGGGTTGTTATAGTCAATCGACACCCGGGCGGAACCGTACAGGGTGGTATCCGCATAGGCGGCGGAACCGAAACCAACCAGCGCAGCGGCAACGGCCAGCGCAAGAGCAGACTTTTTCATGGCTAAACTCCTAGGTTTGTGTTGTATGTACACAACAAAAGGGCGTTCACAAATCATTGAGGAGATTTATACGCATTCTGAAGCGCAAATGCAACTGATATTTTCAAAAAAAACACAAAATATTACCGATGTAGTCAAAAAAACAACGCGATTGTATTATTAGAACAAAAAACCCACCTGACGTTCGAGGTGGGTTTGCAGTTGGCTGGGGGACTAGGATTCGAACCTAGGTTGGCGGAGTCAGAGTCCGCAGTCCTGCCGCTAGACGATCCCCCAAAAACCCATGAATGTTTAACGCTTGGAATACTGAGTGGCGCGCCGGGCCTTGCGCAGGCCGACTTTCTTGCGTTCCACCTCGCGGGCGTCGCGGGTGACGAAGCCCGCCTTGCGCAGGGAGGGGCGCAGGCTCTCGTCGTATTCGATCAGCGCGCGGGTGATGCCATGGCGGATCGCCCCGGCCTGGCCGGTGATGCCGCCGCCCTTGACGGTCACGTAGATATCGAACCTCTCCTTGAGGTCGGCCACTTCCAGCGCCTGGTGCACGACCATGCAGGAGGTCTCGCGCCCGAAGTATTGGTCCAGGGGCCGCTGGTTGACGATGATGTTGCCCGTGCCGGGCCGCAGAAACACACGCGCCGTGGCGGTCTTGCGCCGACCCGTGCCATAGTGTTGATTGTCGATCATTCTTGCCTGTTCCATTCCCGTGAAAACGTCGGCCGGTTACAAATTCAGTTCCAGCGGCTGGGGTTGCTGGGCGGCGTGCTGGTGTTCGGAACCCGCGTAGACCTTCAGCTTGCGGAACATCGCCCGGCCCAGCGGATTCTTGGGCAGCATGCCCTTGACGGCGATTTGGATGACGCGCTCCGGCGTCTGCCGCAACAGCTTGTCCAGCGAGATGGATTTGATGTTGCCGACGTAACCGGTGGTCCGATAATAGAATTTGTCGGTGGTTTTGCGGCCGGTCGTTCGAACCTTGCCGGCGTTGACCACGATGATGTAGTCGCCGGTGTCGACGTGCGGGGTATATTCAGGCTTGTGTTTGCCCCGCAGGCGGCGCGCGATTTCCGACGACAGCCGGCCCAGAACCTTGTCCGTGGCGTCGATCACGTACCAGTCGCGCTTGACCTCGGCCGGCTTGGCGCTGAAAGTTTTCATTATGACGTGCTCCGAAAAGTCCGGGTCCGCTTGGAAAGTCGCACATCTTACCCAAGCGGCGGTTGCTTGACAAGGCTTTACCGCCGGGCTCGAACTCGCAGGGGCAGGCAAATCAGCTAGATCCGCAGCCGTTCCACGGAACGACCGTTGACCAGGTGTTCCTCGACGATCTCGTCCAGGTCAGCGCGGTCGACGTAGGTATACCAGGTTTCCTCGGGATAGATCACGACGACCGGTCCTTCGGCGCAGCGGTCCAGGCAGCCGGCGGTGTTGATCCGGACCTTGTGGGGAATCGCCGGACCCAGTTCCTTGACGCGTCGCTTGACGTAGTCGCGGGCATCCTGAGCGCCGTACTGCTGGCAGCATTGCGATCCGTCGTCCCGCAAGTTGGTGCAAAAGAATACATGATGGCGATAATAGGACACTTCCATTCCTCTCCAGGGTTTAACTCGCGCGCATGACCACCCGTTACTATACTCCCGTCGACACCTTGCTCATCAATCTGGATCAAGCGATCCGCACCCTTTTCGGCCGGCCGGCGACGACCGGCCGACCCAATCCGGCCGATGACGCGCCAGCCGCCGAATTGGAGCCGGACGAACGGCAACTGGCGGCGCGGCTGATGCGAGTCAATCATACCGGCGAAGTCTGTGCCCAGGCGTTGTATCAGGGTCAGGCGCTGACGGCGCGGCTGGATGAGGTACGCGATCGCATGGAACGGGCCGCCGTCGAGGAAAACGACCATCTGGCCTGGTGCGAGGCGCGGTTGAAGGAACTGGACGGCCATGCCAGCGTGTTGAATCCACTGTTTTACGCCGGTTCCTTTGCCATCGGCGCGCTGGCCGGCAAGGCGGGAGATCGCTGGAGCCTGGGCTTCGTGGCGGAGACCGAGCATCAGGTGGTCGAACACCTGAATTCCCATCTGAACCGGTTGCCGGCCCATGACTCGCGGGACCGGGCGATCCTGGAACAAATGAAGGAAGACGAGGCCCGGCACGCCACCCATGCGCTGGCGGCCGGCGGGGCGCGGTTGCCGCTGCCGTTTCGCCTGCTGATGAAGGGTGCTTCCAAGGTGATGACCGGGACCAGCTACTGGGTTTGAGAGGCTGTCTAAAAACCAATTTGTTGATTGTGGGAGCAGCCTTGGCCGCGATATGAGGGTCAGCCATCGCGGCCAAGGCCGCTTCCACATATAAGTTATTGATTTAATAATATTCAGTTTTTAGAAAGCTTCTAAATCCGCAAGCCCTTGTGCAGGTTCTCGCCGTAGAAGATCTCGGCCATTTCCCGCCGCACGCGCCGCTCGATTTCCGTCTGCTCGCGCGGCGGAACGTCCTGCTTGTCGGCGCTGAACAGGTAATTGTTCAGCTCGAAGTCCTTCAGGATCATCTTGGTGTGGAAAATGTGCTCCTGATAGACGTTGACGTCGATCATCTGATACCGCTCCCGGGTGTCCCTCGAGAGGAAGTTCTGAATCGAGTTGATCTGATGGTCGATGAAATGCTTCTTGCCGGTTATGTCGCGGGTGAAACCGCGCACTCGGTAATCGATGGCGACGATATCGGATTCGAAACTGTGAATCAGATAGTTGAGCGCCTTGAGCGGGGAGATGCGTCCGCAGGTCGAAACGTCGATGTCGGCCCGGAAGGTGCTGATACCGTTGTCGGGATGACTTTCCGGATAGGTGTGGACCGTGATGTGGCTTTTGTCCAGGTGGCAGACGACCGCATCCGGCAACGGACCGGGCGATTCGGTGTTGGAGATGCGGTCCGACGCGATCGGCTCCTCGGAAATCAGCATGGTGACGCTGGCGCCCTTCGGCTCGTAATCCTGTCGGGCGATGTTCAGGATGTTGGCGCCGATGATGCTGGACACATGGGTCAGGATCTGCGTCAGCCGCTCGGCGTTGTAGGCCTCGTCGATGTAGGCGATGTAGCGTTCCTGCTGTTCCGGGGTCGCCGCATAGCAGATGTCGTAGATGTTGAAGCTGAGCGTCTTGGTCAAGTTGTTGAAGCCCTGCAATCGCAGTCTGGGCATCGACCTAGGAATCACCCCATCTACCCTCCCCGCAGGCGAACAAGCCAAACTCCGCCGACGCGCGCCGGCGCCCCAATCCAGAAAGCGCGCGAGTATAGCAGGATTGGATGACGCGACCAGGATTATTGCGGCTTGCGGTAATCCGTTCAGGCTTCGTGGATTTCGAAGGTATGGGCGATCCGGGCGGTCTGGCCGAGCATGATCGAAGCCGAGCAGTACTTTTCCGATGACAGGTGAATGGCGCGTTCGACGTGCCTGGCGCTCAGTTCCTTGCCGGTGAGGATGAAGTGAACGTGGATGCGGGTGAAAACCTTGGGGTCGCTGGTGGCGCGCTCGGCTTCGAGTTGCACCTCGCAGCCCCGCAGATCCTGCCGGGCCTTGCGCAGGATGTTGACCACGTCGATCGCGGCGCAGCCGCCCATGCCCATCAGCAGCATTTCCATCGGCCGGGGCCCGAGGTTGTGACCGCCCAGTTCCGGCGGGCCGTCGATCACCAGCGCGTGGCCACTGGGGGATTGGGCCACGTAGGTCATGTCTTCCAGCCAGGTGACGCGGGTTTTCATCGTGATATCTCTCCCGGATGCAAGTGTTTTCCCCTCCCTGGCCAAGGAGGGACGGCGCGGGGCGCCGGGGTGGTTCGAACGTTCCGGTGGAGGCGATGGCTCATCGCGCTTCGAACAACTCGGCCAGTTTCGCGCCGGGATCGGCCGCGCGCATGAAAGCTTCGCCGACCAGGAAGGCATGGACGCCATGCGCGCGCATCAGCGCCACATCCTCCCGGGTGTGAATCCCGCTTTCGGTCACGACGGTGCAATGATCGGGAATCATGGGCAGCAGTCTCAGGGTGGTCTCCAGGCGGGTCTCGAAACTGCGCAGATCGCGGTTGTTGATGCCGACGAGCGTGGCGCCGATGGCCAGCGCCCGCTCGAGTTCCCGGGCGTCGTGGACCTCGACCAGCACATCCATTCTCAGATCCTCCGCCAGTCGGGCCAGTTCCCCCAGCGCGGCATTCTCCAGCGCCGCGACGATCAGCAGGATGCAGTCGGCGCCGATCAGCCGGGCTTCGTAAATCTGATAAGGGTCGATGATGAAATCCTTGCGCAGCACCGGCAGCTCGCAGGCCGCCCGCGCTTCCTTTAAATAGTCCTCATGGCCCTGGAAGAAGTCGCGATCGGTCAACACCGACAGGCCCGCTGCTCCGGCGGCGGCGTAGCTTCGAGCGATCTCGGCCGGTTCGAACGGGTCGCGCAACAGCCCCCTGCTGGGCGAGGCCCGCTTGATCTCGGCGATGACCGCCGCGCGGCCCTGGGCGATGGTCTGTCGCAGGCGGTTCAGGAACGGCCGGGGCGGCGGCAGGTCCTCGACCCGCCGGCTCAGCTCGTTTGGGTTCAGCCGCCGGCGGCGTTGGGCGACTTCCTCGGCCTTGCGGGTGAGGATTTTTTTCAGGATATCGGGCGAACCGGTCATGATGCCAGTTGCTGGGTGTGGCGCACGAACTCGTCCAGCTTGGTCCGCGCCGCGCCGCTGGCGATCGTTTCACGGGCGATCCCGATGCCGTCGCCGATGGAGCCGGCCAGGTTGGCGGCGTAGAGCGCCGCGCCGGCGTTGAGGGTCACGATGTCGCGCGGGGTGCCGGGCTGGTTCTCCAGCGCGGCCAGCAGCATGGTCTTGGACTGCTCGGCGCTTTCGACCTTGATGCCGCGGTTGGAGACCATGGCCAGCCCGAAATCCTCGGGATGGATCTCGTATTCCAGAATTTCGCCGTTTTTCAGCTCGCCGACCAGGGTGGCCGCGCCCAGCGAGATTTCGTCCATGCCGTCCTTGCCCCAGACCACCAGCACGTGTCGCGCGCCGAGCCGCTGCATCACCCGCACCTGGATGCCGACCAGGTCCGGGTGGAACACGCCCATGAGCTGGTTTGGCGCGCCGGCCGGATTGGTCAGCGGTCCGAGGATGTTGAAGATGGTGCGCACGGCCATCTCGCGGCGGACCGGCGCCACGTTCTTCATGGCCGAGTGATGGTTGGGCGCGAACATGAAGCCGATATCGGTGGTGGCGATGCATTCGGCCACCTGTTCGGCCTGGAGGTCGATGCGGGCGCCGAGGGCCTCCAGGACGTCGGCGCTGCCGGACTTGGACGAGACGCCGCGGTTGCCGTGCTTGGCGACGCGGGCGCCGGCGGCGGCGACCACGAACATGGTGGCGGTGGATATATTAAAGGTGTGCGCGCCGTCGCCTCCCGTGCCGACGATGTCGACGAAATGCTCGTGCGGCGGGGGGACGTGGACCTTGGTGGACAGATCGCGCATGACCGTGGCGGCGGCGGTGATTTCGCCGATGGTCTCTTTCTTGACGCGCAGGCCGGTGAGGATGGCGGCGGTCATCACCGGTGAGATTTCGCCGGCCATGATCTGCCGCATCAGCGACAGCATTTCGTCGTAGAAGATTTCCCGGTGTTCGATGGTGCGTTGCAGGGCTTCCTGAGGGGTGAGGGACATGGGGGTCTCCGCGACGGTTAGTGCCGTTTGAGGAAATTGTGGAGCAGGGCGTGGCCGTGTTCGGTCAGGATGGACTCGGGATGGAACTGCACGCCCTCGACCGGCAGTTCCCGGTGGCGCACGCCCATGATCTCGTCGATCCCGCCGTCCGGGGTCTCGGTCCAGGCGGTGATTTCCAGACAGTCCGGAGCCGTCGCCTTGTCGATGACCAGGGAATGATAGCGCACCACCATGAAGGGATCGGGCAGACCGGCGAATACGCCCCGGCCATTGTGGTGGACGGCCGAGGTCTTGCCGTGCATGACCTGACCGGCGCGAACGACGCGCCCGCCGAAGGCCTGGCCGATGCTCTGATGGCCCAGGCAGACGCCGAAAATCGGAATCTGGCCGGCAAAGCGCTCGATGGTGGCCAGCGACACCCCCGCCTCGGTGGGGGTGCAGGGGCCAGGCGAGATGACGATGTGCCCGGGGTGAAGTCCGGCGATCTCGTCCGGGGTGATCCGGTCGTTGCGAACTACCCGCACCTCCTCGCCCAGTTCGCCCAAGTACTGCGCCAGGTTGTAGGTGAAGGAGTCGTAGTTGTCGATCATCAGCAGCATAAAGCGACTATCCTTTTGTTATATAAGGAAATCGTTTCAGGTTATCGGGTATAATACCCGCTCAGGTACCCGCTATTTCTTTTGATACCCCGCGCCGATGGACTGGAGCCGAATGCACGAAAGCCGTCATTGTCGCCTAGGTCGGCCTCGTTATAAACCCTCTTCCCGCACCACTTCGTCACGGCGCAGCCCAGCGTTAAAGTCGCTCGCCAGCTTGTGGTTTGCTGGGGCTACCATCGGTGTTAATGCTCTGGGTCATGCAATTTCAACCCACCGTTGAGGCTGCAAAAGGAGGCTTTGCTTCTACATACAAATACCGCTGAAACCCACTAAACACCTTCCCGATCTCATCCGGCCGACCGAGATCAGCCACCGCGTCCGGGATTGAATCGTGGTACTTCAGCTTCAACAGCGGCGTCAGCTTCGCCTGATCCAGTTCTTCAACCCCGAGCGCCACATAGTGCGACAGCACGAAGTCGAGAAATACCTTCTGCTTCGGGTTGAAGTTCTCGCTGATGACTGCCATCGCCCGATCCGCCCGTTCTTCGCGGGTCAGCGGTTCCAAGGCATAGGCCACATGCGCCAGAACGTCGAACAGGTCGCTCTTCTCGGCGTCGATGATCTTCTGCATTTCCGCCAGTTGATCCTTGCCGAAGCCTTTCTCGGCCAAGCCTTCCAGCAACTTGCGGCGGGTATCGGGTGCGCTCCATAGCGTCCGCAGTTCGTCTTCATCCTTGAAGAAGTCAGGCAGCTTGCCGAATAGCGCCTCCATGAACTGCTGCGCCGACATCGGGGTGCCGTCCGGGTGCCAGAAGCTGGTGACTACCATGTGTTGGATCAAGCGCGACTTGCCGTCGGCCAGCTTCACCTTCGCCTTCTTTTTGCACGCGCAGGGACGCTGACCACATTTCGGGCAGGGATCTTTCGCACACGCACAGGGCGACTTGCCGCAGAGATAGCAAAGCGGTGGCGGTTCCTTGATGCAGACACACGGCGCCGAATGGCACTTCGCGCATACTTCCGGCTCGATCGGCTCGCCATCCCATTCCGGGTCGCTGAAATGGTGGTGCGCCTTCGCGAAGTCGTAGATCGTGAAGTAGTCCTTGCCGTCGTAAAGCCGGGTGCCGCGCCCGATGATCTGTTTGAACTCGATCATCGAATTCACCGGGCGCAGCAGCACGATGTTGCGCACGTTCCGCGCATCGACGCCGGTCGAGAGCTTCTGCGACGTGGTGAGGATCGTCGGGATGTGCTTCTCGCTGTCTTGAAAATCCCGCAGCCATTGTTCGCCCAAGGCACCATCGTTAGCCGTCACCCGGTGGCAGTAGTTGGGGTCGGTGCTGGTCTTGATCTGATTGACCAGGTCACGGATTGCCAGCGCATGATCCTGCGTGGCACAGAACACCAGCGTCTTTTCCCGCTGATCGATCAGCGACATGAAAATCTCGACCCGCTTCCTTTCCCGTTCCTTGATCTCGATGATCTTGTTGAAGTCGGCTTCCTCGTACCGCTTGCCGGCTTCGACCTCGCCCTCGACTACCTTGTCGTCGGGCGTGTAGACGTATTCGTCGAGCGTGGTCGAAATCTGCTTGACGCGGAACGGGGCCAGGAAGCCATCGTTGATGCCGTCCTTGAGCGAGTAGATGAACACCGGCTCGCCGAAATAGGCATAGGTATCGACGTTATCCTTGCGCTTCGGAGTGGCGGTCAGGCCAAGCTGTACGGCCGGGGCAAAGTAATCGAGGATGCCGCGCCAGTTGCTCTCGTCGTTGGCCCCGCCCCGGTGGCACTCGTCGATGACGATGAAATCGAAGAAGTCCGGCGGATATTCACCGAAATAGGGAGTATCCCCCGGCCCGCTCATGAAGGTCTGGAAGATGGTGAAGAAGAGGCTGCCGTTCTTCGGCACCTTGCCCTTCTTGCGGATGTCTGCCGGGTCGATGCGCACCAGCGCCTTGTCATCGAAGGCAGAAAAGGCGTTGTAGGCTTGGTCGGCCAAAATGTTGCGATCCGCCAGAAACAGGATGCGGGGCCGGCGCGTTGGTGCGCCCTCACCCTTTGCGTCGGTCAGATTCCACCGGCTCTGGAACAACTTCCACGCAATCTGGAAGGCGATGAAGGTCTTGCCGGTGCCAGTCGCCAGCGTCAGCAGGATGCGTTCCTGCCCTGCCGCGACGGTCGCCAGCACCCGCTCGATGGCGATGTCCTGATAGTAGCGGCCCTGAAAGAACCCTCCTTTGTCCTCGAACGGCACGGCGGCGAAGCGATCCCGCCATGCGCTCTTGGTGGCGAAGGTGCGCTTCCACAATTCATCGGGCGACGGGAAGGCGGCGATCTCGCCTTCTACCGCCGTCTGCATGTCGATGCCGTAGATGCCCTGCCTGTTGCTGGCGTAGGTGAAGCGCAGCGCGAGCTTGCCGGCGTAATCCTTGGCCTGCGCCACGCCCTCGGTCAGCGCCTTGTCCCACGCCTTGGCCTCGACCACCGCCAGCTTGATGTTGCGGTATTCCAGCACATAGTCCGCTGTCAGCGGCTTACCGCGCTTTCCTGCCCCTTCCAGTCGGCCGAGCGTGATCGGATACTCGCGCCGGATGCGGCTGCCTTCGACCACGCCCCAGCCGGCCGCAGCAAGGGCCGGGTCAATGTGTTCGGCGCGAGTTTCGGCTTCGTTCATGCTTGTGTCTCGCAGGTTAGCGACAAACAATCTTTCGTCTCATTTTCTTAGTTTTATGAAACACAATTTGCTTTGCGCCTATTTGATGAGACTCAAAAGACTTCACTACCCTCGGCGACATTGAGCAGT
Source organism: Candidatus Competibacter sp. (assembly GCA_031732855.1). Classification (GTDB taxonomy): domain Bacteria; phylum Pseudomonadota; class Gammaproteobacteria; order Competibacterales; family Competibacteraceae; genus JAVMKJ01. Next base: position 46,640 of record JAVMKJ010000209.1, read on the forward strand.
TCGCGGAACGCGTAAATGCCGGGTCGCCGGCCGCGCCCTTCTTCTAGGGTCAGCAGGATTCCAGCGTCTCGCAAAAGCGTCAGGATACGGTTGGCGGTTGGTTTTGGAATATCCGCATAATTGGTGAAAGCTGGCGCCCCGAAGATCGGCGACTGGAACAGGAAATCAACAGCCCGCATCGTGTGCTGGGAATGGGTCAGATCGGCCACCTGTGTCTTGATACGGTCGTAGAGCGCCAGTATGGCGCGGGCGCGGCGCTCATTTTCACCCGCTTGCTCGCGCACCCCCTCGAGAAAAAAGACACACCAAGCCGTCCAGTCACCATCGCGCGACACCGCCCGCAATCGTTCCTGGTATTCCTCACGCTTCCGCTCCAGATAGCCGCTCATATAGAAATCCGGGCTGGTCAGCAGTTTGCACTGGTAGAGGAACAACGGGATCAACATCCGCCCCAAACGGCCATTGCCGTCCTTGAAGGGGTGAAGCGCCTCAAACTCGACGTGAATGATCGCCAGTTGCACCAGCACATCCGGCTCGGCGGTGCTGCCGAAGTAGCGTTCCCACTCGTCCATGCCGGAGCGCAGGTGCTCGGGCGGGATAGGCAAGAAACTCGCCGTCTCCGCCGTGCAGCCTTTTGGCCCAATCCAGTTCTGTCCGTCGCGATAGTTGCCCGGCGCCATATCGCGGCCGCGAACCCCCTGCATCAGCAAAGCATGAGCGCCACGCAAAACCTGCTGTGAAAAAGGCCGATGTTCCATCTCCCCCACACAGGCCCGCATGGCCCGCCGATAATTCAGCACTTCTTCCGCATCGTCGCGCTTGGGTTGGGTGAAAGCCGCCGACTCGCCACCCGCCTCAATTTCCAGCACTTCGCCAATGGTGACATGCGTTCCCTCAATTTTCGAGGACAGCACCGCTTCCTGCGTCGTCAATGGTGACAGGAGAATATGTGCATTGGGAATCGCCGACAGAAGCCCGTCGTAGCGTGCCAACCCGGCGTTGGCGGGGCCAAGCAAGGGGATCAGACGCGACCAATCCAGCGTTTTGGGCGGGAACTCGCCGAGGTGATAGCGGACGGGGCCGGTAGTCATGATCGTTCCTAGAGTTGGCCGGAAAAGGCGTGGTGCAGGAGGGATTTTTTCAGGTTGTCGAGGGCGGTCAGCTTTTGCTGGTAGAGGGATTCGAGGTGTTGGGTTTCATCTGAAAACTCCACAAACCGTTCTGCTAGTCCATGCTGTTGTGCCAAGGGTGGAATCGGAAGCACTGCTTTTTTCACCAAGTCCCCGCTGATATTCTTGACCACGGCACCCGCCGCAAGCGTATGAAACTGACGCTGAACATAGGATGAGGACAAGAGGTAATAGAAAAACTCCGAATCTATGCCTTCACCAAGACGCAGCACAAACCATCCGTCGTGAATGTAACCGTCGGTCTTCATGATGTATGGACGACCAAGCGACATCGAGTTTGTGAGAATGAAGTCGCCTTCTTTGACATACCTTGACTGTTTGGCTCCCTCCGGTGTGATCTTCTGGGCAGTGGAATAAACATACTTCCCGCCTTCTTCTGTATCACCGATCTTGATCCAGTTAACGCCGTCCGCTGCCGTTGTGAAGTAGTGCTTGATTGGCCGAGGTGAACTACCTCTTTCCACGATGCATACCTTGTCGAGTGTGCGATCCACCCACCCCTCACCCCTCTCCGTGAAAACCGATTGCAGGTGGCTTTCAAACAAGGCGCGGGCGTTCTGGAGGTTCTTTTCGGCGTTGGCTTTGGCGGTGGCAATGCCGTCGAAGGCTTCGTCGAGGATGGCGACGATGCGATCCTGTTCGGTTCTGTCGGGGTATTTGATCTCCAATTCCTTGAGTAACTTGTAATGCCGTGCATACCCAAGGGAATCGAGTTGTGCAGTCTGCAACTGATAGTAGAAGAACTTCGGAACAAGGAATTCCTTCGGTGGCAACAGCTTGACGCCATCCGCACCAAGGACAAAGTCAAAGTCGATGTACTTGAGAACTTTGGTGTGATCACCAAAGACCACTAGCGGAGTTTTGACCCGAAATACATCTTCTGCGCCATCCCAGTAGCCGTTGATGAAGGCATCCTCTTGCGACACAACCGGGAAAGCACCCGCTTCCAAGAAATCCTTACGCTGAATCTTGTTTGTGTAGGTCACCTTCTCAATGCAATTCTCGAAGGGCTTGGTTTGCCACCCTGCCTTCATAGCAGCGCCCTGATATTTGCCAGTACCTCGGCGCTCTCGGTATCCAGCGCGGCGATCTCGTCCATGATGTCCTGCAGGCTGCGGTGGATAACTTCCTCGCCGCCGTTCGGGTTCTTCACCGACAGGTCATAGGTCGTGGTATCAATCGCCGCGACATCGACACTCCAGCTTTTCTCCGTATCAGGCTTGGTCTTTTGCAGTTCGACAAACCCGGCGAGGTCGGCGTCGTTGAGCGGGTTGGTCTTGCCGAGGTTGCGACCGGGGTCGAGTTGGTAGAACCAGACCTTGCGCGTCGGTGTTCCCTTCTCGAAGAACAGCACGACGGTCTTGACGCCGGCGCCCTGGAACGTGCCGCCGGGACAATCAAGGACGATATGCAGGTTGCAGGATTCCAGCAGCAGCTTGCGCAGGCTCACCGAAGCGTTGTCGGTATTCGACAGGAAGGTATTTTTGATGACCACGCCGGCCCGGCCGCCGGCCTTGAGCATCTTGATGAAGTGTTGCAGGAACAGGAAGGCCGTCTCGCCGGTGCGAATCGGGAAGTTCTGCTGCACTTCCTTGCGCTCGCCGCCGCCGAAGGGCGGATTGGCGAGGATCACGTCCATCCGATCCTTGTCCTGAATGTCGGCCAGGTTCTCGGTGAGCGTGTTGGTGTGGATGATGTTCGGCGCTTCGATGCCGTGCAGGATCATGTTCATGATCGCAATCACATAGGCCAGCGGCTTCTTTTCCTTGCCGTAGAAGGTGCGTTCCTGAAGCGTCTTGAGATTGTCGGCAGTCAGTTTGGGCTGCTGGCGCAGGTAGTCGAAGGATTCGCAGAGGAAGCCGGCCGAGCCGCAGGCACCATCGTAGATGCGTTCGCCGACCTTGGGTTGTACCACCCGCACCATCGCCCGAATCAGCGGACGCGGGGTGTAGTACTCGCCGCCGTTGCGCCCGGCGTTGCCCATATTCTTGATTTTGGCTTCATACAGGTGCGAAAGCTCATGCTTTTCGGCCTGCGAGCGGAAGCGCAGTTCGTCGATGTGGTCGATGATCTCGCGCAGGGTGTAGCCGCTTTGAATCTTGTTCTTGATCTCGCCGAATATCTCGCCGATCTTGTATTCGAGGGTGTTCGGGCCGGTGGCCTTGAGCTTGAAGCGGTGCAGGTAGGGGAACAGCTTGCGATCCACGAACTCGCGCAGATCGTCGCCGGTCTGCGCCTTGTTGTGGTCGAGCTTGCCTTGACTGTCCTTGGGCGCGGCCCACGATGACCAGCGGTAGGGTTCGTCGAGGATGAAGGTGTACTTCTTCCCCTCCAGTTCCGCCTCCATCGCTTTGTCCTGCTCCAGTCCGTCGAGATACTTGAGGAACAGCAGCCAGGAGGTCTGCTCGGTGTAGTCGAGTTCGGTGGTGCAACCCGCTTCGTTGCGCAGGTCGGCGTCGATATTCTTGAAGACTTGTTCAAACATGGTCCAGCACTTTTTAAGTTGGTATTGCCAAATCCGTTACTCTACTGGAAACCCCTTCCCGGACAAAGGCGGATTGTGCCGGTGTCATGGCAGCGCCGATTCAACTGATTTTGCGAAACAGATTCAGCGATCCCGGCCTAGGTCATCCAGCGGATCAAGGCCCAAGCCAGCTAGCCGCCGATTCATCAGCCCAAGCCGTTCGGCCATGCCCGCCCATGAAGCATTGGCGAAAGCATCATGCTCGGCTTTCAGTCGTTCAAAGGTGCGCCAGTGCATTCCCTTGGGCTTGTCGCCTGCCGGGTTCGCTATCCCCGCCTCCCATCCAAGCCGCCGCCGGATGTTGTCGGCACGCCTCATCGCCCGGTCATCATCTGTTTCCCGCTGGCACTGATAGGCCAACTTGTGACAGTGCCGACAGGCGAAGATTGAACCACCGAAAAGAATTGCCACGCGCCGACCGCATCCCCGCGCTGGGCAACGAAACCACGCCCGCCGCCCGCTAAGGTGGCAGGGTGTCCATTCCAGAGTGACAGGGTATTCCATCGGTTGCCACTCGCCGCCATTGCTTCGGCTGCGGTAGTTGAGTATCACGCGGTCGGCTTCTGTCCTGATCTGGATGGAAGCCACTTCTTCACCGTTGCGTGACCATTTCCACATGAACCACCGGCCCGGCATCAGCAGACCATCGCGTTGCAGCCGCCGAATATCCAGCGCCCGCATATCGCTTGTTGTGTCCTTCCCGCGTTGCCCGCGTCCGCTACCAAAGCCGCCCATGATTTTTTTCCTTCCGAGATTTGCCGAAATCATTTGGCAAGTTTGCGATATCGGTTCCACCGATTCTTGCCGAATCCCTTGGCGTTGCTGGCATTGCGCCGGTTTTGATGATGTCCGGTTTCATGCGCCCCGCAGATCTTTCAGCTTCACCAGCATCGCCAAGGTGCGCTCGAACTTCCGGTCCAAGTGTGTTTCGTAGCGGTTCAACTTTTCCAGCCGCTGCGCCGGCAAGCCCTCGCCCAGCGTTTGCGCCCGGATCGCCGGCTGGTGCCGGGCTTGGTTTTCTGCGTTGCGGTAATACGGTAACAATTGGTTGCGGATGAAGTCGGCCAGTTCGTCGGCGTTCGCCTTGTCCGCTTCGTCCTCGATCCACTCCCGCCACCAGTCGCAACTATCGGGCGGCAGCGCCTTGAGCGCCTTGTCGTAGGCGTTCGCGCCCCCCTTGCCCAGAATCGCCGCCGCCCGCTCGGTGGCTTGCCGGTCCAGCGCCGCTTGCCGTTGCCGTT